>CAZAAP010000149.1:0-4495 GCA_964482935.1 uncultured Enteractinococcus sp.
CTCCTCATTCCTTGATCAGCCTTCCCTACCAGAGAAGGCTGGATGTGCCTCACCTAACAGCTACTTCAAATTTGAACAACTAAGGTTGTGGGTGAAGACAATATCCATAGTCTGACGTATGAACGACTTATCCCGTCGGGCTAACTGAACGAAGGGAATGAGTACAACATGGCACTATTTACAGATCGCACAGCACTCGTCACCGGAGCCGGTTCCGGCATTGGTGAAACCGTCGCTAAGCGCCTTGCCACAGAGGGCGCTAATGTCGTTGTTTCTGACATCGATCTTGAGGCAGCCAAGCGCGTGGTCTCCGATATTGAATCGGACGGCGGCAAGGCGTCGGCCATCAAACACGATACGGCCTCGAAAGAAGACAATAAGGCCGCCGTTGAACACGCGGTAGAAACCTATGGTGCGCTGCACTTGGCGGTGAATAACGCTGGTATTGGTGGTCAGGCAGCGCCGATTGGTGAGCTCGACCTGGAAGACTGGGATCGCGTCATCAGCATCAACCTCAACGGAGTGCTCTATGGCATGCGCTACCAGATCCCAGCAATGCTGGACGCTGGCGCTGACCAGGCCGCGATCGTGAACATTTCATCAATTCACGGTTCAGTTGCCGCCCCGGGCAACGCCGCTTATACCGCTGCAAAGCACGGCGTCGTTGGTCTAACGAAGAACGCCGCTGCCGAATACGGTCCACAGAAACTGCGCATCAACGCCGTTGGACCGGGCTACATCAAGACTCCCCTGCTGGAAAACTCTTTGGATGAAGCCACCATGACAGCGCTGGAAGAAAAACACACCCTGCACCGTCTGGGGACCTCAGAAGAGGTCGCTAACCTGGTGCTCTTCTTGCTGTCCGATCAAGCGTCATTCATCACCGGGTCTTACCACTTAGTTGATGGTGGCTACACCGCCATCTAAGGCTCATGCGACGCTGACATGATTCAACTCGCGGAACGGTTCTTCGGAACGTTCCGCGAGTTCTTTGTGCCCGGAGCTCTCGGCGCGGTTTATCCTTCAGCTCGAAGGATGACCCGGTTGCCGTCCTTATCGGAGAGCTCCCACAGGGAGGTCGAGTCGGCTTCACTGAGCAGTTTGCCGCCGGCTTCGGTCGCGGCTTGCAGTCGATCTTTGGCCAGCGACGACGGAACAAAGACCTCGAAGTGCACGTTGCCCGGTGCCGGGGTGGCATTTTCGTCGCCTTCGGAGACCGAGATGTTGGAGAGTTCATGGAAGCGGATCGGTGGCAGCACATCGGAACGATCCACGAGCAGGTGCTCATCGTCTTTGGCATCTTTGAAATCAAAGACCGCTTTCCAAAACGGCTTGATGGCCTCGACGTTGGCGCTGACGATCACCACCTGGGTGCGGGTGATCTTTTCGGGCTGGCGTTTGAGTCCCATTTCGTCGATGAGCACGTTGACTGAGGTCGCAAACTTCAGATCGCGGTCGGTTAGTCCTCCGACGTCGTGACTGACCACGCGCATGCGGATGGTGTTGTAGCGGATCTCGAAATCGGGGTGATGGTCTTGGGCTTCGGCAAGGTTGGTGAAGCGGTTGACGAACTCGATGGCCTGTACGAAGTCTTTGGCGCGCACGCTGATTTCTAAGCGTCCGTCAACGACGGTCCAATCGGGCAGTTGGTCTTGGGCTTGGGATGAGGTCACGTCTGTCATGGGGCCTCCTTGGGTCAGGAACACCGGGGTGCTTTTCCATCTCAAGTCTGGCAGCTGGGCTTGCCACTGTCGAGACCGCATGGCTGATCAACCACCGCGTGCGGCCTGAGCTCGGCCAGATTTAGCTGTCTTGAGTCTCCATGGGGCCGGCAGCCAAGGTGACCCCGCTGTGGCTCGGGTCGCCGTCGAAATGCTCGTGGGAGACATCCACGACGTTATATTCGGAGAGATCGACTCCGCCGGGCACTTGCAGGGTAGTGGATTCGCGAGTGGCTGTCCCCAGAGAAATCAACTGTGTGGCTTCGGCATCGCGCAACCAGACTTCGAAGTATCCATCGGCCGGGTCGGGTGCATTCGAGATTTCGACGGTCAGCTCCAGGCTGCCGTCATCCCGTTGCACCATCTGTGCGGTGCCGGAGAAGTCGTCGGCGGCGACGGGTTCTAGGGTGGCTCCTCCCACGACGGGGCTGGCCACCGGTGCGTCCTGTTCGGTTGTCTGCTGACTAAGGATCGCTGCGATGCCGACCCCACCGATCAGTGCGCCGACAGCAGCTGCGGTTAAGATTCCCCACCACGGGACACCCCGAGACTCCGGGCGAGGTCGCAGTCGGGTTGGCGGTGTCACGGTGGCATCCGTGGCGTCAATCGGTGCGCTGCTTGGCGCGGGGGTTGCAAGATCGAGGTCTGTGGCGATGCGGTCCCAGAGACCCGGTGGCGGTTCTTCTAGTACGTTCGGGCTGCGCAGGGCGGCGATGATACGGTCAATGTCGGTCAGTGCCGTTTGGCATTGGGCACAGTGTTCCAGGTGCTGGGTGTGCTCGGTGGGCACCTCGCCGACACTGTCGGTGGTCATGATTTCGGTGAGGGCATCATTCGTCAGGTGCCCGTCGATGAAACCGTCGGTGGTGTTATACCTATCGGTCACTGTGTACCTCCAGGCTCTTTCTCATGCGGGCTAACCCCCGGTGGATGTGGGACTTTACGGTACCCAGTGGCATATCTAATTGCGCGGCGACGGTTTTGAGTGGCAGATCGTCAATATAGATCAGCCGCAGAATCTCATCCTGTGGTGGGCCAAGTTCCGTCAGTGTCTGCTGTACGACGACGCGGTCGACGAGCGTTTGGGTGGGCTGCGGGTTGTCTTGACGGGCCAAGGCGACCACCCCGGCTTCAGTGCTCTGTCGGTCCCGGTCTCGGCTGGCAAAGATGTCCGCGATGACTCGTCGGGTAATCCCGGTGAGCCAGGCTCCGGTAGGCCGCGTCACGTCATAGGTTTCCCGAAAACGCCAGGCCCGGGTAAAGACTTGCTGGGTCGCATCTTCGGCATCTTGGCGGTGCCGCAGCGCGGCCAAGCACAGGGAAAACACCAGGGTGCCGTGCTCTTGGTAGAGCTCATGCATGGCGGTCGGCTCCCCCGCTGCAAAGCGTGTCGCAAGGGTCTGCTGGTCCAGAGCGCCTCCTTCAAGGGGTGGAACAGAGCAGGGTGAAAACTCAATGCCCCGCGGGTGAGTCTCCTGGGTCATTCGATCGGCTCTGCGACCACGATCACATTATCAGTATAACTGTTGCGCTCTGGAACCCACTGCCCACCACAGGTAATCAACACCAGCCGGTGCGGTCCGCTGCGATCAAAGTATGGGGTGAAGTCCAGCCCGGCTTTGCCCAGCTGCTGGGTTTCGACAACCTGGTAGCGATGCTCTTGACCCGCACTATCTACAACGATCACCTCATCACCCTGCTGAGCGTCAAGGAGCCCGTAGAACGGACCGAAGGGGGTCTCTTCCGACCCGGCGTGGGCGGCGATCACAGTGGTCCCGGTCTCATCGGCTGGGGTCATCCCGAATTGATACCAGGCGGCTTGACCGGCGTCATCGGGTAGATCCATCTGACCATCGTCTGCGACGCCGCGTGGCTGAACCGGCAGGTCGGCGTCGATTGCGGGATAGCGCACCTGGACGGGTTCGGGGGTTTCCGCCCCCGACTCGGGGGTCGCTGGAACCACCGGTATCTCGGGGGTAGGGAGTGCCTCCAACCCTCCAGAAGGCTGCGCGGTAGGTGCGACAGCAGACACTGTCGAAGGGTCGGAGGCCGAAACCGGCGCGCCGGCAGGTTCGGAGGTCGGGCCTGTGCTGGCGCCGCTGATGCATCCGGTGAGCACCAGGGCTGCGCTAAGAGCCAGAGCAGGACCAGCCATTCGGCCGGCGCGTCGGTTGGTCATGATGCTATGCCTTGGCTCTACTACGTGCGACGAAGGCGAAGGCGCTTGCGCTCAGCAGGCCTAATCCGGCGATCCCAACCGCTAATAGTGCGCCTGAGGGCTGAGCGGGAACCTCATAGTTCCCGGACGGGACGCCAGTTGGAGCTGAGTGCATACCATCCACGCTCTGGACGGCTAGATCAAGGGTGTCGTCCTCGGCAGAGCCCCAGGCGTAGACGATGGTCGCGGCACCTTCTGCGATGTTCACATCAGTCGGGCCTAACACCGGGTCGGATTCACCGGCCAGTGATACGGCAGCCTCGATCGTGCCTGCGGGAAGCTCAAGGGCCTGCTCATCTGGGTTTGTGAGAGATTCGATGACAACCGAACCATCGCCCCAAATATCCACCTCAGGTGCGGCGGCAATGTGGCGGACCATCAGGCGACCTTCACCTGCGGCCAGCTCGGAGGTGTCGTTTTCAAATGCGGTGACCGTAGGCTCGCCATCAGCGTCGAGGTGGGCCGCTGCGGTGTAATTACCGCCCGCGCTGAGATCGACACTGACCGGACCCAGCACGGGGTCGGAATCGTCTTCGGCATCTGCTGCGGTGATCGC
>CAZAAP010000150.1:0-4467 GCA_964482935.1 uncultured Enteractinococcus sp.
TGTTGATTCCTCGGTAGGCCACATACGAGACCTACCACGCCCATCTGATCTGCCCACCGACATGAAAAAAGGTCCCTACGGCAAATTCGCGGTGGATACCGAAGCCGGTTTCGAACCCTATTACGTCGTCGCTGACGATAAGAAAAAGAAGGTCACCGAACTTCGCAAAGCGCTCAAAAACGCCGACGAGCTCTATCTGGCAACAGATGCTGACCGGGAGGGTGAGGCCATCGCCTGGCACCTGCTGGAGGTGCTGAAACCCAAAGTCCCGGTCTACCGGATGGCGTTTACGGAAATCACTGAAGAGGGTATCCAGCGCGCACTCGAAAATATTCGTGAACTCGATACCGATCTTGTGGATGCCCAAGAAACCCGCCGAATTCTTGACCGGCTCTACGGGTATGAAATTTCTCCGGTGCTATGGCGCAAAGTTGGCCCCGGCCTGTCTGCCGGTCGTGTCCAGTCCGTTGCGACCCGTCTGGTGGTCGAACGCGAGCGCGAACGCATCGCTTTCGTCCCGGCCTCCTACTGGGACCTGACCGCGGACTTTGTGACCGACGCCGAAGAATCCTTCCCCGCCAAACTCTCGGCCGTCGACGAGGTCCGAGTAGCCACCGGACGTGATTTTGACGATGACGGTCAACTGAAGTCCAAGACCGAGGTGGTTCATCTCGACCAGTTCTCGGCTGAATCTCTGGCGACCGGACTGGCCGACACCGAATTTGCGATCACCTCGCTTGAAGACAAGCCGTACCGCCGTCGTCCTGCTGCACCATTTACCACCTCGACCCTGCAGCAGGAAGCTTCCCGACGCCTGCGGTTTACCTCGCGGGTCACGATGCAGGTCGCCCAGCGGTTATACGAAAACGGTTACATCACCTATATGCGTACCGACTCGGTCGTGCTGTCCTCGCAGGCGATCTCGGCGGCGCGCAACCAGGCAACCGAACTCTACGGCGGTGACATGGTGCCCGATAAGCCGCGCTATTATGCCTCGAAGAACACCGCCGCCCAAGAAGCACACGAAGCGATCCGGCCTGCCGGTGACTACTTCCGCACGCCCTCGCAGGTGAAAAACTCCCTGAGCGCCGATGAGTTCCGGCTCTATGAACTCATCTGGAAACGCACGGTCGCTTCGCAGATGATTGATGCGACCGGGTATACCGCCACGGTGAAAATTGCCGGTACATCGGCTGAGGAGACCCCGCGGGTTGCCGAGTTCTCGGCATCCGGAACTGTCATCACCGTGCCGGGCTTCATGAAAGCCTATGAATCCGATCAGAAATCGGTGCCCGGCGAGAAACAAGAACGTGACGACGCCCGCCTGCCTGATATGGGTGAGGGCCAGATCCTGGAGGCCCGCGAACTGCAGGCCGAAGGCCACGAAACCACGCCACCGTCACGCTATACCGAAGCGTCGTTGGTCGCCGAACTCGAAAAACGCGAAATCGGTCGACCTTCCACGTATGCGCCGACCATTTCCACGATCCTTGACCGTGGCTATGTTCGCAAACGCGGCTCGGCCCTGGTGCCCTCCTGGATTGCGTTTTCGGTGATCCGGCTGCTCGAGGAACACTTCGCACGCTACGTGGATTACAAATTCACCGCCCGGATGGAAGATGACCTCGACCAAATAGCGGCCGGCCAGATGGATCGGCGCGATTGGTTGGAAGGGTTCTATTTCGGCACCGCAGAATCCGCCGAAGGCCTCAAACACACCGTAGAAAACCTCGGCGATATTGACGCCCGCGCGATCAACTCGATTCCGGTCGCCGAAGGCATCACCCTGCGCGTCGGGCGCTATGGACCGTATCTCGAACAGGCCCTGCCGGCTGATGCGAAACCCGACGACGATCCCAAGCGTGCCAATGTGCCAGAAGAAATGGCACCTGATGAACTCACCCCCGAAGTCGCCGTGGAAATGATCGAAACGGCCGGGCCTTCCGAACGAGTGCTGGGCACCGATCCAGAAACCGGGTATGAAATCGTGGCCAAAGATGGCCGCTACGGACCTTACGTCACCCAAATCATTCCGGAGCTGACGGAAGAAGAAATCCAAGCCTATAAAGACGCCCAACCGGATGAATACTACAAAAACGGGCGCAAGAAACCCAAGAAGGCGCCAAAGAAGCCGAAACCCAAAACCGGTTCGCTGCTCAAAGGCATGGATATTGCGACGATGTCCCTTGAGGACGCCCTGAAGATCTTGTCGTTACCGCGGAGCCTGGGTGTTGCCGCCGACGGCGAGGAAATCACCGCCCAGAATGGTCGGTTCGGTCCGTATTTGCGCAAGGGCTCAGACTCGCGCTCGTTGGAATCCGAAGAGCAGTTGTTTACCATCACGCTGGAGGAAGCCGAGCAGATTTACTCCCAGCCCAAACAGCGTCGCGGTCGCGGCCAGGCGAAACCGCCGCTTGCCGAGTTCGGTAACGATCCGTCGTCGGGCAAGAAAGTTGTGATCAAGGAAGGCCGGTTTGGTCCCTACATTACCGATGGCACCACCAACGTGACCGTGCCGCGGGGTACCGCACCTGAGCAGATCACCGAGGGGCAAGCCTTCGAATTGCTGGCCGAGAAACGGGCCAAAGGCCCCACTACGCGAGCAAAGAAGAAGTAACCATGCGTCTGGGAGTCCTGGACATCGGTTCGAACACCGTCCACCTGCTCTTGGTGGATGCGTTTCCCGGAGCGCGCCCAACAGCGTACGCCGATCATAAACGTCCCATGTCGTTGATCCAACATCTTGCCGACGACGGGGCGATCACCGAAACCGGACAGCGCAGCCTGATCGAGTTCATCAACGGGGCCGCCGCATTTGCCAAGGCCAACGCGGCGGCCGACATGATCAGTTTCTGCACGTCTGCGATTCGGGATGCTAGCAATGGGCCGGAGGTATTAGACCGGATCACCCAAGAAACCGGCGTCCACCTGACCGTACTGTCGGGGGACCAGGAAGCCGCCATGACATATTTCGCGGTGCGACGTTGGCACGGTTGGCACGTTGAGAACTTACTGAACTTTGACATTGGGGGTGGCTCGTTTGAAATGTCCTTTGGCACTGACGAACTTCCCACAACGGCGGTCTCGGTACCGTTGGGGGCGCAGCGACTTACCCGGGAATTCTTCCCTGACCCCGACCCACCGTCTGTCGAGCAGATCGAAGTCCTCGATGACTACATTCATTCGGTGCTCAAAGAATACCGGCCGATGTTTCCAAAACGGCTCCCCGAGAACACCGTGGTGACCGGTACGTCGAAAACCTTCCGGTCGCTTGCGCGACTGGCCGGAGCTGCCCCCTCGACCGATGGGCTGTTTGTGCCACGCAAGCTGCGGGTCAAAGACCTCATCACCTGGAATCAGACGCTGGCGTTGATGAATGAAACCCAGCGCGCTCAACTGCCTGGGGTGTCGGATATCCGCGCCCGCCAGGTGCTGGCCGGTGGGATGGTCGCCCAGGCGGCGATGAAATCATTCAAGGTCAAAAAACTCAGCATCTGCCCGTGGGCCCTGCGCGAGGGTCTCATTCTTGGTCGGCTCGATGCGCTGCGACTGCAAGGCAGGGTTACCCAGGACAACGACAATCCGTGGGTTGAAGGCGTAGACTTGACCTCGGATGATCAACGACCCGGATTCTCACTAGGAGTGACAGGTGGTTAGACCAGAAATCCCGGTGACACTATCGTCGTCGTCGATCTTTTCTCTACCACCCCAACATGTCTTTGCAACGGCCGAAGATCTTGGGTACGACGGCGTCGAAATCATGGTGACCCAAAACCGGTGGACTCATAATCCCACAAAACTAGATGAGCTCTCCCAGCGGCACTCGATGCCCATTCATTCCGTCCACGCTCCCACCTTATTATTCACCCAACAGGTCTGGGGGTCCGCCTGGACTAAGATCGCCCGGGCAGCTGATTTGGCCCGTGAGCTGGGCGCGGAAATCGTTGTTGCGCACCCACCATTTCGCTGGCAAGGCTCATACGCTCTGGAATTTGCCGACGGCATCCGTGACATCATGGAAGCCACCGGTGTCACTATTGCCGTAGAAAACATGTATCCGTGGCGGGTGCGCGGCCAAGAAGTCCAAATGTATCTGCCGCATTACGATCCCATCCCGCAGGACTATGACTACATCACCTGGGATTTCTCCCACGCAGCGACCGCCAAAATGGACTCGTTACGCGCCATCAAACTACTGGGCTCCCGCCTGGCGCATGTCCATTTGACCGATGGCTCCGGTACCGCGGCCGATGAACACTTGCTACCCGGCTACGGTCACCAACGGGTGGTCGAATCGCTACGCCAGATTGCCGAAAGTGACTACGACGGCGCGGTGTGTATCGAAGTCTCAACACGTGGTCAAAAATATCCGGGCCACCGCGAAGAAATGCTGGCCGAAGCGCTGGCTTTTGCCCGCAAACATCTTGCCCGCAATCCAGCAACTCAAGGAGAACAGCACTAGTGCGC
>CAZAAP010000151.1:0-4450 GCA_964482935.1 uncultured Enteractinococcus sp.
TTGTTCCCATCGTGACAAAAACTTTCAAAAAGTTTTCCACACAGCCGTTAGACCAGAACATTATGCCACATCAATCAGCCACTACGCGCTCTCGACATGCAACGCTCTCAAGCTGCGTTTCCAGGACTCCAAGCGCTGTCCATGCGAGTAGTCCAGCCCGCAACGACTCCTTGACGCAACACATCTTCGAGAATGAGCAAAAATCGCTCCGTGGGGAAATGTTTGCGAGCCTGCCGAACGTATCCCAATGCAATACTGCCGCGACCACGTACCCATTCAATCCATGCCAACAACCCCACCACTACTCCACCCGAGTGGAGATCCGATAAGGGTAACAATTGATGACAGAGACGTTCCAGCGCCGCGATGCGTTGCCAGTCAGGGGCACGCTCCGATTGGCCTTGCAAACAGTCTTTCACGGCCAGTCCATCTTCGATGTTGCCTTGGACTCCTGCTAACACCGTCATTTGGTCCGGCAATTGCCCGAGTGCAACCATGCCGTGCAGGGCGGTGGTGAAATCGAAGCACGCCATGGCAAGCACTGCGTCTCGCAACCTGGGATGTTCTAACGCCGCCAGGAGCTGTGCTACATGATCGGAATATAACATCGTGGGCCCCTCGCGTAGTCGTTGCTCCCAGCGCGACAACCAATCGAGTACCACCTTGGGTCGTTGCTCTAAGAGGGCTTGCGTATCAGGAGGACTCTTCGAACTCATGTTCGAAGTTTGGGGGAAAGCTAACTTACGCATGGCCTGCTGCGGGTGTCTCGAGTTGCCTTGCGGGTCAAGCGTGTGAAAAATATCGGTCAACGCTGGATCACCAATGGCGTCCCCTTGCACCTCACACTCGGTGGTGACTGTACACCGAAGATGCCACAGCTGTTGATGGTGAATCAGCCAGGATTCTTCCACGGGTATTTTGGCAAGTCCGAACTGAGCGGTGAGCATCGCGTTGACTGTCCCCGCGGCAGCTAACGCGTGGTGGTCTGAAACGCTGAGGGTATCTGCAAAATAGACAAGTAAACACCCTGTGGTCGCGGATTCACGTGCCATGAGCTCACCCAGCTTTTTGCCGAGATCCATTAACTGCAACTCTTGTGGTTCAGTCAATCCGAAATCAAAAAACGTGACACTCTCTAAGGTGTTGGACTGCAGCGTCTTCTGCAGAGCTTCCGGTAAGTCACAACGGATCACGGTGGACAACGCCTGATGGTCAAAAGCAATCATGACTAAAGAATCAGTGGGACGAAATCCTAAAGTGCATTGAATATAAGCCAGGATCTCTTCAGGCGTACTGATCTGCAGGCGATGAGAAGCCTCGTGTTCGTGACCGGCAGGTTGTGCATCCGCAGTTACTTTGCCTGCGGCGGCTTGCAAGTAGGCCGGGTCGTGATGGTCAGAGTGCGATGAATCGGCGGAGTCAGGGACCGGAAAATTTTGTGCATCTTGAGTCATGACCCCAGCATGAAATAGATCTGAGCCACGTAGCGGACCCGGACGCCTCAATGTGGATAACTCTACGGCGAGCGCACCGTGGAGTTATCCCAGTAGACGCCTAGTCTGTGTCCTCGTCGTCGTTGGTGTCTTGGGTCTCGTCATCGGTGTCTGTGACAAAATCAGCACTGTTTGGACCAAACTCAGAACGTGACGGGCGCATCGGTTCTGTCGGTGACTCATCGATCTGGCCGGTATCAGCCAGGGTGCGACGATCTTGGTCGTTTAATCCGGCATCATCATGCTGCACTTGTTCGCTCAGATAAGACTCGACTGCTGAACCGATTTCGTTAGCATCGGGCATTTCCTCATTTGGAGCTAGTAATAAACTACGAGTCTGATGTTCCTGCGCATGCTCATCGAAGCGATTCTCTAAATGTTTGAGCATCGCGGCAATCTCTGGTCTGTTGTGTACCTGGGCGGCAATTTGTTGCTCGACTTCGCGCCCGGATTCTCGAAGCTCTTCAGTCGGTAACATCAATCCCATCGCAGCACCGACGTATTCCAGCGCAGCCACTGCGGCCTGCGGATAGGTGGCATCCGCAAGATAATGTGGCACATGCAACGTATAGCCGCTGACTCTGCGTCCGGCTTCTGCGGCACGCAGTTCTAACAACTGCGCCGCCCCCGCAGCGATGCGTCCTTTGGGTGCCCACGTGGCAAGCCCTTCTAAGAGTTCTTGCGCAGTCCCATGCGTAGTAACCCCTAACGGGCGAGTATGCGGAACGGGCAATGGCACCGCATCCACGAAGGTCACGAGATTGACGTCGAGCTGGTCAACCAGAATCATGACGGCAGCTACGAAACGATCCCATTGATAATCTGGTTCCGGCCCGCTGAGCATTAGAAAAGGTCGTTGCATCTGATCTTTGAGAAGATGCAATTCTAGTTCAGGAGTTTCATAGTCCGAAAAGTGTTGACCATCAAAACGCAAATGTGGGCGACGCGCGCGATAATCCAGCAGCTGATCGGTATCAAACGTTGCTATTCGCTGATGAGCCAGACGTTCCAACAGGACGTTTTCAAGTTGCGTGGAAACATTGCCTGCATCGAGGTACCCGGAGAACACCACCAGCAAATCAAGACCATGAAGGACCGGCGAGTCATCGCCGTCCTCGGACTGGTTGGTACCAGCCAGCAATTCTCTAGCTGACGACGACATTCGGATCAGATCAATCGGATCGAGCACGCAGACTCCTGACAAAACTTAGTGGACTTAAACGCTGCACAAACACTATTTATACAGAACACAATGCCCATGTCGCTTATTCCATGGGCACCCATGGTCTCATCGTTATGATGGAGTCACCAATCATAACCATTATGCAATTCCTAAGGACGTGATTTCGTGGCCCAAAACGCCGCTTCCCATGGTTTCATCGCCGAATTCACCGCACAATTAACCGCTACAAGCACCATCGACCAGACTGAAGCACTTGTCATTGGGGTGGAATCAACCGATGACGGTCCTGTGATCAGAGCCACCGGAGTCGATCAGGCGGCTGTTGCTGACCTGCAAGACCAGCTTGAAGCCCTCGGGGTGAAAGGCAAAGCGGATGAAGTTACCCGTGTTGCTGGCGCTAACACTAGTCTTGAAGCCAAGATTGTGGTCCTCACCGGCCTCGGCTCTACGGAGGTGCCCGCCCAGGGCACTCCTACCTTTGATAACTCCCCTACAGGCGAGATCTCTGCAGAAGCTCTACGCCGTGCCGCTGGTGCTGCCACCGCTAAATTGTCTGGGATCTCCGATATCACCATCGCGCTCCCAGCTGATAGCGCCGCTCGTTTGACTGCTGTTGCTGAAGGAGCCGCAATAGGCACCTACGCATTCGCCGGCTACAAAACCCAAAAAGACAACGGTGAAGATGAACAGACCAACGGTATGACGCTCAAGTTTGTCACCGATCTTGCAGATGCCGAGACGCTCCTGAACCAGGCTACTGCTATTGCTAAGGCGACCTTTATTGCCCGCGATCTGGTCAATACCGCACCCTCGCACTTATTCCCCGGGACTTTCGCCCAAGAAGTCGAAACCTTGGTAGAAAATTCCCAGATCACCGCTACTGTGTATGACGAAGAAGCGCTTGCAGAAGGCGAGTTCGGGGGCTTATTGGGCGTCGGTCAGGGCTCCGCCAACCCACCACGGCTGGTCAAGTTGGAATATACTCCTAATAACGCCAAAGGACACATCGCACTCGTAGGAAAAGGCATTACCTTTGACACCGGTGGCATCTCACTGAAACCAGCCGGCTCAATGGAGACGATGAAGTCGGATATGGCAGGAGCCGCGACGGTCGCCGGAGTGCTTCATGCGGTGGCCGAGCTGGGGCTCGAGGTGAAAGTCACCGGATGGCTCGCCATGGCTGAGAATATGCCATCGGGCACCGGTATCAAACCCTCCGACATCCTGACCATCCGCGGCGGAACCACCGTCGAGGTCATGAATACCGATGCAGAGGGACGCCTTGTATTGGCCGATGCTTTGGTCGCTGCTACGGAGGAAAATCCTGATGTTGTGGTGGATATCGCTACCCTGACCGGTGCAGCAATGGTCGCATTGGGCGTGCGCACCACCGGCATCATGGGCGCTGATAATATTCGTCGTGAACTCGTTGATGCTGCAGCGACCACCGGCGAAACCGTCGTGGACATCCCGATCCCTGAAGAAGCTCGAGCCGGATTTGATTCCAATGTGGCCGATCTGAAAAATACTGGTGAGCGCTACGGCGGTATGCAAGGTGCTGCCGCCTTCTTGCGCGAATTCGTCGGTGACACGCCGTGGGCGCACCTGGATATCGCTGGCCCGTCCTTCAATGATTCCAGCCCACGTGGTTACACTCCGAAAGATGCAACCGGTGTGATGGTTCGCACACTGATCGAATTTGTTGCCAATCGAGCCAATTAATTTCGACACCTAAAACCCGCTGGGTCACCCCCTATGGTGGCCCAGCGGTCCC
>CAZAAP010000152.1:0-4437 GCA_964482935.1 uncultured Enteractinococcus sp.
ACCGCATTAGAACTCACGTTGGACTGTCCATTTCTGTCTACTTGCATCGAAACCGTCGCTTGAGCTTCAGCCTCTTGAGTTGTCATAACTTCTCAGCTTAGCGCGGTTTTTAACCCACCGCGATTCACATAACCCGTCATCACCTTGCAGCATAGTTTTCGCCCGCAGTGGATCCGCGTGCCATCGTTACACCAGGCTAATGAACGCCGGCACTGTGACAAGCAGTATCGCCAGAATTATGACCAGCCCAACTCTACCTGAACTGAGAGCTGTTTCCGGGTCGATGAGTCGGGAAAATCGACGGGATACGAGTGGTTGGTCTTCGGTGGTTTGCGCCGCGGCAGTTGTTGGTGCAATGTCTGCTTCGGTCAGGGTATGGACGAGCGCGGTGGTGAGGTCGTCGCGCAGGTGACGGAGCAGTGTCACATCGTCGGCCAGAATTTCTGTTAACTCGGTGACTTCATTGGCGGCCACGCTGGTCGCAGGCAGCCAAGGTGCGGCTTTGTGCCAGGCGTGGAAAGCCAGGCGGAGTAAATCATGGCGTTGCGTCAGGTGAGCGGCTTCGTGGGTTAACACGGCGCTAAGTTGTTTGGTCGACAGTGTGTCCAGCAACCCCTGAGAGACAATAGTCAGGGGCTGATTGACCGCCGGCAGACAGTAGGCCAGAGGATGATCTACCGGCAGCACCCGGGTGGATTCTGCCGAATGTGAACCAGCCGCTAATCCATGATCGTGGTCTTGGAGCGAGGCTGAGAGCACTTCGACGAATTCACGATGTTTCCTGCGCTGAGTAAAGGTTCGATAGGCGGTGTGGAGGAGCACCAGTGCGAGGTGACCAAAGATGATGCAACCGAGCGTGATGGCGGCAAAACCCAGAGGATGCCAGCGCGGATCGTAGGCTACGCCGTCGAGCCCTTTGGTTTGGAAGACGTTCCATAATTCTTGGAAGGCGCTAAGGATACCCGAACCGAAGGGCTGGAGCCCCCAGGTTAGGGGAGCGGTGACGAGTGATAACCCACCGCTGAGGCCAATCGCTTGCCACAGTATAAGGGCTGCCCCGGGCGCGCGAGAGGGCCACTGAGCTTGTTGGAGCCACAACGGCACTGGCCAGGCCAGTAACACGGCGAGGGCTGCGAGCACATACGGTGTCAGAAGAGGCCTCCGGGACGCTGCGATCTACTGGTCGCGCGAGCTCAATAACTGTTGGATTTTTTGAGCATCTGACGGGTCAATGCCACCAATAAAGCGAGCTAAGACAGCATGCTTGTCAACGGCGGAGCCCAATACGTCATTCAACAGTTTCACGGTGTGCTCTTCGCGTGACGTCGCAGCAGAAAACTCATGGGGACGACGAGCGTCGTCTTTTACGACAAAGCCCTTTTTGTGCAGTCGCCCAAGGACCGTGAGGACGGTGGTGATTGCGGAGCCATTTTCTTGGCTTTGCGCCAACGAATCCCGGACTTGGTTGGCGGTCATGGGCTCGGTGGCATCCCACAGCAGGTTCATAATTGCTTGTTCAAGTTCGCCCAATGAGATCCCTTCTATCTATCGCGGTGGAGCGTTTTGGTGTCAGTGATAATTGGCCGCATTGCGCACCAGATGTGAGTTAGATCTTTATTGTAGCTGGCACGACTGCAGAATTTCTACATCTCGTAGAATAATGATTTCTACAATGCGTAGAAATGTGGTTATGATGAGCGTGGAAAGGCTGAAAAGCAGCCGGTATCTGAGCGCTGAAGCATCGAGTCTACGTGCGATCCAGCGCAACCATACTTCTGATTTTCGATTATCAGCGGGTGTCTGCTGGTGGGGGAGGGACCCTGATGGATCCTCTTGAAGTAGCTCGGTGGCAATTTGGTATCACAACTGTGTACCACTTTCTCATGGTGCCATTGACGATTGGTCTAGGCATCGTCCTGGTGGCGATGCAAACCGCCTGGCATCGGACAGGTAAAGAACACTATCTACGGATGACCAAATTCTGGGGCAAAATCTTCATGATCAATTTCATCATGGGTGTTGCCACCGGTCTAGTCCAGGAATTTCAATTTGGTATGGCCTGGAGTGAATACTCGCGCTTTGTCGGGGACGTCTTCGGCGCTCCACTGGCCATGGAAGCACTCATTGCCTTCTTTTTAGAATCCGTCTTCATTGGCATCTGGGTCTTTGGATGGGGCCGAGTGCATCCACGGATCCACCTAGCTGTGTTGTGGCTGGCGGTGTTGGGCTCGGTAATCTCGGCATATTTCATTCTGGCAGCAAATGCGTTCATGCAGCACCCGGTGGGTGTCGAATATGTCAACGGTCGAGCCGAAATGGTCGACTTCTGGGCCGTCATGACAAACCCCACCTTATTGATCCACTTCCCCCACACGATCTTTGGTGCGCTGGCAGTCGCCGGCTCGATGCTGCTAGGCATCGCCTGGTACCACCTATGGAAACGCCGCAAAGACGGCATCGATACCGTGGACGACACCGGGTACGTCGTCGTGGGCTCTTCAGGGTCCAAAGCACGAGATGAAACCGACTACCGTGGCTGGCGTTCCTCCTTCCGCTGGGGTGGATGGATAGCCATCGTGGCGTTCTTGGGCACAGCCTTTACCGGGCACACCCAGGCACAAATGATGATTCAGCAACAGCCGCTGAAAATGGCCTCCGCTGAAGCCGCCTGTCACGATGGCACGGGATTTTCTGTGCTGTCAGTAGCAAGCCGTGACGGTGGCGGAGCAACGACCTGTGATGACGTCGTTGGAGTATTTGAGATCCCCGGTCTGTTGTCCTTTTTAGCCCACAACGACTTTACGACCCCTGTGGAAGGCGTCAACACACTGATCCCACAGTACGAAGAACAATTCGGCACCCATCTACCCGACGATCCACGATACGGCGAGCGCGCCGGATCTGAAATCGAATATCTCCCGATCATGGAGGTTACCTATTGGGGCTTTCGCCTGATGATCACCTTCGGTGGGGTCGCAGCACTTGCCGCGGGACTCGGTTTATGGATTGGACGCAAAGGGACCGTGCCGTATGACAAGACGCTCATGAATTTGGCATGGTTGTCGATTTTGGCCCCCTTTGCGGCGAATGCTACCGGTTGGATCTTCACCGAAATGGGTCGTCAACCCTTCACGGTGGCCCCGAACCCGGATCTCACGGGTGTGGATCAAGTGTGGCAATTTACTGCGGCAGCCGTTTCACCTGGTGTCAGCGGGGAAGAAATTCTTTTTTCACTGATTGCCTTGACGTTGATCTATGCACTGCTGCTCGTCGTAGAAATCGTGCTGTTAGTTCGCTATACCCGGGGCGGCCATCCGGCCGGGATGCCCGAATTGTTAGCCGATGAGCGTCACGATGACGATGACCGTGACAGGCCATCATCCGACGTGTTGTCCTTCGCATACTGATACGGGCCACAACAAGAACAGAAAGGTAATACATTCTGATGGAATTTCTACCGACGTTGTGGTTCATTCTCATCGCGGTGTTATGGATCGGGTATCTCGTGCTCGACGGGTTCGACCTCGGAGTGGGCATGTTACTCAAAGGCTGGGCCAGAAATGAATCCCAGCGGCGCGTGCTGCTCAACACCATCGGACCGGTATGGGACGGCAATGAGGTCTGGCTGGTCACCGCCGCTGGGGCAACCTTTGCCGCATTCCCTCACTGGTACGCTTCCATGTTTTCAGGCCTCTACATTCCCCTGACCATCGCCTTATTGGCGCTGATCCTACGGGCAGTGTCCATCGAATACCGCGGCAAATCCCAGAGTCAGACGGCTCGCAATATTTGGGACTGGTGCATGGCCGGTGGTTCCTTTTTTGCAGCGTTTGCCATTGGTGCAATGCTGGCACTGACTTCTACCGGACTGCCCCTGGATGAATACGGTGATCGTGTCGGTGGCCCATTCGTGTGGTTCAACGCCTGGGCGATAGTCGGCGGACTCGCCGTCGTGGGGGTCTCACTGGCCATGGGCTGGGCATTCTTATCGCTGAAAACTCTGGGCGCACCGCGCGAAGCAGGCAACGTACACCTGCGCCGCTACCTGCCGATTTACCTGCTGCCAGCCGCGCTGTGGGTATTAGGTGTGGTCATGGGCTCTCCGAAAGCCGCCTCGGTTGGGATGACCGGGTTGGCCGTGGTGGGGATGGTCATCGCCTGGACCGCATCGCGTCAACGCAAAGAAGGCCTCACCTTTACCGGCATGGTCATCTTCGTGGCTCTAGGCGTGGGAGCGATTTTCACCTCGATGTATCCAAATGTCTTGCCCTCGACCATCGATGCGGCCTACAACCTCACGGTCACCTCTGCCTCCTCATCGGACTACACCCTGAGAATCATGGCGATCGTGACCGCGATCTTCCTGCCCCTGGTACTGGCCTACAGCGCCTGGAGCTACTGGATGTTCCGTCGCCGTCTTGGCGAACAACACATCCC
>CAZAAP010000153.1:0-4397 GCA_964482935.1 uncultured Enteractinococcus sp.
TGGAACCGGGAACGACAGCAGCATAGATGCCGCGCTTGCCTTCCGGGGCATACTCGACCAGGTATGCTGAAGCGCCCGCGTACTCACCGGAGGCGCTAAAACCCTGGAGCAGACGGAAAAGTAAAAGTAGTGCTGGAGCCCACACCCCGATTTGGAGAGCACCCGGTAGGAGACCGATACACACCGTCGAGGCGGTCATAATCAGAATGGACCACGCTAGCGCATTGCGTCGTCCCACGCGGTCGCCGATGTGGCCCCAGATAAATCCACCAAGGGGGCGGACGAGGAACGAAACTGCAAAGAGTGCAAATGTCCAGACGAGTCCCTCGGTGAGGTTATCTGAAGGGAAGAATACCACGGCGATTACGACTGCAAGATAGCTGTACGCGCCGTAGTCGAACCACTCCACGAAGTTTCCAATGAAGCTTGCCACAATGACTTTGCGGCGCTCGCGTTTGCCAATACCTGATGGATGTGTGCGTTGTTGTCCAGAAAGTGTGGGACCGAGATCTTGATCAGAAGCCAGTGCGCCCGAATCAGACATGTTATACCGCCATCAAACTCGAGGTTGCATTTTTTGCAACGCTGTTGCATCACAGTAAGGCGTGACACGCACCACAGTCAAGGGGTGGGTAAAACACCGGGCGTTATGGAGATAGCCGGGCAGGGAAGTGTCAGCCTATTGGCGGCCGCTTGCTTTGCTCGAGTGCGATCTAAAGCGCTTGTCGCACCATTGCTGAGAAGTTTTTAACGTGCTCCGCTGCAGTCGCCTCGGCGGCATCCACTTGGCCCGCAACTATCTGTTCAATCAGTTGGGTGTGCTCAAGGATGTGGCCGTGTAGTGAGGGAAGTCGGTCCGACAGTGCAGCCCAAATACGAGTGGCAATGTTGTCCAGGCGGATGAGTGTTTCGGAGAGGTGCTCGTTGTGGGTGACGCTGTAAATCAACCGATGCACAGACAGGTCATAGGCCAACAGATCGCGCTGTGATTGCTCGGGGTCCAGACTTTTGAGTTCCTCAAGAACTTCAAGAAGTTGTTGGCGAATGGCGCCTCCTTGAGCCTCAGCCGCGCGACGCGCTGCTAGCGGTTCGAGTGCCTGCCGAACTTCTGAGACATGGGCCAATTCGGTGACATCGACCTGGCTGGCAAAGGTGCCTCGCCGTGGGTATGTGACGACCAGGTGGTCGGCTTCAAGGCGCTTGAGTGCCTCGCGTAGGGGAGTGCGACCGACCCCCATTTCTTCGGCCAATTGCTTTTCCATAATGGGTTCGCCGGGCTGAATGTCCAACATAATTAGGCGATCCAGCAGGATGCGATAGGCGCGAGCGGATAAGGACTCGCTGTTCGTGTTGATGGTGTCCAACGTGGTCATCAGTGTCCTTTCGTTGTTCTTCATTGTGCACTACTTCGGCGCAAACTGCAGCGTTTTAAAGTTTTCCCGCTGGCCCCTTGACATGCCTGTGATAAACATCATAGTGTGTGATCGGTATCTGATATATCAACTGTCGTTCAGAATTTTTCGAAGGAAAGTGCATGACTAGTATCACCACACAGGTCGCTCCGTCACTCACGCAAGATTTAGTGCAGCTCGATCCAGAGATCGCTGGCTTCCTTGACCAGGAATTGGATCGGCAACAGCGCGGTCTCGAAATGATTGCATCTGAAAACCACACTCCGTTGGCGGTCATGCAAGCACAGGGTTCGGTGCTAACCAATAAATACGCAGAAGGGTATCCAGGACGCCGTTACTACGGCGGCTGTGAACACGCAGACTCGGTAGAGCGCCTCGCGCTGGAACGTGTCAAAAACCTCTTTGGCGCCGAATATGCCAATGTGCAACCACACTCGGGTGCCCAGGCCAACGCAGCGGTTATGCACGCTTTGATCCGCCCAGGCGACACCGTCATGGGGCTGAACCTCGCCCACGGTGGACACCTGACACACGGCATGAAGCTGAACTTCTCAGGTCGGCTTTACAACATCGTGCCGTATTCGGTCGATGAGACCACCTACGAAGTCGACATGGATGAAGTCGCTCGTCTGGCTCGTGAACATCAGCCCAAGATGATCGTGGCAGGTTGGTCGGCGTATCCTCGTCAGCTAGATTTCGCTCGCTTCCGCGAAATCGCAGACGAAGTCGGCGCCTACCTCTTCGTGGATATGGCCCACTTTGCCGGACTGGTCGCAGCAGGGCTGCACCCATCACCGGTCCCGCACGCTCACGTCGTGTCCTCGACGACCCACAAAACCCTTGCTGGTCCACGCGGTGGCATCGTCCTGACCAACGACGCGGAAATCTCCAAGAAGGTGAACTCAGCCGTCTTCCCAGGCCAACAGGGTGGGCCACTGATGCACGTAATCGCTGGCAAAGCGGTCGCCTTCAAAGTCGCAGCTGAAGAAGAATTTGCTGAACGTCAGCGTCGCACCCTAGAAGGTGCCAAGATCCTGGCGAACCGGCTATCGCAGCAGGATGTGGCCGACGCCGGCATTTCTATCCTCACCGGTGGCACCGATGTTCACTTGGTACTGGTTGACCTGCGCCACTCAGAACTTGATGGCAAACAAGGCGAAGACCTCTTGCAAGAAGTCGACATCACCGTCAACCGCAACGCGGTGCCATGGGATCCGCGCCCACCGATGACGACCTCTGGTCTGCGCATTGGTACCCCGGCCCTAACCACCCGCGGTTTTGGCACCAAGGCCTTCGAAGAGGTCGCCGATATCATCGCCCAAACCCTGATCGCCGGTGCAACTGGCAATCGTGATGTACTCCCAGAGCTGGCCTCTCGCGTCGAAGCGCTGGCCGATGCTCACCCGCTATACCCAAACCTGGAACCGTTCGGAGCATAACCATGGCAGAACTTCTCCCACAACACCCCGAATACCTGTGGCGCAACCCGGAACCCAAGTCCTCTTATGATGTGATCATCGTCGGAGCTGGCGGCCACGGTCTCGCCACCGCCCACTACCTGGCCGCCCGCCACGGAATCACCAACGTAGCGGTTATTGATAAAGGCTGGCTCGGTGGCGGCAACATGGCCCGCAACACCACCATTATTCGTTCCAACTATCTTTGGGATGAATCCGCCAACATCTATGAGACCTCACTAAAATTGTGGGAAGAACTCCCAGAAGAACTCGACTACGATTTCTTGTTCTCCCAACGCGGTGTCATGAACCTGGCTCACCACGTCTCGGAAGTCCGCGACTCGGTGCGTCGTGTCAAGGCCAACGTACTCAACGGTGTCGACGCCGAATGGTTGACTCCACAAGAGGTCAAAGAGCTCTGCCCGATCATCAACATCTCGGACAACATTCGCTACCCAATCATGGGTGCCACCTATCAGCCACGCGCAGGTATCGCCAAGCACGACCACGTCGCCTGGGCACTTGCTCGCTCTGCAGATGCTGCCGGCATCGATATCATCCAGAACACCGAAGTCACCGACATTCTGGTCGAAAATGGTCGAGTTACCGGGGTCGAAACGTCCCGCGGTAAGATCTCCGCCGGTCAGGTTGCTCTGTGCGGCGCCGGACACTCCTCGCAGTTGGCGGAGATGGCAGGAGTTAAACTGCCAATCCAGTCCCACCCGCTACAAGCGCTGGTTTCAGAGCTGTTTGAACCAGTCCACCCGACCGTGGTCATGTCCAACCACATCCACGTCTACGTCTCGCAGGCGCACAAGGGTGAACTGGTCATGGGTGCAGGTATTGACAGCTATAACGGTTTCGGTCAGCGCGGTGCCTTCCACGTCGTGCAAGAACAAATGGCCGCTGCAGTTGAACTGTTCCCGATCTTCGCTCGCGCACATGTGCTGCGGACCTGGGGCGGCATCGTCGACACGACTCCGGATGCCTCGCCAATTGTGTCGAAGACCGAGGTTGATGGTCTGTATGTCAACTGTGGTTGGGGCACCGGTGGCTTTAAAGGCACCCCGGGTGCTGGTTACGCGATGGCACACACGATTGCTCACGATGAGCCACACGAGATCAATGCACCGTTTAGCTTAGAACGCTTCGAAACCGGTCACCTCATTGACGAACACGGCGCAGCTGCCGTGGCCCACTAACGAAAGGCAACAGCCATGATGCTCATTGATTGCCCGTACTGCGGGCCACGCAACGAAACCGAATTCGGTTACGGCGGCGAAGCACACGTCGCCTACCCCGAAAATCCCTCTGCACTGTCGGATAAAGAGTGGGCCGAGTTCCTGTTCTACCGCGACAACCCCAAAGGTGACTTCGCCGAACGTTGGGTCCACTCCGGCGGCTGCCGCAAGTGGTTCAACGCCGTTCGCAACACCATTACGTATAAATTCAAAGCCACTTACCCGGCCGGCGCCCCACGCCCCGATGTCTCCGGAGGTTCCAAGTGACACGCACCCCCACAGATCAG
>CAZAAP010000154.1:0-4382 GCA_964482935.1 uncultured Enteractinococcus sp.
CCGATCGAGAAGTGAGCGGTGTGGGCCGCGTCGCCGAGCAACACAATATTGTTATGGCGCCATGATTCGTTCCGTACCGTGGTGAAGTTGATCCACTTGGAGTTATTGGTGATCAGATCGTAACCATCAAGCTCTTCGGCGAAGATTTCGCGCAGCCGCTGAACGGCCTGGTCATCTGAGACGCCGGGAGGAAACACTTCGTCTTCAGTGGCGTCAAAACCAGCGCGGCGCCAGACGTCTTCGTGCATCTCGACAATAAACGTCGAACCTTGATCCGAGTAGGGGTAACCGTGGACCTGCATAACGCCCCACGGAGTCTCTTTGATGAAGAATTTGAAGGCTTCGAAGACCTGATCTGTACCCAACCACATGAACTTATTCGGACGTGGATCCAGGCTTGGACCATAACTGTCCGCATATGTCTGGCGAATCTGTGAGTTGATGCCGTCCGAAGCGAGCACGAGGTCGTAGTTAGCGGACAGGTCCTCCACAGCAGGCGCTGGCGTAGAGAAGCGTACATCTACCCCGAGTTCGATTGCGCGCTGTTGGAGCATCTGGAGCAGCTCTTTGCGGCCCAGGGCCGCGAAGCCTTGTCCACCAACAGTAATTTGTTCACCTTTGTAGTGAATGTCGATGTCGGCCCACCGTGCAAAGCTCTTTGACATGTAGTCGGCAACGACAGGGTCAGCGTTTTCAATGCCGCCAAGGGTTTCATCGGAGAAGACGACTCCAAACCCAAACGTATCGGTTGCTGCGTTCCGTTCCCACAGGGTGATCTGGTGGTTGGGATCGAGTTGTTTCATCAGGACGGAAAAGTACAGTCCGCCCGGGCCACCGCCCACAATTGCGATTTTCATTATGATCCTTTCATGTTGAGCTCAGCGGCCTGGGGCTTGGCTGGTGCATCAAGCTGGGCTTCTTGTTTCAACTGCTCGCGGAGCCGGTAGTGCTGGAGTTTGCCGCTGGGATTGCGGGGCAGTTCAGAAACAAAGCGGATGTCTCTGGGGTATTTATAGGGAGCGATTTGTTGTTTGACGAAGTCTTGGATCTCTTTGCGCTTCGCGTCGCTGGCTTCCACATCTTCCCGGAGGACGATGAATGCGCACACGACCGAGCCACGGGCTTCGTCCGGTCTGCCGACCACGGCGTTTTCTAAAACAGCTGGGTGCTGGTTGATCGCGTTTTCTACTTCGGGTGCTGCGATGTTGTACCCGGAGGAAATGATCATGTTGTCTGACCGTGCCTGGTAGACAAAGTAACCATCTTCAGTCCGAATGAACGTGTCACCGGTGACGTTCCACCCGTTGTGTACGTAGGAAGCTTGTCGAGGGTCTGCCAGATATCGACAACCCGTAGGACCGATGACGGCGAGCCGACCTGCTTGTCCAACTGGTGCTTCATTGCCATCGTCATCAAGGATGGTGGCACGGAACCCTGGGATTGGTTTGCCAACGCATCCTGGCCGAATGTCCTCCCCGGCTGCGGAGATGAAGATGTGCAGCAGCTCGGTGGCACCGATGCCGTCGATGAGTCGAATTCCGGAGGCTTCCTCGACAGCCCGGAAGGTCTGTTCCGGTAGCGCTTCACCGGCAGAGATGCCAGCACGCAACCGTGTTAACAAGTCTGCGCGGCCTTCTTTGAGGATGGCTCGGTATGCCGTGGGGGCAGTTGCCATGATGGTGACGCCGGCTCGTTCGGCTGCTTCGGCGAATTCCACCGGTGCAGCTTTTTCAACCAGGAGCGCTGAGGCGCCAAAACGCAACGGAAAGACGACTGAACTGCCCAGCCCGAATGTGAACGCGAACGGTGCAGAACACACGACCACATCATCCGAAGTCATCTTGAGTACATGCTTGGCGAAGGTGTCGGCATTAGCCAAGATGTCACGATGGAAATGCATGGTCACTTTCGGGACCCCGGTCGTGCCCGAAGTGGGCCCTAACAGCGCTACATCATCGGCTGCAGTCTGGACCGCGGTGAACTCGCCGGCTTTGGCACTTGCGCGCTGTACCAAGTCATCCGCCGTAGCAGCACCATAGGTGATGATCGAGGGCATCGCGGTGCCCTCGCGGGGCTGCATTTCGCCCAGACCTTCGGCGTGGCGATGATCAGTGATCAAGACGACGGGTTTGGTGAGTTCAACGAGCTGTTGCACTTCATTGGCCCACAGCATGGGCATGGTGGTAACAACCACGGCCCCGGCTTTGAGTACCCCGAGCCAGGCAGCTGCCTGCCAGGGATTATTTGGGCCGCGCAACATCACGCGGTTCCCCGGCACGACACCGAAATCCTCGGTTAGGACCTGGGCGATCTGGTTGGCACGCTGCTGGAGCTCACCGTACGTCCAGACCTCACCCGCTGGAGTATGAAACGCCGGTTGGTTATGCCCGAACTTTGCAACTCCACGATCAATCAGCTCCGCCCCTGCATTGAGGGTTTCCGGATACTGCACATCTGGAATCGTGAACTCTAGGGTTGGCCAGAGTTCTTCGGGTGGGAGGTTGTCTCGGGTAAATGTATCAACATGAGCAGACATTTTGAGTTGCATAATTCGTCTTCTTTCCAGGCATGGTCCGCTAGATACGAATCATGCCCTCCTGCACAACGGTGGCCAACAGATTGCCATCACGGTCAAAGAAATGTCCTTCGGCCAGTCCGCGTTGCGACTGTGCCGACAGTGCATCTTGTTGGTAAAGGATCCATTCATCGACGTTTGGAACACGGTGGAACCACATCGAATGATCAAGGCTGGCCGTGACCAGTCCCTCGCTGCTCCAGGTCAGACCGCGCTGACGCAGGAGTCCTTCTAGAATCGTGTAATCGCACGCGTACATCAGTCCGATGCGGTGCAGATTTGCTGTCTCTGCGGCGTCTTCCGATACCGGCAGCGGTTCGAAGGCCTTGATCCATACGCCCTGCTGGCTGGAGTGATCGGTGACTTCCCCGTCGTAGACTGGCCCGGGCACATGACGCATCTCGAAGCTTCGACCCGTGCCCCAGTACTGGGCGGCCTCATCATCACGTCCGATGAGGGCTTCTGCTGCCGAGGGTAACGATTCTGGATCAATGCTGAGCAGTTTCGGATCAGCCTGGATGGCGAAGTGCTCTTCATCTACCGGCACCTGGAAAGACGCCGAGCTGATGAAAATGACCTTGTCGTTCTGGATGCCGCGTACCTGGCGAGTTGAGAAACCACGGCCGTCGCGTAGGATTTCGACGTCGTATCGAACTAACTCACCAATATCGGCTGGGCGCATGAAGTAAGAGTGTGTCGAGTGGACGACCTTCTCCGCCGGGGCGGTCTCGATCATAGCTGCTAGTCCTTGGGCTACGAGGTCTCCCCCGTAGGCTTTCGGCCAAGGAACGTACTGCGTCCGTGCAGTAAAGCTGCGGACCGGCAGACCACTGGATGAGGCTGGTGCGTCGACTTCGGTCAGCTCAACCGCGTTCAAAAACGTCTGCGTGGTGAGCGGGTTCGAAAGTTGTGTAGCTGTGACAGTCACTTAGGCTCTCCTGTATCCTTCAAGCTCTTCATCGGCAACATCTGGCAGGTTGACTACGAGGTTTTCTGGGGTGCGGGCGGTCAACCACACAAGATCTTCGGTGACCGACATATTCGCTTCTACGTGCGGCATAAAGGGTGGGACGAATACCCAGTCGCCAGCCTTCATGTCCACATATTCTTTGTAGTCTTCGCCAAAGTAGATGCGGCCGTGACCGCGAAGTACATAGCCACCGGTTTCAGCTTCACCGTGGTGGTGCGGCAGTGATCGGTACCCAGGCACATTCGATACCTGGCCGTACCAGATCTTGGTAGCCGGGGTATGTTGAATCGAGACGCCAGAAATGCGCACGGCGCCACCGGACTGGCCTGTGCCGGTGTCTTCGCTCCCGGCGCGGGTTACTACGGGAATGACTTTGCCATCAGGTCCGGCATACTGGCTGTTATCGCCTTCGAGCTGGTACTGATCCTGGTCGGTCTGGTGAGTGGTCATCAAAGACTCCTATCTCGTATTCGTGGTCACGGGTTAGCGTGTCAGATGGAAAATTTGTGCGGTCTCCTCAGCGGAGCCAGTGGTTTGGAAGCGGTTTTCTAATACGCCCACACCGGGGATTTCGGTCTTCAGGACGTCCCCGTCTTGTAAGAACCGTGGGGGAACCTGGCCGGCTCCAACGCCACCCGGGGTGCCGGTCAGCACAACATCTCCGGGACGCAGTGTGGTGAACTGGGAGATATATTGCAATAGTGACGCCGGTGAAAATACCAACGTAGACGTATCCCCCTGTTGGACCAGCTCGTCGTTGACGTAACCTTTTACTTCAAACGTAGGCTGCTCGTCGAACTCATCAGCTGTGACGAGCACGGGGCCCAGAGGTGTAGA
>CAZAAP010000155.1:0-4323 GCA_964482935.1 uncultured Enteractinococcus sp.
AACTTGGCGCAACCGTGGTGTTTAGTAAGGTAAAGGACGAACATCGCGACAACGTTCACGACCCGCTGCGGCTGGCCGTCGCGTTCTCCGAAGCCTTCGACACCAGCGCTTCCTAGACGTAGGAAGACTCCACGCTCGCGCACACCGCGAAGAAAGAACAGGGAATATCCCATGGCACTTACCGCAGCCGCTAAAGACGAACTTGCGCGCGTTCCAGTCACGCGCCTGTCTGAACGATTAGCAGAAGTTGTCGGTATCCTCCGTTTCGGTGGCGGGCTGCAATTACTTCCCGGCCGACTCATCATCGAAACCGAACTCGACCATGAGGCAGCGGCCCGCCGACTCCGCGCCACACTGCGCGACACCTTTGGTACGGAATGTGAACTCATCACCCTGGCCGGCGCCGGCTCGCGTCGGGGCACCCGCTATGTGCTGCGCATTATGGAAGGTGGTGCAGAACTGGCACGCAAGACCGGGCTACTTGACCCGCGAGGCAGGCCCGTTCGCGGCATGCCACCGGCCGTGGTGAATGGCTCCGTGGCCGATGCGGCAGCCGCCTGGCGCGGCGCGTTTTTATCGCAGGGCGTGTTGACCGAACCGGGACGCTCTTCAGCTCTCGAGGTGGTGGCACCCGGTCCTGAAGCGGCCCTTGCACTGGTCGGAGCGGCCCGCCGCCTGGGGGTCATCGCCAAAGCTCGTGAAGTCCGGCAGGCTGATCGAGTCGTGATCCGCGACGCGGATACCATCACCAAGCTACTGACCGTTATGGGCGCGAAACACACGGTTGATACCTGGCAAAAGCGACACACCACCAAAGAAGTCCGGTCGTCGTCCAACCGGTTGGCAAATTTCGATGACGCCAACCTGAGGCGTTCCGCGCAGGCCGCTGTCGCTGCCAGCGCCCGCGTCACGCGCGCCCTGGAAATCCTGGGCGATGAAGTTCCTCACCATCTCCAGTATGCGGGCAAGTTGCGGGTCGAACACCAGCACGCCTCCCTGGATAAGCTCGGTCGGCTGGCGGAGCCACCCATGACGAAAGACGCAATCGCCGGTCGGATCCGTCGGCTCTTAGCCATGGCCGATAAGCGCGCTAAAGAACTCGACATCCCCGATACCCACGATGCAGTCCCAGCTGATCTGCGCGACCGCAACTAATCTCACATGCTGTTCGCAGAGGGACAAGCGTTCATCCCTTGACCGATACCCGGGGGTCTCGGCCTAAGATAGATGAAGTGGTTCATATCGTTTAGAACCAGCTATTTTACTGATGCTTAAACTTCAGTACCATTTCGGATTATCATCCGGTACCTATCAGGAGGAATACGTGGCTACATATTCATTGCCAGAACTGTCCTATGACTACGGTGCGCTCGAACCGCACATTTCCGGTCGCATCATGGAACTGCACCACTCCAAGCACCACAACACTTACGTCAATGGTGCCAACACCGCGCTGGAAAAACTCGCAGCTGCCCGAGAAGCCGGCGATTTCGGCACCATCAACCAGCTGTCCAAGGACCTGGCATTCAACCTGGGTGGGCACACCAACCACTCGATCTTCTGGAACAACCTGTCGCCAGATGGTGGCGATAAGCCAACCGGTGAACTCGCTGCTGCGATCGATGAGTACTTCGGCTCCTTCGATAGCTTCCGCGCACATTTCACAGCTGCCGCTCTGGGCATCCAGGGCTCCGGTTGGGCCATCCTGGCCTACGAGCCCATCGGTGGCAACCTGGTCATCGAACAGTTCTACGATCAGCAAAACGGTATCCCTGTAGCAACCATCCCACTGTTCATGCTAGATATGTGGGAACACGCCTTCTACCTGGATTATCAGAACGTCAAGGCGGATTACGTCAACGCCATCTGGAACATCGTCAACTGGGCCGATGTCCAGGCACGCTTCGACGCTGCTCGTTCCGGCGCTAGCAAACTCGTAACCCCAAACTAAGCGGTACACCGGCTTAGCCGGTCCGCAGTACTGCACACGGGACCTTTTGCAAATCAGCAAAAGGTCCCTTCGTGTGTTAAACCGCAAACTACCCAGGGAAATGACTAAGATGGTCACGGTCGCATAAGCGGCCGTACCATGTAGTCGAGACCCAAAGAGAAGATTGATGACGGCCCAAACCCTCCGTGACCTGCTGCCCACCGCCTCTGGACGTACCGTAGTAGTCCGTTCCGACCTCAACGTTCCACTCGACAACGGCAGCGTCACCGATGATGGTCGCATCCGCGCCAGCTTGCCGGTCATCACGCAGCTGGCCGAAGCCGGCGCGAAGGTTCTCGTCATGGCCCACTTGGGGCGCCCCAATGGCACCGTCAATCCCGAATACTCTCTAGCACCCGTTGCTGATCGCATGCGCGCACTCACCGACGTGCCAATCACGCTGGCCGACGATGTGACCGGCCGATCGGCCCAGCAACACGCCCAGCAGCTACAAGCCGGCCACATCCTCGTATTAGAAAATGTGCGATTTGACCCACGGGAAACCTCGAAGGACAACAGCCAACGCGCCCAACTTGCCCAAGAAATCGCTGATCTGGCAGGATCAGACGCCGTCTACGTAAACGATGCTTTTGGTGCCGTCCACCGGCAACACGCCTCGGTCTATGACATCGCCAAGCTCCTTCCGAGCTATCAGGGCACCCTGGTGGCCACCGAACTCGAAGTTCTCGACCAGCTCATCGTTGAACCCAAACGGCCATATACTGTGGTACTGGGCGGATCGAAAGTCTCCGATAAACTCGCCGTCATCGACAACCTCCTAGACCGTGCTGACACGCTGCTGATAGGCGGCGGTATGGCATACACCTTTCTGAAAGCGCAGGGCCACGACGTGGCATCCTCCTTGCTGGAAGAAGACCAGATCCCAGTGGTCAAAGACTATCTGGCACGTTCAGAAGCCGGTGCCGCAAAAATCGTCGTCCCCGTTGACACGATTGTCGCCGCAGCCTTCAGTTCGGATGCGGCGCATGCAGTTGTCGGAGTCGACGCTATGACCTCCGGACCCGGGGGCGCCGAAGCCCTAGGCTTAGATATCGGTCCGGAGACCGCCAACATTTACGCTGCACACATAGAAGCTTCAGCCACGGTCTTTTGGAATGGTCCAATGGGGGTCTTCGAAATGGAAAATTTCGCTGCCGGTACCCGGACAGTTGCCGAAGCGCTCACCAAAGTTAATGGACTCTCTGTGGTCGGTGGTGGGGACTCGGCTGCTGCTGTTCGTGCATTGGGCTTTGACGACTCACAATTCGGGCATATTTCCACCGGTGGGGGAGCATCCCTGGAATATTTGGAAGGCAAAACCCTGCCTGGCGTCGAAGCGCTCACCAAATAATTCCCAGACCGCAGCACATTTCCCACAACACAGGAGTTTCCTTGACCTCAAAAACCGACGGTGTCTACGACCGCACCCCGCTGATTGCCGGCAACTGGAAGATGCACATGGATCACTTCCAAGCAGTCTCGCTAGTGCAAAAACTGTCATGGACACTGACTGATCACGATCACGACTTCGGCAAAGTCCAGGTCGCCGTCTTCCCACCATTTACCGATCTGCGCAGCGTTCAAACGCTCATCATGGCCGACAAACTCGAGCTGACTTACGGCGGTCAAGACCTCTCCCCATTCGACGCCGGCGCTTACACCGGCGATATCTCCGGCGACTTCCTCAAAAAGCTTGGCTGCACCTACGTACTCGTTGGTCACTCAGAGCGCCGGACAGTCCATGCAGAGACCAACGACGTCGTCAGCGCTAAATTCCAGGCAGCGCTCCGGCACGATCTCACACCCATTTTGTGTGTCGGCGAGGGCTTAACCACGCGCCAAGCAGGGAAACATGTTGCCTATACGCTGCAACAACTCCGGGATGCACTGGCCGGAGTAGAAGCAGCAGCAGTAGCAGAACTGGTCATTGCCTACGAACCTGTCTGGGCGATCGGTACTGGCGAAGTTGCCGGGCCCACAGATGCTCAAGAGATGGGGGCAGCCATCAGACAAGAGGTTGCTGAGCTGTACGACACTGACACTGCTCAGGCCATTCGTGTCCTGTATGGTGGGTCTGTCAAGGCGGATAATGTCGCAGCCATCATGCGGGAACGCGACATTGACGGTGTCTTAGTTGGCGGTGCCAGCTTGGACGACGAAGAATTTGCTAATATTGTCAGGTTCGAACACCACCTGGTAACGGACTAGTCGTTGAAGATTGGAAAATAACCGTTGAATCTTGTACTTGTGCTCCAGATCATTCTGGTGATCGTGTCAGTCGCGTTGGTTTTTGCCATCCTGCTGCACAAGGGCCGTGGTGGCGGCATGTCCGA
>CAZAAP010000156.1:0-4286 GCA_964482935.1 uncultured Enteractinococcus sp.
ACGACGACATTCGCCAACTCGTGGCCGATATGCACGAGACTCAAGAAGCCGCCCGTGGCGTTGGGCTTGCCGCACCTCAGGTTGGTGCCGGGTTGCGTATCTTCACGTGGGGTTTCGAACATACCGGGGATGCACCAGAGCGCGGCGAAGTGATCAACCCCGTGTTAACGCTATTGGGCAAAGTTTCCCAAGAAGATCCCGACCCGGAGACTGAAACCGAAGGGTGCCTGTCCGTGCCAGGTCTCGGGTATCCGCTGAAACGTGCGGACCATGTGCGACTCCAGGGTTTTGACGTCGAGGGCAAAGCAATCGATTTTGAAGCCCACGGATGGTTTGCTCGGATTCTGCAACATGAATTCGACCACCTCAACGCGACCCTATACGTCAACCGCCTGAATCCTCGCTGGTCCAAGCGGTGGAAGAAAGAACTGCGTAAGCAGGGCTGGACCACTGCCGGAAACACCTGGCTGCCTGGCGAAGACAACGACCCATTCGGTCACGACGAAGAAGAACTCGTTGAAGAATAATGCATAAGCCGTTAGCTCCCTCAAGGGGGGGAGCTAACGGTCCGCGGTTTTTTAACTGAGGTCTAGCTAAAATACTGCGGAAAGACTTCGTGCATTTGTCGTTCGAGGCTCGGGGCTAGGCTCGTGACATATTCGCGTGACAAGTGCGATCCGTCACGCCACACGGCAATGTTGCCCACCACAGCAGGGCACCACGCGTCTTTACCCTCTTCGAGGGTCGGGCAGATGTCTGGGTTCAAATCGATAGTTTGAGTACCGGCTGGCAGATCCATGTTCGTCAACGGATTGGACAATGCCACATCTCCGGCGGTTACTCCGCATTCTTCGGTAGGCCGTTCTTCTTGGAGACACTTGGCACCGCCATCACGGGGTCTCTGCGTGCCACGTAGCAGCAACAAATCCGCGCCCTGGTCAGTGATCTCTTCCCATCGCGTTGGTGCGCCTTCCTCAATGAATTCATCTTTGTTTGACGAAAGGATACGAGTGCCAGACGTCACGACGAGGTCGACGTCGTTTTCGCCAACCCAGTCGATGAAGTTGTCATTCCACAGCTGACATTGGGTCGGATTGTCCGGGTTTTTATCTTGCAATACGCAGCCGGATTTGATTGCGACCAGGACTTCCCAACCGTAGGCTTGGCCGATGGATCGTACCGCGTCTTCCCAGTGACCTGCATGTGAGCCGGCTGCCAGCACGACTCGGGCAGTTGGGTTTGCAGGTGCGTTGGGATCGTCACATATCGTGACTTCATTCGTGCCGGGTTCCTCCCCGCCCTCCTGTTGGCAGCCTCGCAGTGTGTATTCCGGTAAACGTCGGTGAAGTTCGGTCAGTTCTGGGATTGGCTCGGCCTCAGGCACCGAGAGCCCGTCACTGATGCTGAGCGCACCTGGGTGGGTACTAGTATTGATTTCTAACGCATTCGCCGTGCGTTCCCCATCTTGCGGGATTTGCGGGACCGCTATCAGGGCGCCAACGACCATCGCGGTAACCCCAGCACTGAGAGACGTCCAATCGAGTTTGCGACCTCTACGCTGTTTTCCTAACCGATCTAGCGGTTTTTCAACGAGTCGGTGCATGATCATGGCAAGTACCAGAGCAGCAATGAAGATGACAGCGGCCCCGCGAATGCCGACTGCTTCGCGATCTCGGATGGCTAGGTAGAAGATCAGTAGCGGCCAGTGCCAGAGGTATAACCCGTAGGCGTGATCGCCAATCCATGCGAAGAAACGGTTCGACAAAAGTCGTGGGGCGGACCATGGTTCCGCTTCCTGATCTGCGGTACTGGGCGCAGCCAGCAATACCAACGCGAAACCTAACAGCGGCCACAGGGCCAATGGGCCCGGGAAGTGCTGGGCCCCATCGATCAAGAATCCTACGAGGGCGATCGATGCCAGGCCCAAGTAGCCTAGGACAAATCGTGTCTTGGTCGAAAACTGGATCCGGTCAATCAACAGCGCTAGCAGCCCACCAAAGGCAAATTGCCACACGCGCGTACGCGTCATCAGGTATGCCTCATCTTGAGCATAGGAACCTACGTACATCGCAAAAGCCAGCGAGGCGACTAGAACTGCAACGAGGATCCATCCCATGACCCGGGTGGAAGAAGTCCCCAGGCGTCGGGCCAACCAGTATGCGCCCAGCGCGACGAAGGGCATGACGAGATAGAACTGGCCTTGGACGGAAAGCGACCAGAAATGTTGGAACGCTGAGACCTCCTGGCTGGCGGCCTCATATGCCAGATGGGACCTGATCAGTTCGATGTTTTCGAAGTACAGCAGCGAAGCAAAAGCCTCAGTCCATACCTGACCATGTTGGGCCGGTGGAAAGACCACGAGTCCAACGATCACGGTGGTTGCAATGACGACGGCAGCGGGGACAAAGATACGGCGAAATAATCTGCCGAAGTAACGGGCAAGATTGATCACGCCGTGGTTCTCCGTCACTTCACGAAGCAGCATAGCTGTGAAGAGAAAGCCGGAGATTGTCAGGAAAATGTCGATGCCACCCGACACGCGTCCTTGGCCGAAGAGGTGGAACAAGACGACACCGAGAATGGCCAGACCGCGCACGCCGTGAAGTTCGGGGCGGTACCTTCTGGCAGGTAGGTTTTTGCCCACGGTGGCAGAAGACTCCCTACCGGGAAGTGTTTTCAACATGGATAGCTCTCTTCAGAGTGGCACGGTTAGGCCAGCAGACACGGATGATCGATTTTTGACTTCGCACGAAAATGAGGCCACCCGATCGGGTGGCCTCATTTTAGACGTGATCGACGTTAGGCTTTTGCAGTAGCTGCAACCTTGCTCTTCGGGAAGACTGGGACGTTCTCGCCAGCCATCTTTTCGACGGCGCGAACAACCTGGGTCGAGTAACCGAATTCGTTGTCGTACCAAACGTAGAGGATCAGGTTTGATCCGCCGTTGGAACCTTCGTTGACGATCGTTGCAAGACCGTCGACAACACCTGCGCGGTCGGAGCCTACAAAGTCAGTTGAGACTGCATCGTGGGAATAGATGTAGTCGATTTGCTTGCTGAGCTCACCGGTGAGCGATTCCTGACGCAGACGAGCGTTGATATCGTCCTTGGAGGTCTCGCCTTCGAGCTGCAGGTTCAGAATCGCCATTGACACGTTCGGGGTTGGCACGCGAATTGCGTTCCCCGACAGTTTGCCGGACAGTTCTGGCAGTGCTTTGGCTACAGCGGTGGCAGCACCCGTCTCGGTCAGCACCATGTTTAGCGCAGCTGCACGACCACGGCGGGCACCCTTGTGGAAGTTATCAATCAGGTTCTGGTCGTTGGTGTAGGCGTGGACGGTTTCGACGTGACCGTGGTGAATGCCGTACTCGTCGTTGATGACTTTCAAGACCGGGGTGATCGCGTTGGTGGTACAGGAAGCAGCCGTCAGGATGGTGTCTTCTGCGGTGATGTCGTCACTGTTGACACCGTAGACAATGTTCTTCAAGTTGCCTTTACCTGGAGCGGTCAGTAACACCTTCGAAGTGCCCTTGGCTTGCAGGTGCTGGCCGAGTCCTTCTTCATCGCGCCATACACCGGTGTTGTCGATCACGATGGCATTGTTAATCCCGTACTCGGTGTAGTCAATTTCGGCTGGGTTCGAGGCGTAGATAACCTGAATCTTGGTGCCATTGGCGGTGATGGTGTTAGCTTCATCATCGACTTCGATGGTGCCGTTGAATGGACCATGGACGGAATCGCGGCGCAGCATGGAGGCGCGCTTATGGATGTCATCATCCGAGTTGCGACGCACGACCATGGCGCGCAGGCGCAGTTTTGTTCCGCCACCGGCACCGTCAAGCAGGATGCGGGCTAGCAGACGACCGATACGCCCGAAACCGTAGAGTACAACATCGGTCGAGTCGCCAAGGCCCTCACCGTTCTTGTCGACGATGTCGGCAAGTTCGTTGCGAACGAAGTCTGTGACGTCGCCACCATTTGTGCGGAATTTGTTCACCATACGGGCCAGGTCTACCGTGCCAGCGCCCAGGTTGAGCTCCGACATCGCCTGCAAGATTGCAAATGAATCTTCGACTGGAAGGATTGCTTCATCGACCCGGCGAGCAAAGCGGTGCGCTTTTAGAATGTCTACTACCGACTGGTGAACGAGGCTTCGACCGTAAATGGAAGTCACGACGTTGTTGTTGCGGTACAACGAACCAATGAGCGGTACCATTTGCTCAGCCAACTGCTCACGTTCGCTCCACTGTTGTAGAGTCTCCTGCGTGCTGGCGGTGATATCTGCCA
>CAZAAP010000157.1:0-4178 GCA_964482935.1 uncultured Enteractinococcus sp.
CCGGGAGATCGATCAAAAGAGAGAGGCACCGTCGCAAGTTGTACCTCGAGTAACCCTCGTGCGGGGTCCACGGCCGCTTGTGCTTAGCTAGACACAAGCAGCAGAGAACATACTCTGTTATATTGGCATGTTTCTGCTGGCGCTGAAATGATTGGAAGCGCTTTTCTGGGTTCAGGAATTAGTTGTACCTAGTTGCTAGCGTTGATGCGCTTGCAGTTGTATGCCAGCGTGCGGAAGTGCAAACGGTTTTTCGTGTTGGCTCAGTTTTTCAGGGCCGTCCTGCTGCACGCGGGGACGCTCCTCCTGTAGTCGGCTTCTCGGAGGCTAGAAAAGAGACGCAAAATTGAATTGCACCTGCCTGTGAAAGCCTATCGCTGCTAATCTGATGTGAACACTTGGACCACATCTTGATGAGGTGCGATCATGCTTGACGCCTATCCAATTCTGACCTTGCTGCCCCCACTGGTCGCAATCGTGCTGGTGATCGCAACCCGAAAGGTGCTGATCTCACTAGGAGCAGGCATCCTGGTCGCGGGCCTGCTCATTGCCGAGTTCAACCCGGTGACAGCGGTAGTCGCCATCTGGGAAGCTATCCTCGGCCTGGTATGGGTCGACGGCGAAATCAACTGGTACACCATTCTGATCGTCGCGTTTCTGTTCCAACTGGGCATGATCACCGCGTTAGTCATGATGTCCGGTGGCGCCTCGGCGTTCACCGAATGGGCGGCCAAGCGCATCAAAACCCGACGCGGGGCGCAAGTGCTCACCGGGCTGCTGGGTATGCTCATTTTCATTGATGACTACTTCAACGCCCTGGCTGTGGGGCAGGTCGCCCGCCCAATCACTGACCGGTATCGTGTCTCGCGTGCCAAGTTGGCCTACCTGATTGACTCCAGTTCGGCGCCGGTCGTGGTGCTGATGCCGATCTCCAGCTGGGGTGCCTCGATCATGGGGATCATGGCACCGGTCCTTGCCGCCTCCGCATTGACGATCAGCCAGGTTGAAGCGTTCGTACTGGCCGCAACCATGAACTTCTACGCCATCGCAGCCTTGCTGTTGTTATGGCTGACCATCCTGTGGGGACTGAACTTCGGCAGCATGCGTCGTGAAGAACTCCGCGCGGCTCGCGGTGATGGACTTCAAGGTCCCAACGACGTCGTCCCGGAGGCCTTCTCCGAAGACATGCCACAGCACAAACCCGGTGCGATGCGAGCCCTTTTGCTCCCGTTCATCGTGTTATTCGTGGGTGTCGTTGTCGGCATGTATGTTTCCGGCGGGATCCTAGGTGGTAGTTGGGGCATCTTGGCCACGCTGGCGTCAGCAGATGTCGCCATTGCGCTGAATGTGGGCGGTATTGCAGCCCTTCTCGTCGCGATCTACTACTGCCTGCGGTACACGAAGAACAATGAGAAATTCCAACCGGGCGCCCGACGCCGTGGCACCGCCCACGGGGCGAAATCCATGGTGCCCGCGGTGCTGATCCTGCTGTTCGCCTGGGTGTTGGGAGATCTCATCAGCACGTTGGGCACCGGTGAGTACCTTGCCTCGCTCGTGGAAGCTTTAGCGATTGGTGCGATCTGGCTCGTCCCAGCGCTATTCGTTGTGGCGGGTCTTATGGCGTTTGCTACCGGGACGTCGTGGGGCGCGTTTGGGATTCTGATCCCGTTGGCCGGGGACATGATGAATGCCGTCCCCGGAGGAGATGCCTTTTTGATCGCCAGCTTCGGAGCGGTCCTGGCCGGCTCGGTCTGGGGTGACCACAGTTCACCGATATCAGACACGACCATTTTGTCCAGTACCGGTGCTGCCTGTTCGGTGGCAGTGCATGTGTCGACCCAGTTGCCCTACGCGTTCGTCGGCGCGCTCGCAGCCCTGGTCGGTTACGTTATGTACGCGCTGACAAACACCGGTGTCGTTGGGCTGATCACGACTTTGGTGCTCGTGGTTGGCATTGCCGCCGTCATTCGAAAGCTTCGCCCAGCCATTGATACACAACAGATGGCGGTGTCTGAAACAGCGCAGCACGAAGCCTAAGAATCCGATTTCGCACGCGCCCATGCATGGCTGAGCTTTTACGGGTTCGTGTTCTACCGCGTGATGTTGGAAGGCACAATATCCCCTGTCCTGCGGGCTAACCATCCAAGAACCGCGCGGGGATATCCCGTACAGTGTGGAGCACGCGGTGAATGCGTACTGAAGCAGGGTGCGCAGTGTAGAAGACAATATATGGAAAGCGCCGTAAGGCAAGAGCGCGTATCTCGGGGATATTGGTTTCTACGGCGAATCGGGTCGAGCCCAGATGGGGATGTTCGCTGAGGAGAACTTTGGCCTCTTCCAATGCGTCAACAAAATCTAGAGCTGCCTCGCTGGCGCTCTGGTGGAGGTACTGATTGACCGCCGTATTGATATCAGCGTCGGCTTGCTGGGTGGTTACAACACGACGTGGCGTCACGCTGCCCCAGAGTGACGGATACGCTCACGCAGCTGTTCGAAATAATTGCCATCCATCTCAGAACCCACCCCGGATTCCATGCCCTCAACTAGGAGGCCGCGAAGCTGAGCACGGTCCTGCTCACGCCGGATCAGTTCACGTAAAAATTCACTACTCGACACGTAACCGTGTTCTTCAACTTGTGCCTCGACGAACTTCTTGAGCTCCTCCGGCAACGATACATTCATGGTGGCCATAGAATTATGCTACGACGATTGGCAAAGTTTGTCATTGATCGTCTTGGCCCCGGATGCTGTGCGCTAGGTACAGCATCCGGGGCTAAAAGTGTTGAGTTGGACCTACTACTTGGGGGCGTTGCGCACGAGTCAACGCATCGAATGAGGTTAGACCGCTCCTGCTGGGTGTCGGTGGCTTCCAGAGGTGGAGCGAAGGTTTCGAATGGCGATCACCGTATAAGCGATCAATAAGACAAATGTGATCGTACTCGTGATAATGATGGCCGGGCTTGTCGCCGTCCCTGTGAACAGGGTACCCAGATCCAGGACATTTATGAAGGTGCCAACGAGGCCGACGAGTGCCACGAGCAACCCGAAGAGGGTGCCGGCGAGCTCGTTCAGTAGGCCGAGAAGAGCACATACTACGAAGGCTAGACCGAGCATGGAGGGAACGAGTGCGACCCACGTGGGGAACGGGCTCATACCGTAGGCGGCACCGCCCACCAAGATGAGCACAATACCGAAAATAATGTTGACGCGTGACATGATGCTCCTTCCGAGTGGTCGCGGAAGCAGCGAGGCCGCAGCCTTGGCGACCCTCATAGCTTTATTATCCCACGGCCGGTAACCCTGGAGAAGCCCACTAGCTCACCTGCTCTAGATTGCTAGGCCCGTGTAGCTAACATTAGAGTGCGCGTGATTTCCTGCTGCGTCGAAGAGTGTCGGCAACCTCTATCTCTTAAGGTCATAGACATGCTGCAGAAGCGGTTCGAGGATGAGATGATCGTCGACCCGGATGCTGGTACCTTCACTGTCACCGCTTTAGGAGGACAAAGGGTCGATTTCCTCATGCCAATCATTAACCCACCGCAATAGGCGATCTTCGGCGTCGGCCGGGTCCGTGAGTTACCAGCACGTTTTGGTTCCAGTTTCGTGTGTCATCACAGCTGCCGCTGAGTTTGACCATCGCTCCCCGCCTCAATGACGGGTATCCATCGGCGTTGTTTCTCGTCGAAGTGATCGAGCTGCTAGAGCAGCCGCAGAGTTGATCTAGGTGGTTTCCAAGTGGATTGAGCGATACTAGTGGCGTATGCGCGTAGCAGTGATTTTCAGCGTCGGTTTTCGGTGGTGGACCGTGAGGTACTGGATCCCTTCGGGTCCTGCAATGAAGCGACGTTGTGCCTTGCGGGGGAGCCATATCAGCGCCCCTTGCTGTAGCTCAATCACATTCAGCTCCATCTGCAGTTGTCCGGAACCTTACAGCACGAGGATCAGGACGTTGAGGTTTGGACCAATGTGCAGGCCAATTTCGTCGTGGGCGGGGAGCGCGATGATATTTGAGTCGAGGTCTCGTGCACCGAGATCCAGTTGCCAAATTGATCCGCCCCTCCCGGGGGCGGTGGAGGCAAGGAGTGCTGTGGTGTCTGCGACCACCCGTGGCAGGGCGGTGCTGGCTCGCTTGGTAATGCGTACCCGGTAGTCCTGGTCCACTGATGTGAGCGGTTCCCAGG
>CAZAAP010000158.1:0-4153 GCA_964482935.1 uncultured Enteractinococcus sp.
ATCTTGGCATGGAACATGGTACGCAACATAGGTTCTGCCTCTCAGCGTCATCGAAAATAAGTTGCTGGCGCGGTAGCCAAAGTATAAGTCTACTCGCTCAATATTAATGTCGAAGCCGTCCCCTTTATTCCCAGGGGAAACATCACGTATGCGGCTATAGTGCCGGTCCGATGCGATAGACGTCATCCGCCAGGGCATCAACATCTGCCTGGTGATGCGTCACCACGATGGTAGTCAGACCCTTCAGGACCTCGCCCAGGAGTTTCCGAATAGCGGGAGCAGCCTTGACGTCGAGAGCAGCCAAAGGCTCGTCGAGTAATACCAGTCGCGGGCCGGAAGCAAGTACCCTTGCGATCGCGACGCGTTGAGCTTGTCCACCAGATAGTTGGTGTGGCTGGCGATGACCGTAACCAGGAAGACCGACACGTTCAAGCCAGTCTTTTGCTTTCGCCCGACGAGCTTGTCTCCCGACGACGCCAGCCCGGTCCATGCCGTACATGATGTTGTCAAGCGCCGATAGATGAGGGAATAGGTGAGGATCTTGAGCAAGATATCCAATACCTCGTTGCTGTGCAGGGACCCACGTGCGAGGCTTTTGCCTAGGATGAGGGCGGTCGAAGAGTAGGGTCCCGTCGAGAGAGGCCTGACCAACATCGGGCATCAACCACCCAGCTAGGGCCATAAGCGTGGTCGTTTTCCCGGCACCGTTAGGGCCTAGGAGCGCCAGAATATCGCCGGCGGGCACATCGAAGGCTACCTTGACGTCGCGCTGGGATACCGTGAGTTCAACACTCAAGCCTGAGGATAGTGGGTTCATAGACATCGTCCCGCTTCTTACTGGCGTGGGATCTTCGGTCGGAGGTAGGCGATCCCGATTACGAGGATCGAGACCACAATGAGTACCAACGATAGGGCGACAGCAGAGTCTGGATTCGTCTCACGAGCCAGATAAATTTCTAACGGCATCGTCCGGGTGGTGCCCTGTAACGAGCCGGCGAAGGTGATGGTCGCGCCGAATTCACCTAGAGCCCGGGCAAATGTGAGGACTGTGCCGGTGATAAGCCCTGGCCGCAGCAGTGGCACAGTGATGGTTCGAAACGTACGCCAATTCGACGCCCCTAGAGATTGTGCCAGCCGCTCATAGTGTTGGCCTGATGATGCGAGGTGAGATTCTAAGGTGGTCACCATAAACGGTAACGAGACAAAGGTCTGGGCCATCACGACGGCAGCAGTCGTAAATGCGATGTCTATCCCGAGTGCCGAAAGGTGTTCGCCGATCAAACCGCGACGACCAAAGGCTTCCGTCAGCACGATACCTGCTACCACCGGTGGGATCACAAGGGGAACCAGCACGATTGCACGCGTTAGGGTACGTCCCGGGAAATCGGTCCGAGCGAGTACCAACGCAAGCGGCACTCCCAAGACCAAACAAATCACTGTGGAAGCGGAAGCTGTTCGAAGCGATAACCACAGAGCATCCACTGCCGACTGGCTGGTTAGCAAGCTGGGTAAATCAGACCACGACACACCTGTCAGAAGCGCAATGAATGGCATGACGAAAAATGCCCCAGCCACCAGTGCTACGACGATGGTCGCGGCGGGGATGCCTGCGGGCAGCGTCGCACGAGCTTGAGTGCGGGCGCCTTGCTTTGTAGTCGACATCAAGATGCTCGTACATCGCTAAGGGTCAGGAAGCCGTGAGCATCAAGAATATCCTGGCCCGCACCAGACTGAATGAACTCAATAAAGTCACCGGCAACTTCTGGATGCTCAGAGTTGGCCGCCCGAGCGACGGGATACTCGTTCAGGTGAGCCTCAGCCCCGTCAAGGGTAAATGTGTCAACTTCATCGGGGACAAGAGCGGCATCGGTGGCATAAACCAAACCAACGTCAGCCTGACCAGACCGCACTTTCCCCAAAACGTCTGAGACCTGTTGTTCTTCCGACACTGGTTTTAAGGTCACTCCTGCGTCCTCGGCAAGCGTCTGAGACAGGGCGCCGCACGGAACTTGCGGTGCGCAAACCACAAGGTTCACGCCATCGGCATTAGCATCTTCAAGGCTTTCGATACCTGCAGGATTGTCGGCTGGAACGACGCCGATCAACCGATTGGCGGCAAAGAGCTCGCGTGTTTCGGCGGCGAGAAGGTCTGCTTGCTCAGCTTTATCCATATTGGAATCATCGGCCGATGCGAAGACGTCAGCCGGGGCTCCTGCGGCTAAGTTCTGTACCAGCGTGGATGATCCAGCAAAGTTGAAAGAGATGGTCACATGCGGGTATTTAGCAGTGAAGGCTTCTGAGAGTTCTTCAAACGAGTGTTGCAGTGAGGCCGCGGCATGAACGTACAGCGTAATGTCCGTAGAGTTTGCGGAGTCTTGGGCGTCCACCTGAGATGATTCGTCACCGCAGGCCGTAAAGGTCAGGGCGACGGTCGCTGCTAACAGCATCAGGGTGCGCCTCATTGCCCCAGACCCGTCGTTTCTATGACAACATTCGTGGCTTTGACAGTAGCCACAGCGGGGGAGCCGACTTCAAGTCCAAGCTCGTGCACGGCTTCGGTAGATACCAGTGACACGATTCGGAAGGGGCCGCATTGCAGTTCAACCTGAGACATCACCTCGTCAGATTTGATCCTTGTTATCAAACCGCTCAGCTTATTGCGCGCAGAGGATGTGAGTTCACCGGGTACATTGGTCCGCCCCTCCGCCGCAGCCTGCGCCAGCGCTGCGACCTCCGCGCCGGAGACCACCTGCCGACCTGTGGCGTCCGTGGTCGCGGTGAGCTTGCCGTTGCTGATCCAGCGTCGCACGGAATCGTCTGATACACCCAGATACCCGGCAGCCTCCGAAATGCGCAAATACGTCATAGACAAGCAGTCTATGACGTATTTGCAAAAGAAGTAAAGCAGTTAACCCGCGCTTGCGGAAGTGTGGCTAACCGTTGATGAGGTTTTGGACGCGCGAAACGCCTTCGACCAGATCATCGAGACCGAGTGCATATGACAGCCGGATGTATCCCGACTTTCCAAACGCCTCACCGGGTACGACGGCAACTTGTGCCTTTTCGAGGATGACCTCGGCTAGTTCGGCCGAGGTATCCACGCGCGCGCCAGCCACGTCTTTGCCGAGAGCCTGAGTGACATCGACATAGGCATAGAAGGCGCCCTTTGGTGTCGGGCAGCGGAAACCCTCAATGTCATTGAGCATCTCGACCATGGTCTTGCGTCGCTCGTCAAAGGCCTTGAGCATTTCCTTGACGGCATCTAGCGGTCCCGAGACTGCGGCCAGCGCAGCTTTTTGGGCAATGTTATTGACATTCGATGTCGCATGCGACTGCAGGGTCGAGGCTGCCTTGACCACGTCAGCGGGACCGATCATCCAGCCCACGCGCCAACCGGTCATCGCATAGGTCTTCGCGACCCCGTTGAGAATGATGGTTTGGTTGGTAAGTTCGGGGACGGCTTTCAGGATTGGGGTGAAGACCGCTTCGTCGTATACGAGATGCTCATAGATCTCATCGGTGAGCACCCAGATGCCGTTATCCAGGGCCCATTGTCCGATGGCTTTGGTTTCTTCTGGTGTGTAGACGGAACCGGTGGGGTTCGACGGTGAGACAAATACAAGAGCTTTCGTATTTGCGGTGCGAGCTGCTTCAAGCTGTTCGACCGTGACTTTATATTCCGCATCGGCTCCGGCGAAAACGTCGACCGGGGTGCCTCCGGCTAATTTGATCGCCTCCGGATACGTAGTCCAGTACGGTGCGGGCAAGAGAATCTCGTCGTCTGGATCAACAATTGCAGCGAACGCGTTATAGACGGCTTGTTTGCCGCCGTTGGTAACAATAACCTGCGCGGGGTCGACTTCGATGCCGGAGTCACGGAATGTTTTATCGGCGATCGCCTGACGTAGCTCAGGAAGACCGGCCGCCGGCGTGTAGCGGTGATTCGCCGGATCAACGACGGCTTCTTTGGCCGCTTCGACGATGTAGTCCGGGGTCGGGAAATCGGGTTCTCCAGCACCGAAACCGATCACCGGTTCGCCAGCTGCTTTGAGCTGCTTTGCTTTGGCCGTGATCGCAAGGGTTGCTGATTCAGGGATTGCTTGCAGACGGGCAGAAACACGACGTGCTGGTTCAACCATAAGTGGCCTGGGCC
>CAZAAP010000159.1:0-4135 GCA_964482935.1 uncultured Enteractinococcus sp.
ACCGTGTTTGCTATCGTTTCAGTCTTCAAAAAATAATCCTCCAGAAGTCGAGTGAGTATCAGCGCAGATCAGGGCTGTTGCAGTCGCACGTACCTCCCTCACTCAGTCGGCCTGGCCGAAAAACCAATTAAAAATAACCGCATCAAGGTTGCGTAGCTTGACGCGGTTGAAGTCTCGTCGGTGAAACTTACAAAGCGGCTTCTTCCCCCACCATGATGCGGGTCATCCCAGCCTGCTTCTTTTGTGCCACTCGCTTCGCTCTCCTCGCTCAGCGGGGTGGCTCGTCCTCTTCCACCATAACGATTTGAGCCAGTTTGTAAAGCTAGATGGTCATGTTCAAGCGGTTTGCGGCTGCGAACTTGCAATTTGTTGTTGTCGCCTTTTCGAGGCAGACTATGCTCGGATATCCGCTTGTTAGAAACTTTCTGGATCGCGTCGAAAGCTAGGTCTCACCTAGGGATTAGCGATTCTTGGAACATGCAGAGAATTGCTGATGAAAGTGCCCCACAGCACAGAAGAAAACGTGTCCCTAATCCATGATTGACCGAATCTTTGAGCAGGTTCGCTATAGGCGAGATTTTCGTAACATTCACCGCAATGTTCGTTTTGCGGCGGTGGAAAGGGGGTTCACCCCCAGAAGACGAGCGAGCAGCTACGCCTCAAAAGTCCCGTTCGTAAATACCGCAACTCCAGGACAAGGCAAGCTCGCATCTTGATCTTTAAACAACACCGTCCATGAAGAGCGATGCTTCCCTGCTTTGCGAGGAGCTCTCCGATCTGCGGGAGTAGCGGCAGGGGGAATGGCCGGGCTGGGGTGAAAGATACGGCCCCGAAATCTTCGCGATTTCGGGGCCAGTCAGCGGATGGTGGGGGATTTGAACCCCCGGGACGGGGTTGCCGCCCTCTGGTTTTCAAGACCAGTTCCTTCGGCCGCTCGGACAACCATCCAGACGAGGTTACATTGTACCTGCTCGAGGTCGTTGACGCATAATCGGGACATAGCTCAGCGACACGAACCATGTATTGACCTCAGGAGAAGCCACTGGTCAAGATGAAAGGCATGTCAGTACCTTCACACATGCAAGCAGTCCAGTTCGTTCCGCAACCGGGTGCCGAAAAAGCCACAAAAGAAGCGCCTGCCGATATTCAAGTCCTCGCCTATCCGACTCCGAACCCGCAACCCGGAGAGGTCCTGATCAAGGTCCACGCAGCTGGCATCAATAATGCTGACTTGCTGCAACGCATTGGTGGCTACAACGTTCCGGAAGGGGCCAGTGACATTCCTGGGCTCGAGGTAGCCGGTAGTGTCGCCGCAGTTGGTGAAGGTGTTTCGAACTGGAACGTTGATGATCGGGTTTGTGCATTGCTTACCGGTGGAGGATACGCCGAATACGTTGTAGCTGATGCTCGGCAAGTTGCCCCTATCCCGGAGCAACTCGATGCTTTGGAAGCTGCCGGTATCGTCGAGACTGCAGCCACGGTATGGTTCAACGTGTTTATGACCGCACGGTTCCAAGCCGGTGACCGGGTGCTCATTCATGGGGGTTCCGGCGGAATTGGCACGACCGCGATCCAAATGATCAAAGCTATGGGTGGTACGCCCCTTGCCACAGCCGGCTCCGAGGAGAAAGTGGCCTACACAGAATCTTTGGGTGCCCACGGGATCAATTATCGAACCGAGAACTTCGCGGACCGAGTCCAAGAGATCACAGACGGCCACGGTGTGGATATTATCTTGGACAGTATCGCCGGACAGTACGCCGAAGATAATATGCGTGCCCTGGCACACGGCGGCCGATGGGTCGTAATTGGTACCCAGGGTGGTATTAAAGGCCAAGTAAACTTCCTGCGCCTGATGGCAAAACAAGCGGTGCTGACAGGAAACCTGTTACGGCCTCGAACGGCAGCTGAAAAAGGTGAAATTCTTACCGGGCTCGTCGAACATATTTGGCCCCTATTTGCTGAGGGCACGATCGATCCCCTCATTGCCCAAACATTCCCCATGACCGAGACTGCTGCCGCATACGAGCGGTTTAGTGAATCGGATCGGGTAGGGAAAATCGTATTGACAATGTGAGACACTAAAGGATGTGAGACCCCGTCCCTTTGCACGCCGTCGTGAGGCAAAAACCTTAGATAAGGAGCTTGGCACCAAACTGTGGCGCCAAGCTCATGACCGCTTTGCCCGATCGCTCGATCGTTACTGGCAAGTCATTGATCCTCACCGGCCCGGCGGTCTCTCTCAAGAGGAACTGAACGGACTTATCAATGCCGGCAATATCTTGACCGAGGCATTAGCCACGGTACGAACGATCTGTGTCGTGACACGGCAGCGGTATGGGGAGCACGACTTGGATGTCCCCGCTGGCGCCAACGACATCCATCGCCTGCTGTCTCGGGCAGCAAATGATCTTGCAGCGACTGCTCAAGCAGCTGCGATGTATAAACGTGGCCAGGCCAGTATTGAAACCGTAGGTCGACGCGCGGAAAAAGTTTTGGAATCGGTGCGGGCTGCCGCGGCACAGGCCAACCCAGCCTTATAAAGGCCTGTGACTCCGCGTGCGGCACGGGCACGACAGGACTACAGTAAATAATATGGCTTCTGAACGCGAAGGCCCCCAACTGCCAAACAACGGTAGTACAGCAGCCGGAGGCACCGGTCTCCATTGGGAATCGATCATCCGCAACACGGTGTTGATTATCGTGTTGCTCGTGCTGTTGTGGTTGGCTTTCAATGTTCGTCTGCCACCTGCCGGGACGCTTCAAGAGATGATTGCCTCCTGGGGCTGGGCTGCATGGTTAGTCTTTATCGGCGTATACGCGCTGATTGCACTCACGCCCATCCCGGTCACCGTCATGGCGGTCACAGGAGGACTACTCTTCGGTGTCCTGACGGGGACCGTCCTGTCGGTCGTCGGCGTGTTTCTTGGCTGTTGGGGTGCCTATTGGATTGCTCGAGGACTCGGGAAGCAGGCAACGGCTAGGCTGCTCGGCTCGCATTACCACACTGCCGAAGAACACCTCGATCAAGCAGGCTTTCAAACGGTCGTAGTGCTCAGGCTCCTTCCGGGTTTTCCATACTGGCCCGTCAACTATGGCAGCGGGGCCTTCGGGGTGAGCCAACGAGACTATCTACTGGCAAGCGTCTTAGCGATCATCCCTGGACAGGTCTCACTTGTTGCCATCGGAAGTTTTATCTCACAGCCCAACGTGGCCAATGGGGTCGTGGTAGGGGTGGGCTGGCTCGTTGTGCTGGTGTTGACGATCTGGTCCTACCGGCGGTGGAAAGCGGTCAAAGACGAAGCGGATGAAGCAGCAGATAACTAGCCGGTGATGCACTCTGCATGGCTAGTGCTGGCGCGCCAAGAGCATGAAACTTGCAGTGAGTGCAAGTTTTTGTTTAGTGTTGAAATCTATGACAGATCATGCAGCAGGACTAGGCCGTCGAGAACAAAAGAAACGCGAGACCCGGCGCGCCATTCGTGATGCAGCATTAGATCTGGCGCTTGAAAGCGGAGTGGAAAACCTTACGGTTGAAGCCATTGCCCAGGCTGCGGGCGTCTCACCGCGAACCTTTTTCAACTACTTTGCATCAAAAGAAGATGCGCTGGTGACGCAGGCTGCCGAAGCAGCAGCGCAAGTGTGCAAGTCCCTCTTGGAGCGACCACCAGAAGAACCGCCACTGGCCGCCCTACGCAATGCCCTCATTGAAAGTGAATACTTCGGGGCGGAACCCGTTAACCGAGATCGTGTGCTGGCCCGACAGCGCCTAACCCAGAGCCACCCGCCGCTACTAGCACACCATCTAGGCAAAATTGCAACGGTGGAGCGCGCTTTTGCTGAGGCGCTCGCAGCACGCATGGATCTTGACCCAGACCACGATATGGCACCGCAGCTCATGGCGGCTGTCGCTATCAGTGCGGTGCGCGTGGCGGTACGCCAGTGGGTGCGCCAAGGCGAAGTGCCCCTGTATGAGTTACTCGAGGAGGTCTTCGAAAGCGTTGAGCACCTGGGTCTCGCAGCACAGCATCCGACCCCCACGGGTTGATGGGTGGACACGTCGTCCCTGAATGTAATTCGCAATCTTCTGAAGGAGAAGGACCCCTCTATTGGCTAGTGAAATCACCGGATCGAT
>CAZAAP010000160.1:0-4109 GCA_964482935.1 uncultured Enteractinococcus sp.
TCGTCTAGGCCCAGAACAAAAATATTGAATGCCATTGGCACCTCCAGCACTGAGTGGTCCAGTGCACGGGACTATTGCGGGTCAATCTAACACTTTTGACCTGGGACGCTGCCTTCTCCAGACTAGGAATTTCCTGATAGCGCCCGTGGTGGGCACTCACTTGGGCTCGTACCGCACCCGGCGCTAGCTTGGGTGTTCAACACTTTGGGCACAAAAAAGCCCGGCCAATACCATTGGCCGGGCTGGGAGAATGCTCCCGAATTATTGACTTGTGACGTCGTTGTCAGCTTCAGGTGCCTGCCCGTCGAGTTGTCCTTCAGATAGCGCAGCTGGAGTAGTCTCTGGTTCATCTGGTTGGTCGTTTTCAACCGCTGCTTCCGCCGGTTCTTCTTCGAGCGGCTCCTCACCTTCTGGCTCAGGTGCTGGTGCTTCAGTTGCCTCTGGTTCCGTTTCTTCTTCAGGCGCGGGTTCTTCTTCCGGTGCTGGTTCCGGCTCGGGTTCAGGCGTGTTAATACCCTGCAGGTCAGCACGTTTGGCCTGTGCATCTTCAATCAGACCGCGGATATCATCGAGATGATTTTCAATCGTGTCGATGTACTCTTGTTTTGCATCGCCCCAAGCCAATGCGGCGACCGAATCGTCATTTTCGGTATCCGGAATAGCCGTAAGCATGGCAACCGTCTGCTGGGCATCAGCGCGGATGCGGTTCATCTCGCCGATATATTTCGTCAACTCGGTGACATCGTTGGCGCTTGGTGACCCCGGCAAGTCTTCCAGCATGTCAAGTACCGGCTGCACTCGCGACGGCAGCGTGCACTCGGCGTCGGTGGAAAAGATGCCCAGTCCGTCATGTCGAGCCTTATCTTGAGCGGCCCGCATGGCGTCCAGTTTTTGTGGGTCATCCACCGAGGCCGGATCGACAACGGCGTAACCGGCCTCAACCATTTGCACACCCAGGTCACTGCCACCTTGGTAAATCTGTGCCCACAATTCGCCGTTGGGCGCATTCGCATATGCTTCGATCTCGACTTCGAGGGACGTACCCTCACCGGCGAGACTGTCCAAGTGTTCGCGGGCCTCTGCCGCCATGCACGTATCAAGCGTGTCGTCCACGTCTTCATCGGGCGGTAGTGGTGCACGTACTGCTTGGAACCGGATGACATCACGTCCGGTGGTCCGGTTGACCTCCATCGACTGGCCGGTCAACACCTCACTGACCACCACGGGATCTTCTCCACGGGTCATGGCTTTGACCACCGAGGCGATGGTCAACGCGAGCAGCAGGACCGCGATGACGACGAAGGTGATCATCACCGGTGTTGTCAGGCGACTGGTTCGCCGATTGGACGTTTTTGGCATAAGTTTTTCTAGCTACTTTGACGGAGATTTTGGACCAGCAGCTTGCTGGCTCTCACAGATTCTACCGTGGAGATCAACTGTGTTCCTATTTCACTGTAGAACCGATCAGCTCAGCTGCCGTACATGTTAAAAACCCACCGGATCTAGCGGTCACTTTCACCGCCGCCGATATCAGCTGGGGCATCGCCCAGCTAGGACTGAGCGTCGGTGCAGTGCTCCAGACGTTATCACTCACGACGGCGATGTTCACCGAGGTATGGGCGTGCACCTGAAGTCCTTGCTGGAAGTCGGCGGCAAAACCGGTTGTCCTGTCCGTGTGTCAACTGGAGTGATGACCGTGATCGGTGGGCTTGGGGCACTGCGAGCCGTCTGACGTGTCACTAATATGTCGCAAATAGTTCCGCGAGCTCGTCGCGCCCCGACCCCTTTGCCAGCCCTAATTGCAGAAGGATGCGAGCTTTTTGCGGTGCTAAGTCCCGGTTGGCTATCAGTCTGCGATCAACTAGGCCGCCACGTGGCATGACCGTCGGCTCCACCATGGCGCGAGTCGCTTGGACGACGACGATGCCTTCGGCTATGACGCGATCTACCGCGGCATCAAGCGGTTCGGGCAGCGTGCCCGGCGGATATCCCACCACCACTAGCCCAGCGGCACCCGCGTCACGAAACGCCTCGACGGCCGTTGCATCCGCATCCGTATATGCGTGCACGATATCCACCCGCGGCAGGCGTGCCGGGAGCTCACGGAATACTGAGCTGGTGGTGTGCGGCTGCGTCGGCGTCCGCCAGTACTCAAGCGAATGGTCCGCATGCAGGACACCCAGTGGACCACGCACCGGGGACTGCATCGCATCGAGTCGATGATTGGCAACTTTCACCACATCGCGAGCGCTGTGAATCTCACGGTTCATCACCACCGTCACGCCGGTGTGCTGCGACTGCGGATGGGCCGCAACCCGAAACGCGTCTGCCAGATTCAGCGGCGTATCTGACCCCAGGGTTGGCCCAGGTCGTTGTGCTCCCACTACAACTATCGGTTTGGTGGTCCTGACTGTCAGGTGGAGAAACCATGCGGTTTCTTCAAGCGTGCCGGTGCCATGTGAGATCACTACGGCACAGACGTCTTCTTCCGCCACCACCGACGTGACACGCTGTGCCAGGTCTACCCAGTGCGTAGAAGTCATATATTTGGACCGCAAAGCGCCAAACGGTTCAACACGAATTCGTGAGATATCCCGCAATTCTGGGTGGGTGGACACCAGTTCGTCGGCCTGCATGACCGTTCCGATATCAAGGTAATCTACGTAGTTATCCGGTGCGGTACCGCGGTTGGAGATGGTTCCTCCGGTACCAAAAAACGCGATCGTCACGTGTGCCTCCTGGACTCATGAGTGTAGCGGTCAAGAGATACCCTTAGATTTTCCGTGACCTGACAGCTGACATCAGCCTGCTGGACTTTCTACACTGGAGACATCATCGTGTCGTCGAGAGAAAGCAGGACGCCGTGAGTATCCATCACAAATTGGAGCGTACGATTGCTGCGGAACAAAAGGCGCTCAACGATCCACAAGATCGTAAGCCCGCTCGGAAGCTGCCCGGAAGCGCCTGGAAATACGCGTTGCTCCGCGCCGTCAAACAGTTCTCCGTTGATAAGGGCACCGACCGCGCGGCGATTCTGACCTATTTCGCCGTGTTATCGCTGGCTCCACTTCTGCTCGCCGTCTTTTCTATCCTGACGTTGTTTTTGGCATCTGCTGCAGATACGGTTGAGAATTTCGCTCAAGATCTGGTGACCCAAACGGTTCCTGCCGACTACCAGGATCTCGCGCTCAACCTCATCACCACGATGACCGACTCGGCGTCCGGTGGCGTCATCGCGTTGATCGTTGGGCTCGTGATCGCCCTGTGGTCGGCGTCGAAGTATGTGCAAGCTTTTGCCCGCAACATCAATGAGATCTATGGAGTCGTTGAAGGGCGCTCACTGATTAAATTCTATTTGAGCACGATCATCATTACGCTGATCATGGTGATCACCGTGGTGGCGGTCCTCGTCTCGTTAGCGCTTAATGCCACAATCATTGATGCGGTGTTTGCTCCTATCGCTCAAGTTATCGGCGCACAAGGGTTCCTGACCACGCTCACTGAGTCCTTCCTACCAATATGGCAGTGGTTGAAGTATCCGGTCGTGTTGATTCTGCTGATCATTATGCTCGGCGTGCTGTATCACTTCAGCGGCAATGTTGAACGAAAATTCAAACCCCTGACGGTCGGGGCGATCGTTGCAGTCATCGGCATCGTGTTGGCCGGAGCCGCCATGATCATCTACCTGACATACTTCGCTTCTTATTCGTCCTACGGGGCGATCGGAACGATCATGGCGGTGCTCTTCGTCATCTGGATCTTCAATATCGTCATCTTGCTTGGCGCTGAGATCGATGTTGAGACTCTGCGTGCCCGTCAACTAGTGGTTGGGATCCCGGCCGAAGAACATGTCCAAGTCCGGCCACGGTCTGTAGCAACCGTTGAGAAACAAACCGAAAAGCATGTCGAGTCAGTCGAGGACGGCAAAGTCCTGCGTCGGTCATACTCCGTGCTGCAGAACGAGGACGACAGAAAGGACAGTCAGTAACCGCCTCTTGCCGCTGCCAGCCGATCGCGGTGTTTTCGTAGACACAACAAAGCGGCCCTGAGTGTTCAGGGCCGCTTTGGTATGAAGGCTTATTTTTTGTCTTTGCCGCGATCCAGGCCAA
>CAZAAP010000161.1:0-4085 GCA_964482935.1 uncultured Enteractinococcus sp.
AGTTGGTTGCCGTCCAGTAGATCAGCACACCAATTGGGAAGTTGAAACCACCGATAGCGAAGACCAGTGGGAGCGCGTACAGCATGATTTTCTGGGTTTGTGCGAACTGTCCGGTCATGGCCGCTTCGGACATGTTCTTACCCATGAGCGTCTTCTGCATGTAGAACATGGAGACGACCATCAAGATGATGAGGATAACGGCGACGATGACGACGTTCAGGTCAAAGTTGTCACCCAGGTTTTCACCCAGGATGTCTGACATCTGCGCGCCGGCAAACGTGGAGTTCGAAAATGAGTAGATCTCTTCGGCGGACAGTGCCCCGATCGACTCATTACTCTCTGCGGCCCCAGAGGCTGTAATCAGCACACGATAGAGGGCAAAGAAGAAGGGCATCTGGACCAGCATGGGCAGACAGGCTGCAAACGGACTGGTCCCTCGGTCTTTGAACAGCTGTTGCTGTTCCATCGCCATGGCCTGGCGGGAAAGCTGATCTTTCTTGTTTTTATATTTCTCTTGCAGCTTCTTGATCTCAGGCTGCAGCTCTTGCATCGCACGTTGTGATTTGATCTGTTTGACGAACACCGGAATCAACAGTGTACGAATAAGCACGACCAATAGGACGAGCGCCAGGGTCCAAGTCCAACCGGATTCAGCGTCCATTCCGAGGGCACCAAGCAGCGTGTGGAATACGCTTAGTACCCACGAAACCGCCCAGGTGAAGGGGAGAAGAATCGTGTCAAAAAATCCCATAGTTTATTTATCCTCTTCGGTGGCGTCGTCATCCGGTGGAATCACCGGGTGGTTCAGTTCAATAATGAATGGTTGCTTGCCATCCGGCCAAATCCGTTTCCCTGGAGGAACCGGATCTATGCCACCATCTTGCCAAGGATGACAACTCAGAACGCGTCGTCCTGCCATAAGGCTACCCTTAATGGCACCGTGCGTATAAACCGCTTCTAGGCCGTAGGCGGAACAGGTTGGGAAAAACTTACACACATCTCCGTAGGTGGGGGAGATGACCTTCCGATACGCCCGAAGCAGCCATCCGACGATGGTCGACGGCAGAGCACGCAAGAACCCCCACTCAGTGGCGCTGTCCTTCACAATAAATGGCGAAGGTTGCGTCCCAGAGACGGGTTCTTTATGCTCCTCGTTGTTCATCACGACGCTTAAACTTTCTGAGCGCGCCATAGACCGCGTGGGTCGTTGATGCCTGAAGCTCCTCGAAATCGACGGAAGCCGAAGCCGGTAGCGCCCTTATAACTACATCAACAGCACCCTGCTGGGTACCGAGCTCGCGCTTGAAAAGGTCGGCGACAATGGCACGCAGTCGGCGCTTAATTTTATTTCTTGCGACGGCATTGCCCACGGCTTTCGAAACTATAAAACCTGCGCGTGGGTCCTGGCCGGCTACCGGTCGAATATTTGCAGATACGACAACGTTCCGATTGCCGAAACGGGAACCGGAACGTTGCGTATCAAAAAATTGTGCTGCAGTGCGTATTCGTTGGTGTTGCGGTAGCACTCAATCAAGCTCCTAGGCCACCGACACCGATCTTCTTTATGCGCTCAGGCTTGCGCGACCCTTGGAGCGGCGCGCTGACAATACTGCACGACCGGCACGGGTGCGCATACGGGAACGGAAACCATGCTTACGGGCACGGCGGCGGTTATTCGGCTGAAAAGTCCGCTTAGACACTGTTATTCTCCACACTCATTCAAACGCAGAAGCGTACTTGGGAAGGACGTTCAAACTGCGTTTGCCCAAAGACTTCGGCGATATATGTTCATTTTATGTTTACGTCTTCACGGTCGTTGCCACAAAATGGGCACGCTTCGCCCCGCGTAAGACTCCACAAGTCTAGGAACAGCAATCGATTTGGTCAAATCAGGCCTTGCAATCGATTACCCGAAGCCGTGTACTGTGTATAAGCTGTGCATAACCACCTCGTACCTGTGGAAATTAAGGCTAAGGTTGGGGAGGGCGCAAGTTTAGAGTGCTGTGAAAACACGGCAGGAATGCTTAACATGTCGCCAGTGAGCGATGCGTGAATAGTGCGGTGATGACGAGCGGAACTCAGAGTCAGTGCGGGACCGATGAAGTGGGGTTTAACGGATGGGTGTCAGCGAATCAATCATCAACTCGTGGGAACGAGTTGTTGAAACTGTACGCGCTTCTGGAAGAATCGGCCCAAGTCAGATGGGCTTCTTAGACCTCGCGCGACCACAAGGACTCATCGCGAACACCCTGCTATTAGCGGTACCAAACGAGATGACGCGCGACATCTTAGAAAACCAGCTGCAGGGACATCTCGCGAATGCTCTGGTAGAAGTCTTCGGTACTGAGATCAATTGTGCATACTCCATTGATACGAATATGCACGTCCTGGCTCCCGAAATTCCGACGTCGGCACCACGCCACGCTGCCGAAGCTGCCCCTGTGGATAATGTTGTGAATATTTCCCAGGCTGCTCAGGACAGGGCGGAAAAATCCCAGTCAGATGAGCCTCTGCTAGACGAGTTGTTTTCTTCGAAAACCAATCCAGCAGCCACACCCAGTGGTGGAATGCAACATAATATTTCGCCAAGCTCAGGTGAACGCTCCCGTCTCAATGAGAACTATCACTTCGATAATTTCATCACCGGTTCATCCAACCGTTTCGCGCATGCTGCTGCCTATGCTGTGGCCGAATCTCCGGCGAAGTCTTATAACCCGCTCTTCATTTATGGGGAATCTGGCCTGGGCAAAACGCACTTGCTTCACGCCATCGGTCATTACGCTCAAGAGCTCTTTGCTGGACTGCGGGTGCGCTACGTCAACTCAGAAGAGTTCACCAACGATTTCATTAACTCGATTCGTCACGACGAAGGCGCCTCGTTCAAACAGATTTATCGCAACGTCGACATTTTGCTGATTGACGATATCCAGTTCATGGCCAATAAAGAAGCCACCGTTGAAGAGTTCTTCCATACCTTCAATGCGCTGTACAACAACAACAAACAAGTGGTCATCACCTCGGACCTGCCGCCCAAGCAGCTTTCTGGTTTCGAAGAACGATTGCGCTCTCGTTTCGAATGGGGATTGACCACCGATATTCAGCCACCTGATCTGGAAACGCGGATCGCGATCCTGGCGAAAAAGGCAGATGCAGAAGGCATCACGGTTCCTGCGGATGCACTGGAATACATCGCTTCACGCATTGACACGAACATCCGCGAGCTCGAAGGTGCGTTGACCCGTGTCACCGCGTATGCCTCGCTGAATAATGAGCCGATCAATCTGGACCAGGCGCAATACATTCTCAAAGACCTGATTACTGACGACGATGCGCAAGAGATCACCTCGGATCTGATCATGGATGAGACCGCTAACTACTTTGGTTTCACCATTGCCGATCTGCAATCCAAATCGCGCACTCGTACCTTGGTAACCGCGCGGCAGATTGCCATGTATTTATTGCGCGAGCTCACCGAAATGTCGCTGCCACGTATTGGAGCGGAATTCGGGGGACGAGACCACACCACGGTGATGCACGCTGATCGGAAGATCCGGGACCTGATGAGCGAACGGCATGCTATTTACAACCAGGTCACCGAGCTGACCAACAAAATTAAGCAGCGCGCAAGAAACATCTAAGACTTTCCGAAATTAGTTCGTAGACCGGAAATGTCGGGTTTAGACGGTGGTTAAACCCACTTGCCTTCAAGTTAAGGTTGAACCCTAGTCCACATACCCCTAGTACCCCTATTCGGCCTGGGGCTGCACTGAAATGACAGCTGCAAAAATCTAGGTCCACCGCAATCCACAGGTTTCCACAGACTTATCCACACAGGTGATTACCTCCATTATCCACGTTGTGGATAACCCTGTGGATTCTTAAGGGATAACTCGAATAGGGTTGCGGATAACTCCCTTAATCGGTGGAATTACAACGATGTAAGCATTTTGGTGGTGCACAGCTTACCCACAGGCAAAGCGAGGACCACGCACTTCGTCCTCCACAGCAAAAACGTTATAGGGGTGCCGATGCACAGGCTTTTCCACAGTATCCACACCACCTACTAACACCACTATTCCTTTAAA
>CAZAAP010000162.1:0-4048 GCA_964482935.1 uncultured Enteractinococcus sp.
ACGACGAACCAGAGCTAGAGGAGCTATATATCGTCGTTTCAGGAACAGCAGAAATCAATCAAGAGGGAGTAAAATACCAACTTAACCAAGGCGACTCCTTTTTGAGTCCCGTTGGCGCAGAACATGACCTCGTCAACCCCTCCTCAGAAGAACCATTGGTCATCGTCATCGTCTGGGGACCTCCCGGTGACTTCGACTTCACTAGATTTGAAAGTTACCGAAAAGGGATGGCGACACGGGGTGAGACCGTGAGGAGCTAAGGAATGACTATCCACTGATGGTTATCTCGATATGTTCTAAAGGGGACGCATGGTGAGCTATAAAGCTCCATGCGTCCCCTTTGACGTCTTCCTAGTAAGGCATCCGTCGATCTTTACTTCGACCCAAACGGCCCAGAAGCCGCATTGAGTTGTTACTACGGTGAACGATGGCAAACCTTCCTCAGCGAATACCTTCGACGACTCAACCCGCTACGCTGTGGAAACGCATAGTCCGGAGATACGCATCCTCGCCCTCATTGCTGATCATGCTCTAATTTTCCTGACACTCTCCGGCCACGGCGCAGGATTCAACAGAAAAACGTAGGCAATGACATCGTTCGACCACCTACGGCTGTCTGACGGCCGGATAGCTGGACGCTGGATTTCGACTTCGCAGAGCGCTTTGCTGGGTTCGCTCTTGAGTTCCCCGTAGGCATCGTGAACGAAGCACAACACGAGGCCCCTGTTCTGTGATCCTCCGATCCACATATTTCTTCGCCACTCGCCCCGTGGCAGTCAACGTATTACGTCTGGTCTGCTCAAAGTCTTGCGGGCCGAGATGTTCTCATAGAATACAAACTGCGGAGTATGCAGAAAGGGACAGTCTGAGTGGGCAAAGTGTTATTGCAGGATCTCATTGTTTCTTTATTTGAGCTCTATGCACCCCGGAGTTATGTTCGTGCAAGCGCTCTTGTAACGCTTCTCGGGGAACTCGATATACCAGCCGGTGCAGCTCGCTCTTCGATTTCACGCCTCAAAGGTAAAGAGATTCTGCAGCACGCATCGGATTCGGATGGACCCAAATATGCGTTGAGTCCAACCGTGCGTGCTCAGCAGCAGTGGAATGTACAGCGTGTGTTCGCACCGGAACGTTCCAGTCCTGGTGACCCTTGGGCAATGGTCATTTTTTCTGTCCCAGAGTCCAATCGTCAAGACCGCTACATGCTCAAACGGGAGCTAGTGGATCTTGGCTTTGGATTCGTCGCCTCTGGGGTGGCCATTGCGCCACATAGTTCATTAGCCGAGGCACTGTTCCGTTTAGAACAATACGAGCTACTGGACTACATCACCTATTTCACTGCCGAGTACGGTGACGCCACAGACCTTCCAGCGAAGATACGTCAATGGTGGGATCTTCCGTCCATCGAGAGTAAGTACGGGGAGTTTATCGAGGAATACAGCCCATTACTCGACAAGATCAGCGCCCATAATGCATCTGACGATTCGGAACTCACCCAGACCGAAGCACTTGGAATCTACGTGCCGCTCTATACCCGGTGGAAACTCTTCCCGTATCTCGATCCCAACATTCCCCTGCGGTTATTGCCAGTCGGTTGGCCAGCCCCTCGAGCAAAATTCATTTTCTTACAACTAAACGACCTCTTGGCGCCTGCCGCTAAAGAAGCCGCTCAACAGATTATCGATGGCACTTAGTGGTTCCTGCCGCGCTGATTTTCTAACCACTGCATAATATAGGTCCAAGCAGCATGCTGCGGATCTATGCACTCCAGATGATCTAAGAAAGCTAAAAATAAGGTATCGACTGCCGCGCCCGACTCCCACTGCGCCGCAACGTAATCCAAGGAGTGCCGCAAGGGTACTCGATCATCGTTATTGCCATGAACAACAAGCAGATTTGTTCCTACTGCGGCTTGATGTACTGCTGATGCAGAGGCGTAAAGCGTCGGCGCCGCCTCGGGTGAGCGCTGGAAATATTCCTGTGCTGCGTCATCGCCCCACCGCTCAGTGTAGATTCGTGCAGCGTCAGTCACGGGCGCTAATGCCACAACAGAGTCGAAACTTTTTTCGGCTAGTAACACAAGCTGCCCACCAACTGAGTGTCCTATTCCGAAAAGCTCACCACGAGTATGCTCTCTCAGCGTCTGCACTGCACTCTGGACGTCTTTGAGGGGCGTAGGCCAGGGGTTTTCGACACCGCGCCGGTACTCGACATTAGCGACGCTTATGTCCTGACTCAGAAAGTGCTGGACCAACGGCTCCATCAGCTCTGCTGTCAGAGCACTTCGCCAATACCCGCCGTGCACTAAGACCACGACTGTCGAGTCTTGCTTAGAGGCTGCTTCGAAGAACTCGACAAATTGATCGGGGTCATCACCATAGGTGAGTCGAGATGGAGTTATGTCGTGCATAAGTCTCTTGCCTATTCTTACTGATTGACGGAGCGCAAATATGAGGTGCCAGGTTAAAGATACCGTGGATGATTCATATGCTTTATCCCCCACGTCTCGTCTGTGAGGGAGATGCTACCCGGCAGAGCGTGATCTAGAGGAGTACCCCTCTACATCACGCTCTCACCGAATAACTGTTCCCCAAGGAACCGCTTTACCCATTGTAGGCAAATTTCTGCAGCTGATGGGCAGTTTTGTCTGGGTTTAACAGCAAGACGCTACCTACACCTACGACTAACAGATAGATCCCGATCAGCCAGAAGGCGGAATTCATCCCGGAGGTCAGTGCATTGAGCATCTCGACGGGAACAGGTTCGCCTTTCGGTGTCGGCATGTATCCGGCGCCGTCCATCAACATACCCACCATGACGGGGGCGATGACTCCGCCCAGCGAGGCCACTCCGGTGAGCGTGGCCATCACGGCGCCACGTTGCCGTGAGCATACCGCGTAGGCAACTGCGGTTGGAGCCAGCGGAAAGATGAGCGCCATGCCGGCGCCGACGGTAAGCAAAATGACCGACATTACGCCAGAGCTGCTTGGCAAGAGGAGGAAGCTGACGCCAGAGATAAGGAGGCTCACGCCGAATAGTGCGCCCAGCGCCCAGCGCACTGTCACGCCACGCCGCATAAGATATCTCGAAGAAAAACCTAGTGCCAGGAGAGCGAGCGCTCCCAGCACCCACGGGAAGGTTGATACTAGGCCGATGGCTTCAGGTGAAAGTTCGACAACGGCGGTGAGGTATCTCGGTGACCAGGTGGTCAAGAAGCCTTGGGTCCAGAAGCATCCTGCTCCAGCCAGCATTGCCACGATGAATGTGCGACTGCCCAGGATACGAAGAATGGGCACTAGGGCTAGCATGTCCGAAAAATTCGCGACGCTGCCCTTACCCTTATTGTGAAGCCACGCCTTTTTCTCTTCCTCGGCGTCTGCTTCTTCAGAGTCACGTTGCATCTCAGCCGCTGAACTCGCCTCTGCCACCGGAGTGAGGTCATCAACTTCTTCAGCGACCACTTGTTCTTTCTTTTTGGCAGTGTGGCTGTACGGGCCGTCGCGCCCAACCAGTAACCAGACACTCGACCACAGAAGCCCTACGAGACCCAGGAACCCAAATGCCCAGCGCCAACCCAGATCCGGATGCGCAATGATCCATGCCAGGATCGGTGCGGCGATAACTGGCCCCAATGTGGACCCGATGGCTACGAGGCTGCTCGGTAGCCCGCGTTCTTTCGCAGGAAACCAACCTTGAACGTGTTGCAGGGTAATCGGAGTCGCGGGACCTTCAGCCGCCCCGAGCATAATACGGGTGACTAAGAGGACAGCTGCGCCACCTCCGAAGAGCATGGGGAATTGCAAGACAGCCCAGCTGACGCCCATAGTGAGGATAATCCAGCGCGTAGGGACTTTGCTCGCGAGAAATCCTACTGCTATTGAAGCGATAGCAAACAGGAAGAAGAAGGCGCTTCCAATGAACCCAAATTCGCTTGCGCTCAGCTGCAATTCCTGCATGGCCGGTTCAGCGACGAGGCCTAAAACTGCTTTGTCGGCGAAGTTGATAATTTGGAAGACGACCAGCATGCCCGTGACGATCCAGGCACGTC
>CAZAAP010000163.1:0-3984 GCA_964482935.1 uncultured Enteractinococcus sp.
ATACGAATCGTGAGGTCTTGCCCGAGAAGTTTCACCAGGGACGTCGTGTCGTGGCCGAAGTAATCGGAGTCCAGCACAACACCGGGCACACCGGCTGTAGGATCAACGACGGCGATCTGCTCGGGGCGCAGTAATAGTGACGCGGGGCCGTTGGTCATGGTGTTGCGCAACGGCAAAGTGCCCAGGGCGCAGGTGGCGTTGCCGTTGGTCACGGTAGCGGGCAGGATGACGGCTTCGCCTAAAAATTGGGCGATCTCGAGGTCTGTGGGGGCCGCGTAAATGCTTTGGGGGTCGCCGGTTTGTCGCATTCGGCCATCGGTGAGGACGGCCACTTGATCAGCAAACGATAGGGCCTCATCTTGGTCGTGGGTGACTAATAGTGCTGTGCTTGTGGTGGCGCGCAGCACGTCGCGGACGGCTTTTCGGGTCCGTTCCCGAAGGGCAGCATCCAAAGCCGTAAATGGTTCATCTAACAAGATCAGGTCTGGTTGCCGGGCAAGGGCTCGCGCCAGGGCGACACGCTGTCGTTGCCCACCGGAAAGTTCATCCGGCCGGCGATCAGCATAGGCTGCCGGGAGACTGACCAGCTCCAGGAGCTCGGTGACGCGCTGGTGACGCTGAGCGCGGGTGAGGTCTGAGCCTTTGAGACCAAAGGCGATGTTGCGCGCCACGTTCAGGTGCGGGAACAAGGCGCCGTCTTGGGCCACCAATCCGATGCGGCGGCGGTGCGGTGGGGTAGTGGTGAGGATGTGGTCATCGAGTCGCACCTGGCCTGCATCCGGGGTCAAAAATCCTGCCACGATCCGTAACAGGGTGGTCTTGCCTGCGCCGGAGGGCCCGACAATCGCGGTGGTTGACCCACCGGGGACGGTAAGCCAGATATCGTCGAGCACCGTTTGGCCACCCAGACGTTGTGAGATGCCTTCGAGGCTAAGGGTGCTCCCGGTGGTGTGTATGGTCACCGTATCTCCTTGAGTAATCGATTAATCATCATCCCCGTCGGGATGCTGGCAAGTAGTACGAGCAACACAGCAAACGGGGCTGCAGCAGCAAAGGATTCGTTGCTGGTATATGTCCACAGGCGCGTCGCTAAGGTGTCGAATCCGGTGGGCCGCAGCATCAGGGTTGCGGGAAGTTCTTTGATCACGGTCAGCATCACCATCAGCGCCCCGGCCCCGATGCCCGGTGCGATCAGTGGCAGGGTCACGCGCAGATACGTCAGCCCCGAGGAGCTGCCCAGTGCTTTTGCGGCTTCTTCGAGTTCTGGTGGGGCGTTCAGTGTCGCTGCGACCGTGGGGCCTAACGCCAAGGGGAGCATGAGAGTGCAATAAGCCAGGATCAGCAGCGGGGTGGTCTGATAGAGACCGGGTAATAACGAGATGCCTAGCAGCACAATGGATAACCCGATCACGACCCCGGGCAGGGAGTGTGCTAGATACGCTGCGCGTTCCAGCACTCGCGCCAATACGGTCGGCCGTCGGGCGATATACAGTCCCAGTGGCACTGCTAAAAGGGTCGTGGCCAGGGCGGCTAGGCTGGCGATACCGAGCGAGCCCATAAAGGCGGTGACGACTTCTGTCACCGATCCGGGGGTAGAGACCCCGCGGATCGACCAATAGCCCAGCGCAATGCCGGGTACCCCCAGACTCACCACGACGATAGCCCAGGCGGTCATCACTGATGGGCCTTGCCAGCGGCCAAGGGGGAGTCGTGGTGGCGTCGAGGTCGCCCCGCCGCCAAGTTTGGCATAACGGGTTGAGGTCCGTTTGATGCGCCCTTCGATGAACAGCACCACCATGGTCAACACCAGCAAGATCGACGACAGGGCGATGCCGCCCAAGCGGTCAAATCCCATGGAGAAGCTTGCATAAATCACCCGGGTGAAGGTGTCTAGCCGCAGGATCGATGGAGCACCGAAGTCAGCGATGACATAGAGCGAACAGAGTAAACCGCCAGAAACAATAGCCGGGGTAGCTTGTCGTACGGTCACGGCGAAGAAGGTGTTGACCGGGCCACGCCCCAAGGCTCGGGCCGCTTCTTCTTGAGCAGGATCAACATTTCTCAATGCCGCAACGGCCGGTAAGTACACATAGGGGTAAGTAACCGAGGCGATCACCGCACTGGTGGCCGCGAAGCCTTCGAAGCTGCTCCCCGGATTCACCAAGGCGCTCGTGGCCTGCCAGCCAAAGGCCGCCACATAACTGGGAATAGCTAGGGGCAGCGCCGCGACCACGGCTAAGGAACGCCGAAACGGGATCGTAGTGCGGGTTACCAAAAATGCTAAGCCCACCCCGATGACCACCGCGACCGTCGTGACCACGGCAGTCAGGGCCAGCGAGGTGGTGGCAAGCCGCGCGCTGCGGGCACTAAACACGGTGTCCAGGAATTCATCCAGTGGATACTGGGTCGCTCGAACAACCAGGTACAGCAGCGGTAATAACACCACGGTAGCAGCACCCAAGGCAAGCACTGGCAGCCACCAGGGGACGGTTGAGTTACGATTTCGCCGTGCCCTCCAGCGCAAGGGGCCTCGCTGCGGTGTTCCGGCAGCACCCGGACCGTCCGACTGCTGGAGGCGGACGGTCCGGGTGCTGGGGCGCGGGGTCATGGAAATGGGTTACCCCACCATCCCGGCATCGACGATCATATCGATGGTAGTTTCCAGATCTTCTAGCTGATTGAGATCAATATCTGGAGCATCCAGTTCTTCTAGGGCAGGGAGGCCTGCGGGTGCTTCCAACCCGTCGATTAGCGGATACTCGGCAGTTTCTTCAACGAAGTACTCCTGGCCGTCTTGACTCAGGAAATAGTCCACGAGCTCCACAGCCTCCTGATTTTCGGCGTCAAAGACGCCGGCACCGGCAACGTTGACGAGTGATCCCACATCCCCGTCACCAAAGAGATGGTTGGCAGCGGGCAGCTCATCGGGTTCGACTCCGCGTTCCTCTGCTTGGGCGTACAGATAGTAATGATTGACCAGTCCCATATCCAGGGTGCCATCAATAACATCGGAGACGATCGGTCCGTTGCCCTCGCGGTACTGGGGGTCATTGGCAGCCATATCCTCTAACCACTGAGTAGCAGTATCTTCACCCTCGCTGACTCGCAAGGCCGTTACAAAGGACTGAAATGAAGCATTGGTCGGAGCGATCCCAACCCGGCCTTCATATTCGGGGCCGGTTAATTCCTCGACACTTTCTGGAAGGTCTTCTTCCGAGACCTGCTCCGTGTTGTAAATCAGCGTGCGTAGCCGACCGGATACGCCCACCCATTGCTCGTCGGTGTCTCGATAAAGCTGCGGCACCCGGTCAAGTAACTCGGCGGGAAGTTCATCAAATAAGCCCTCTTGAGCCACCGCGCCCAGCGCGCCGGCATCTTGGGCGAGGAAGACATCGGCCGGGGTATCGTCCCCTTCTTCAAGCAATTGGGCCGCCAGCTCGGCGGTATCACCATAACGGACTTCCACTTCGATATCAGTGGCTTCGCTGAACTGATCAATAAGCGGCTGGATGAGTTCCTCGTCGCGTCCCGAATATAAGACGATACTGTCTTGGTCGGTGGCTTCCTCCGTGCCGTTTGCGGACTCACCGTTATCAGTGGCGCCACAGCCCGAAATACTCAACGCGAGCACGCCGAGAATCGCGGCAGATTTGTATGGGGAGAGACTGGTCATTCGATAATCCTTGTCGTTAGCAAGAAGCGAGTATGCGCACCCACATCATGGTATTTAGGTTAGCCTAAGCTTAGGTGGTCCGTGCGTAAATAGGACATTATCATATGAGCCAATTGCCGTCAGGTATTTCGGGTAGGTTTTCCCGCCGCCACGGTAGGTGGCGTTCGGCGGTTCAAGAGCGTGGCTATTGCGGCGTGTCACAGCGAACACGGCAGACCGCACCGCTCACCTGGTGGGGGATTAGGCTTCGTTAGTGCCTGTGTCCCAGGCATCAGCTTCGTTGACCAAATGGAAGGTTTCTTGGGCAATCG
>CAZAAP010000164.1:0-3961 GCA_964482935.1 uncultured Enteractinococcus sp.
GCGACCAGCAACGCTGTGATGCATTACGACATCCAGTTATGCTGGGGTGATGACGCTCGCTGAGATAGCGAGAAATCATATCGCCATCTGTACTGGAGGTACCCTTGTCGAATCACTATCTTCATTCGCCGGGGTTATCGAACGCTAATCAGAAACTCGTACTGTCGGCCTGGGCACGCTCCTTAGAGATTGAAGCTACTGCACTGCATAGCGCCAATGATGCACAGGAAGGTATTCAGCGCTTCGAAATCGCAGCAGAACATGAACTAGACGATTGGGACCGGGATACGGCCACCTTTATCCAGCTGTTTAACGTGTCGTTGCTGTATGGGCCTTCGTGGTTTCTTGATGCTGCTCGAGACATCGAGGATGATGTTCTGGCACTTGAATCCACGATGTTGCACCTGGGTTACACAGCCGGAGCACGCTCGCTGGGCGAAGAAGTTCTCTACTATGCCGAAGACATCCCCTACTACGACGACGCCCAGCTAAACGTCACCTCACAAAGTCGCGACGTTCGGCGACTCGAAGCGGAATGTCCGCCGGACGATATCGCTGTGATGCCCCTAGACGCGTTGGACCACTATTTTACGATCTCTGCATTTGGTGAGCAGTCGCGACCGATCGCTGGCGCCGGATACGATGTCTTTTCCGATACCGTGGGGCAACTGGCCGTGTTAGTGGCTGCACCGCAACGCGGCAAGGGCTATGGCACTTTCATGCTGGCCCGGGCCGCAGAAGAATGCATGTTCGATGGGCTGATCCCCCAGTGGGTCACGCCGGTGGGCGATGAGATCGGAGAAAAGATGGCCAATGATGTCGGCTTCATCCTGTCTGGTTATCGAACCAGCGTGACCTTCGACTAGCTACGTCGCAGGTTCTTCAGGCCCTGCACCCGACCCACAACTTTCCCGGCGTTCGGTGACGTCAGAATTACCTGGGATGCTGCGGTGAAGTTTGGTGCCGTGTCCTCGGCATTTTCTGGTGGGTTCTCGCGGATGATCAACTGGGCTTCCGGATCGGTATTTCGACGAATGATCGCTGTTCCGATGGCACCCATCTCATGATGCATTGCCGCAGACTTGAGCGTGCCGATTGCTCGAGCAGAAGCCATCGCCTCTGGGTCTTCCGTTTCAGGACGCAAGATGATGTCCGCTCCGGCTTCGGGCAAACCGTGCACTGAGCCATCAATGAGCAGGCCAACCAGGCGCCGGGGCGGGTGGCCGAGATTATGAACCCGGGCTACGGTTTCTTGACCTTTATAACACCCTTTGTCCATGTGAACAGCGGTGCGCAACCAATCAAGCTCATGCGGAATCGAGCGATCGTCGGTATCCATTAACTGGCGTGGGCGACCGGCTGCGATACGCAGTGCTTCCGAGGCCATCGTGCCAGCCAGTCTGAACCCTTCCGGCAGCTTCGTACCGATCTGGACCAACTGAGCAGCGTCAACAATGTAGAGCCGCCAGGCGTAGTCTTCGTGCACGGCCGGGTGGTCATCTGGATCATTGATATAGGCGACACCACCGACGGCCACACCGGGCCACGGATCAATCCACAGGGGCCCCGTGAGACCGGGAACGTCATCGGTTGCGCCGAGCAGTGCTAACTCCCCGGTTCGGTCGGTAACTTCAACGCGGGAAGCAAATTGCATGCGAGTCAGCCAGTCCGCCAGGGTGGCATTCATGGTGGGCTCGGTGATCAAAAAGGTCGTCTCGCCGTCGTCATGGACCTTGGCGGCGATCTCGATGCGGCCGCGCAGGTCTAAAAACAGCGCTTCGGCGTTAATGGGGCTGACCATACCCTGAAAGTTCTGCGTGGTGAGGGTGTGCAGTAAGTTCAACCGATCAGACCCGGTCACGGTTACAATACCGTAGTGGGAGAGATCGACCACGGCCTGACCGTTGGCTAGTGCACGTTGTTCTTGATGGGGTTGACCGTAGTGGCCGGCCACGTATTGATCAATCGAATCTGCTGCGACCGCGCCGTGGACGGCAAGATCACCGGCCAGCAGCGGTGAGATGGCGGGAGTGTATTCGATATGAGTGACGTCAAGCATGCCAATACTCTACGCTTCGTGCTTGCCCGGTAGGTGAGGTTTCCCGGGCGGCAGACGACCATCGTTGGTGGAAGGCATCTTGTCTAAGATGCCGGAGGCGTGCGGTTGGGGCTCTTCGCCCTTAGCTTCGACGACATCCCACCGCCAAAACAGTTGACCATTGACCAAGCCGTATATGCGACTGGCTGCATGATAATTGTCGTTGAGGCTGCCCTGCAGCACGGCGTCAGCGTGAAGTTGGATTTGGGGTCCGCGAATGATCCCGTAGTACAGCTCAGACATGGAGCCGGGGTGGGTAATAGTCGCGGTGATCGGGAAGTCAGTTTCGGTTTTGCGCAGCTGTTCAACGTCGGCAGCGGACCGGTAGGCGGGCACCGGGTCGGCGGGTTTCATACCTGGGCCAACGTCGGCGGCATGACGTTGGCGATCAATCGCCCAGTAACCGGCTTCATAAGTTAGGGGTCGAATCAGCGTGCCGTCTTCTTCAGATAGCCAGGTTTCAGCGCGATACTCCAGAAACGGCAGGCCCGTTTCGGCGAAATCGAGACGCTGATAAAAGATCTCGGAGCCTTCTTCGCCGGCACCGAGACGGCCTTGACCCTCCCAGGAACCGATCAGCCAGGACAGGGGAGCGAGTTCCGGGAGCAAGTCGTAAGGAAGTTCCATAGCCACTGCGGTGTTTAGCGTTGACCTTTGTACAGGTTCCGAATGACGAGCAGGGCGAATAGTGCCATACCAACGCCAGCGAGGCCGACGAGGACGGTGAAGAAGATTTCTAAAGCTACAACAGACATGGCCCTTAGTTTACTCACAATCTGGGGGCGTGACGACTTGGTGTCGCAAATTATTACCAGGGTAAAACGTGGATGACGAAGTACCCCACCATCCCGGTGACGATCGTCGTCCCCGACCCCACCGCGACGGCGGTCAACGGGTGGCGCAACGAGGTCGGTGAGACTTCTTTGGTTCCCGAAAAGCTATCCGCCAGTCCAACGATCAGCGCGGCAATGGCGCTGGCGATGACCGCCGGCATAGACAACACCCCGGGCCGTACCACCTGCATGATGATAGCCACCAGAGTTGCCCCAACGATGACGGCGACCATGCGGTTGCGGCGCCGAGTGGGCAGCAGCGTGGCCGCAACCGCCACCGCAAGTGCGATCAGTACGGTGAGCATGAGCCAGGTGACACCGGTGATCCGCTCCCCCGCAAAGACACCCTGGGCAACCTCATATTTGTGGCGTAACAGCATTGCCCAACCAGCTGCGGTTGCCGCGATGACAGCGCCCATGCTCAGCATGGCGGTGGAGAGAAATCGCTGGACGCCACCGGGCGGTGAAAAAACCTGAACCCCAAAGCTCAGTAAAACGCCTAACGCGGCGATTCCCCCGACAGGCGCGAGCCAGAGTTCGGTGACGACTGGCGTAAATTCGAAGTGCGTTGGCAATAAGGACACGGTCCACACCGATGCTAAACCGGTGAAGGCTAACACCGCGCTGACGCCCCAACGCGGTTTGGGGTCAATAATGATCGGCCAGGCTAACGCAAAAACAAGCACCAACACCGACAGCACGACGGGGCTGACCCACTGCGTCAGATTTGGTACAAATACCGTCACTGTGGCCAAGACCGCAGCGGCGGCAACCGTGGTTAAAGCTGAAATTGTCCTACGCACTCCTCTATCATGTCATGTCACTAGCCTGTAGGCAGACCTTGAAGACAACCTCGCCCGAAAATTCTCAGTACCCGTTATTGTGGTGGCATGACTCAATTGCGCGTGCATCCTCCTGCAGAAACCGCGAACCAGCTTTCCTCACTTCGTAAACTTGCTGATCTTGGGGTGGCAACAGACCACAATGAACCCTTCGGGGACCAGACCTGGGTTGAATTGCGAGCGTCCCG
>CAZAAP010000165.1:0-3891 GCA_964482935.1 uncultured Enteractinococcus sp.
TCAAGGGAGCCTTCCATGGCTATTCCACAGGGCTCACATATCCGGCCCGCAGACACTTCTTCCTGGTTACCGCCGATGCCGGACGCCCCGGGTTTCGAGCATTTTATTGTTGATACATCGGGATTACACACGCATGTAGCCACCATCGGCGAAGGCGAACCGGTCGTGATGCTGCACGGTTTTCCGCAGCACTGGTGGCAGTGGCGCAAGATCGCTGCGATGATTGCAACTGAAGGCTTCCAGGTCTTTTGTCCCGACCTGCGCGGTGCGGGCTGGACTGTCGCTGACGATCCCAATATTGCACGTCAAACGCGTATGCGCGATCTGTTGGCGCTCTATGATGCACTCCAGATCGAAAGTGCGCATCTGATCTCGCATGACATGGGCGTGATCACCGCGCTGCAGCTCAGCTATGAACACCCGCAACGCGTCCGTTCAGCAATCCAGCTCTCGGTCTTTCCGGGGTTTGCGAAGTTCCATCCAAAACTCGCCCCGGCTTTCCAACATCTCCCCGCATTTATTTGGCACCGCCCCGGGTCCTCACTGCGCCGAACGTTCTCAGGTCGATACCTGGCGCAACCGATGTCCGATGAGACTGCGGAAGCATATCTGGCGCCGTTGCAACGTGCAGCTATCGATGAGGCGGTGCGCCCTCTGACGCGAAAAATGATCCTGCCTGAAGCTCTACGCATCACTCGCGGAGTGTATCGCCGTCGGCGGCTCACCGTCCCAACACTGGTGGTCTACGGCAAAAACGACCACCCAACAACCGAGCAACTTCTGAATGTGATGTGTCGACATTCGGAACAGTACGCTGACCACATTGAGTTCGCTTATGTTGATGATGCCGCACATTTCATCACCGATGATGCTCCGGAGGCCGTGGCCGCACTCGCAATCGACTGGCTCCAGCGCACCGCACAGACCCAGGGTAACCAGCAGGACCACGACTGACGCACCCGGCGCGGCCCGCGGCGACGCCCCTCGTCGGTCTTAGCGTTCTTTTCAGGTGCCTCTGCTATATGTGGGTGGGTGTTTATCGAGATCTGGGAGCGCGCCACCAGCGTTCAACCACCACTACCGCAGACCTGGGCGATCGTCCTGGGCGTCATTGCCCTCGTGGTGACCTGGTCGCCCCTTGGCTACCGCTTAGTGCGCCATCTCGCCACCCTGCTCCACGAAGCCGGCCACGCCATCATCGGCATCTTGGTCGGCCGCAAGCTGCGCGGTATTCGCCTGCATTCTGACACCTCAGGACTGACACTGTCTCGCGGTAAACCCACCGGCCCCGGTATGGTTGCCACCCTCTTAGCCGGCTATCCAGCCCCGGCCGTGGTGGGGCTCGCCGGAGCATGGTTCGTCAGCCAAGGCTTTGCGGCTGGAACCCTGTGGGCCTTGGTCGTACTGTGCGCAGCGATGTTGTTGTTTATTCGAAATTTCTACGGCCTGTGGGTTGTCCTGGTTACCGGCGTCGGTGTTGCAGCACTTAGCTGGTTGGCCTCCGGCACGGTCATCTCGGTGGCCGCATATTTGATGGTGTGGGCACTTTTGTTGATCGCCCCGCGGGCCGTCGTCGATCTACAACGAAGCAGACGGCGCCAACGCGGCCGCACCGATAGTGACGCGGACCAACTGGCCCGATTGACGCGCCTACCAGCGGGGTTATGGGTAGCGACATTCTGGCTGAGTGCCGTGATATGCCTGGCCCTTGGGGGTTGGATGGTTATAACCACCGGCTAAGCGCAGCCACTGCCTTGAGCCAGCCCAAGGGGTTATTCGACAGGAGCAGATCGCACCGAGTGTAGGAGAACCCTAGCGTTGCCACTACAGTGAAAGAGCAGTGAACAGGAGGGCAAACATGGTTGAGCGTCTAAGCATCCAGAATGCCACCCTCATCTTCGGTGAAGACGCCGGTCTCTTCGGGATCAATCTCACGCTGCGTTCCGGTGAAATCCATGCTCTCCTTGGCCTCAACGGTGCCGGGAAGACGACGCTGCTTCGGGCGATACTGCAGATCTTACGAATCAGTGACGGCACGATCAGCTTCGACGGAGTGCCAATCTCGCACGTCGCTGCTGACACCTGGGGTCGGGTCGGCCACTTCATTGATCGACCATTCGCTTACCCTGAATTGGATACAGCAACAAATCTGAGCCTAACGGCTCGGCTCAATGGAATTAAACCAGAGCAAATTTCCCGGGTCGTAGACGCCGCAATTGAAGAGCTCGGATTACATCGGTACCGGCGGGTGCCAGCACGACGCCTGTCGCAAGGCAACCGACAACGTGTGGGATTGGCAGGGGCTTTACAGCATCACCCTGCCCTCATCGTGCTCGATGAGCCCACCAGCGCATTGGACCCCGCGGGTGTGCTGCGTTTGCGGAAAGTGTTGGTGCAGCGGGCAGCCGAGGGAGCTGCAGTATTGATATCCAGTCACCATCTCGATGAAGTCGCTCGCATTGCTGCTCGAATATGGGTGCTCAATTACGGCAGGCTCATCGGCGAGCTTGATCCTGGCGTACAGGATCTGGAGCGAGCGTTTTTCACGATGGTCTACCATGATGATGAACTGAGCACATGATGAAGACTTTGGGTATTGCGTTCTACGTTGAGTTCCGCAAGGCAGTGGCATCTCGTGTCCTGTACAGTACTGCGATCTTTGTCATTGTAGGCATCACGGCGCTGGCTGTAACGCTGACCCTCAGCGTGAACTCCGGAAACGAACGGATCGTTCCCCAGTTAGGGGCGGTAGCTCAATACACCGGTTGGCAGCTGCTGTTTGGCCTCGCATCCCAGGTCACCGCGGCCGGTGGGCTCCTGGCCATCGGTATTGCCTTGAGCTGGATATTTGGTCGAGAATTTACGGACGGTACGGTCAGCGGGCTCTTTGCCTTACCCGTCTCGCGACCCACCATTGCCGTTGCAAAACTGGGGATACAGCTCCTGTGGGTGCTGATCGTAGCGATCTGTCTGAGTGCGGCGCTGACAGTCGGTGGGCTCACCTTAAATCTGGGGCCGCTGAGCGGTGAGGTGCTACAGCAGTTGGGCCGGCTTATCGTCCTGACCGTGTTAACCGGTTTCTTAGCTTTTCCAGCTGCCTGGGCAGCTACTCTGGGACGTGGTCCCCTTGCAGGTCTTGCGATCACTGTTGCAATCTTGGTGATCGCCCAGGTTTCCGCTATTGCTGCTCCTGCACATGCTGTGTGGTTTCCCCTTGCGGTACCAGTCCTGTGGGCACTTGAACCAGAGACTATTCGCTTCTCGCAGCTGGCCACGGTCGCCGTCGTACCGTTGATCTTTGGCCCTCTAACCATCGTGAGTTGGCAGCGTCTACAACTCAATCGATAGTTTCAAACGGCAAGGCCCCTGCATCATGAGATGGCAGAAGTGATCAGTTCTGCGACCATCCGAGAATTCTCTAAGTAGGGCATGTGAACTACCCCGGCCAGGACATGCCCTTGGGCGTTGGCCAGGCGTTCGACGAGTTGTTTGCACTGGTCGATCACAAAAGGTACATCGAGTTCGCCCCATGCGACAGTGACGGGAACCTCGATAGCCTCCAAGTGCTGCCAGGCGTCAACCCCACTGGTGTCTGCGGCTTCTGGGACGTCGTTGTGCAAGATGATCTCGTTCATTGCCAGTGCCAAGTCACGAGCCGCTTCGCCGACGCGACCTTCTGGGCTTGCAGGTTCATCGAGCCATAGCCACGTTTCAAGTCGGTTCAACTCTTGGATGTCATCAGCTGCTCCGGCAGCTTGCATGAGGCCGATGAGTCTTTGGGTGTGGGGGTCAAGGTCAGCGGGATCCGGCGCGCCGGAAATTGCCGGCGGGTCTGCGGTGCCGTACCAGCTGCGCCGATCACCAACCCCGGCATGCAAGAGCACAACCGTA
>CAZAAP010000166.1:0-3877 GCA_964482935.1 uncultured Enteractinococcus sp.
GCTTGAGCGTATGCCCATGCGGTGAATCCGGAGCAGTCCCAGCCGCCTGGGCCTTTACCGCCCCATACATACGGGGTGCCAACACCGGAGTATGCAGCAGAAACTACTGCACCAAGCGAGCCGGAGGCGCTGGATTCTGGAGCGCTTGGCGCTTCCTGCGTGTCCGCAGACTGGGCCTGAGTGGAGCTGCTAGCTTCGGAGCTACTTGCCTCGGAGCTGCTTTCGTTGGCTGCTGTTTCGCTTGTTACTGGAGCAACGTCTTCTTCGACAGCTGGTTCTGGTTCTGGTTCAGGCTCTGGAGCAGGGGTCGACTGCAGATCTGCGCGACCGAGGTCCAGGCTTACCGAGTCAGCAGTGATGACGTCAGTGTTGCCCGAAGTACGTTCTAATTTGAAGTTTGTGGCTGGCAGAGTCGATGTTTCACGATCAGTCTGCACTGGTGCAGCGTTTGCTGCTGGTGCTACGGTCAGCACCATACCCGAGGCAGCTGCAATCGCAGCGGCCTGGCGACCCGAACGACCGATGGCCTGGGTCATGGCATCGAGCGTGGCGCCCTTCGCGGGAGTTGCACGGTGACGTGCAGGGGAAATGCGCTTCGACACTTGGTTTACCTCTCTCATGTGCTCAAGGGCTTGTCGCCCCACTCCGCCACGAACAATGTTTTTACAACTGCTGTGTTTGTCAGTCCAACCGCGGAGTGCAAAAGCAAGCTGGTGACCGGTGCTGAATCACATTCTGTTATCAACACCGTGAGCTAGCTTAGTACAACCACAACGGTATGTCACATTCAGGTAACGATTCGTTCATCGAACCTATGAAGTTATGGCACACTTCCGCGCGAACATGCGGAAGCGAGGAATATATCATTCCGTTATTTTCTTGGTTAAATCGTTATTTTGGTGGGAGAACTGTGAGAAATTCACGGTCAAAGGTCACGGTTTGATCACTGCACTCGCACGACTCGCACATGCGCTGCTGTATCTTCAGAGATTTCGAGTCCAAGTTCAGAGATATCCTCAGTTTGGCCAGGCAATTCCGGCCCGCGCTCCACCGTCCGAACAGCCACATAACCATCTGAAGGTTCCGCCACAAGGGTTGCCCCTGGTTGAATACCTGCAGCAGCGAATTGGGTCAGCAACTCTGGATCGGTTTGGATAGCCTCGGTGAGGACTTTAACTTCGAATGTCCCCGCTTTATCCAACGCCACTGTGAGGGGTTCACCTTCATAAGGTCGTGGATCCATACCGGTGGTGGGACCGCCAAGCTCTTCCAGCAGCGGTATCTGATTGCCAAAGGGCGAGTTCGATGGCGAGTCCAACAGCACCATCAGCCGGGCTTCGACCTGGTCGCTCATCACATGTTCCCAGCGGCAAGCTTCGTCGTGCACATATGGCCAGTCCAAACCAATGACATCTGCTAGTAATCGTTCCGCTAAGCGGTGCTTGCGCATGACGGTAGCAGCAGCGTTCAGGCCCTCTTCAGTTAACTCGAGTTTGCGGTCCGGTGCTACGTGCAGCAGTCCGTCACGCTCCATGCGAGCGACGGTTTGGGAAACGGTCGGGCCAGAATGTTCTAGCCGCTCGGCAATTCGGGCTCGCAACGGCGCAATACCTTCTTCCATCAATTCATAGATGGTCCGTAAGTACATTTCCGTTGTATCAATCAGATCGGCCACTGCCACATTCCTTCAACTGCACTATGCATCTCAGTATTTAGTAATCACCAATCATCATACGTTCGCAGCCAAACCTCGGCCAGGATTTATCCACAGGCTGTCACACCGACTGTCTGGTTGACCACATTTTGACCTAAAACTAAGTCACATGTTGGCTTATTCTGATGTTTCAGGCTCGTCTAAGTTCACAATAGAGAACGTATTCTGCCACCTTTATATAAGGAGTAGCCATGTCCACACCGACCCTCGAAATTCCTGAGAACTTAAAACCAACAGACGGCCGCTTCGGTGCGGGACCATCGAAAGTCAGCACCCAACTTTCTCAGGCGGTCGCAGCCGCAGGTTCTACCTTGTTGGGCACCTCACATCGTCAAGCACCGGTTCGTAGTCTGGTTGCCTCCGTGCAGGAAGGTATTGCTCAGCTCTTCAGCGCACCGGATGATTACCAAGTGGTCTTGGGTCTGGGCGGGGCCACAGCATTTTGGGATATCGCCACCTTTGGTTTGGTGCGCAATAAGGCGCAGCACCTTTCGTTCGGTGAGTTCGGCTCGAAGTTTGCGAAAGCGACCAATAATGCCCCTTTCTTGGAAAGCTCGGTCATCTTACAGGCTGATCCGGGAACGCGTCCTGTACCCCGCGCTGAACACAATATTGATTTCTATGCTTGGCCGCATAACGAGACCTCTACAGGTGTGGCAGCGCCAGTCCACCGCGTTGAAGGAGCCAATGACGACGCACTGATGGTCATTGATGCGACTTCTGGTGCGGGTGGCCTCCCAGTGGATGTCAGCCAGTCAGACGTGTACTACTTTTCACCACAGAAAAATTTCGCTTCAGACGGTGGCTTATGGTTGGGCCTCTTCTCTCCCGCCGCGATCGAGCGTGCTGAAGAAATCGCAGCTTCTGACCGTTGGATCCCAGACTTCTTGAACTTGAAGACCGCCATCGACAACTCAGCAAAGAACCAAACATACAACACACCTGCTCTAGCTACGCTGATCATGCTTGATGAGCAACTGAAGTGGATGAACACAAACGGTGGCCTGAACTTTGCCACGGCCCGTACCAAGGATTCTTCAGACCGCTTGTATAACTGGGCGGAGGCTTCCAGCTTCGCCACCCCGTTTGTTGCTCGCGTTGAAGATCGTTCCCAGGTCATCGTGACCATTGATTTCGACGAGACTGTAGACGCCGCCTCCGTAGCCTCCATTCTGCGTGATAACGGCATCGTAGATACCGAGCCGTACCGCAAGCTTGGACGGAATCAGCTACGCATCGCAACGTTCGCAGCAATCGAACCGGATGACATTTCAGCATTGACCGCATGCATTGATTACATTGTCGATCGTCTCTAAGCAGCGCTGAATACGTAGTAAAAAACAATGGCCGCCATCACGAGGAGATCCCTCTGATGGCGGCCATTATCCTTCACCCCGTGGGGGCTGGCTACAGTTGATTCGCATACTGAGCTGCCGAGCAGACTCAACCATATGACGAAACAGCAAAAAGGGACTGTCGGTACAGTACCTTTTGTGGTGTTTAATTCTTTGAGTTAGCAGCCTTCTTAGTCGAGGCAGCCGCCTTGTTCTTTTGTTTTCTTCGGGCCGCCTGCTGGCGTGCTCTGCGCCGTTTTGCTTCACGACGAGCCTGCGCCTTGGCATTCGAGTCTTGATCTGCGGGCTTGTCGTGGTGTTCGGCAGGCTCTTCTGCGACCTCGTCTGGTCCGAAGCCTGCTGCTTCCAAAGCTTTCGCTGGATCTTCACCGGCGGCGATCGCGTCTAAGCGGATGCGCTCTTCTTCCGAGGCGCGGTCACGCCAAGGCACCCAATCAGGGGCAAGAATCGCATCGTCACCTGGCAGCAGGCCGGTTTCACTCACGGTTACGACTTTGGCCCGCGGCGCACGCGCCAACGTGACAAAAAACTCCCACCCGCGGTAGCCGGGTACATGTGCCGCAAAACGATGCGTGACCACGCGTTCGTCGTCGGCAGTGAGTCCGAGGTGTTCCCCGATTTCGTCATCGTCGGCGAAATCCTCCAGCGCAGTTCTGGCCACATCGATGGCTTCGGCCAGGGCGGCATCCATCCGTGGTTTACGGGCAATGGTCCGCGGTGGACCAAATGTTGGGTAGACCTGAGGATCTGCAGCGGTGGTGTCTTCAGCGGCATTAGGCATCGAAAGCATCAGCCACCCTTCTCATGA
>CAZAAP010000167.1:0-3819 GCA_964482935.1 uncultured Enteractinococcus sp.
ATGGGGGTTTCGTCCGGTGGTTTCTAAATCGAACCCCAATAGGGTTCCTGAATGCCAGGGTTCATCCGGCCCAGGAATAGCTAATATGCTTGCTGCACTCGTCATGGTTCCAAATTACCCCTTCGCAGGTCAGAACTAAACTGCCTGGGGATGACCAACTGACCTGTGGATAGGTTCTCACCGACACCAAGAAAAGTGGTTCAATAGACGGTATGGTCTCAACTCCGCGACTACTTCGGCCTCCAAACCTCTACCGTCCAGCACCCATTTTAGATGCCCGCCAACAAGAGGTGGTCGATCAGCCAACCGGACACGGTCCCATGCTGGTCTTGGGCGGACCCGGAACAGGTAAAACGACGACGGCGGTTGAGTACGCGGTAGCCAAGATGACTTCGGGTGTTGCCACCAATGAGGTGCTGATGCTGACGAACACTCGAACCGGCGCCTCACAGTTGCGTGATTACCTGACGGCACGACTGAATTATGAGTCCGTGGAGTCGCGCGCAGAAACCCCGGTGCGTTCGTTCTCGTCCTACGCCTTCGACATTATTCATCGAATACGCGAAGCCGAGGGTGCCACCCCGCGGCTCTTGGCCGGTGCCGAACAGGACCGATTAATTGCAGAACTGATCGAAGGGTATGTCACTGATCCTCACCTGACCATGGAATGGCCCGACAGCCTCAAGCAGGCTGTGGGATTACGCGGACTGCGGCATGAACTGCGCGAACTGATTGACCGTTGTGCTGAGTACGGCATCGAACCTGGCGATCTCGAAGTACTGGGGCGCGCGAATGGCCGTACTGAGTGGGTTGCTGCCGCGACCATATTGCAAGATTATCGGGACGTGTTGGATCTGTCGGGTGCGGCTGCCTATGACCCTTCTGGTCTCATTACCGCCGCAGCAGATCTATGGGAAGCCAACCCTGATTTTGCCACCGCCGAGACTCGGCGTATTAGACACATCATCATCGATGACTTCCAAGATGCGACGCCCGCTATTCATCGCCTCATCAAAATCATCGGCGCTGATCGCGATATCGTGATCACGGCCAACCCGGACACCACCGTGCAAGGATTCCGTGGGGCCCGCCCTCAGGCCCTCATGAACTGGCCTGAAGTCTTGTCCCCGAACGCCACAACCGTCACCCTAGACACCGGGTATCGTTTGGGCACTCAACTCCATCAGGCATACCAACGAACCGTTCGCCGCATCCCGGCCATCGGTGGCCTGCCAGATGCTCGATCCCCTCTCAGCGCAGCTTCGCATGACGACGCAGTCGTCGTCCACCGGATGGCATCCCCAATCCAAGAGCACTTACTGATCGTGCAGCAAATCCTAGAACTACACCACCGGCATGACGTCGCATTCGAAGACATGGCGGTCCTGGCCCGAACCGCCGCCAAAGTTTCCGAAGTCGTCACGGCCCTGGAGACCGAAGCCATCCCTGTGGTTCGGTCCATGACGGAAGTGATGCTTAACCAACAGCCTGCTGCAGCACCACTGCTTGTCCTGACCGCAGCCGCTGACGCGCTCGCACACCACAAAACCGAAACCAAAACCGGTCTCGACCCAGCAGACCTGCACTGGCTGATCACAGGACGATATGGGGCCTCCACACCCTTAGAGTTACGCAATTTACGCCGTCGTCTCCTGGCTGTGGAACGCGACGCCCGAGGCACCCGCGATTCAACTCAACTGCTAGATCAACTCGTTGCCGATCCAGACACAGCATTCGAATTATTGGACTGGGACACTGACCGGCGGCTGCCGCGCTACGCTGCCGGAGCGGTGCGAATCGGTCGCATGCTTGCAGCCATGGTCAAAGCCACTATCGAAGAACAGGCATCGGCCGAAATGGTGTTGTGGGCCGGATGGGAAACAGCCCTGCCAGACATTGGAAGTGTGTGGGAACAGCAAGCTCTATCTGATGATCCCAATGCGTCGGTCCGCGCGAACCGTGACTTGGACTCGGCAGTAGCACTCTTCGAAGCAGCAGAACGCTACGTCGTCCAATTCCCAGGACAAACAGCAAAGGGCTTCACCGAGTACTTGGCCGAACAAGACCTACCTATGGATACATTGTCAGCACGCGCAGGCCAAGCGGGCGTGTCAGTCCTGACCCCAACGACCGCAGCCGGCCGGGATTGGGACACCGTGTTTGTGGTCGGCGTGCAAGAGGGCGTCTGGCCGAATACCCGGCTGCGCGGTCAGCTATTGCATACCCAAGAACTCGTGGAAGAAGTCACCGGCACCGCAGGACAACAACCTATCAACGAACGCATCGCCCAAGTGCGACACGATGAACTGCGCACCTTTGCTGCAGCCACCTCACGGGCGCGCCGGCGACTGATCGCCACAGCGGTTGCCGATGCAGATCACCAACCCTCAATGTTTATTGAGCGTTTGGCGCCGTGGAAGCCCACTGATGAAAATCCGGTGCGCCCCTACACCACAGTAGCCACCCCGCTGACAGCCGATGGGCTCGTCATCCATTTACGTCGCACCCTCGAGGAAACAGAACGCAAGCTTCTTACCGCGACCGATGCAACGGAGTTCCAGGCGCTGCAGGTTCGTGCCGACCAGGCTGCTAATGCGCTCGCAGTATTAGCCGAAGGAGGTATTGTCACCGCTGACCCGGACCACTGGTGGGGCTTGTCAGAGTTATCCACGACTTCCCCGATTCATGGTGTGGACGACCACGGCAAACCAAATCGCGTGCGACTGTCTCCATCGACCGTAGAAACCGCTGTGGAGTCGCCTCTCCAATGGTTCATTTATCAGATCTCGACCGCGGGGACCCACCCGGCTGCCGCTACCGGAACCTTTATTCACGCGATAGCAGAAAAGTTCCCGGACGCCGACGTCGGAGCGATGTATACGGAACTCAAAGAAAAGTTTCCCGTGCTTGCTGCTGAGGCCGGCATTGAACCAGGATGGGAGTACGATGCCCTGTATGCCAAAGCCGAGCGCACCTTGGAGTACTACTACCAATACGTCTCCGGCATGCGTGTGGGGTATCAGACTGGGCGCGGCAAAACTGCCGAAGCATTCGGTCCCCGACAACTCGTGGCAGCAGAACATCACGTGACAGTCGATATGGATTTCGACGGCGTCGGCGTTCAACTCAACGGTATTATTGACCGCGTCGAAGTCGACTCCGAAGGCAGACCTTATGTCGTAGACCTGAAGACCGGTGCCACCCAGGTGACCGGTGCCAGACTGTCGCGATTGCCACAGCTTGGGGTCTATCAGGCCATGGTCAAGGCCGGGGCGCTTAAAGATATCGTGCCGAATCGCCAACCGGCAGGTGCAGCTCTCGTGCAATTAGGTACTACAAACCGCTCGGTCAACATTCAACCTCAGGCGCCGTTGGATGAAGGGATGACCTGGGCGGAACAAGACATCGCAGATGCCGCCCGTTGGGTCCAGGGCCCCTACTTCTACACGGTGCATGATACAGACGAGTGCAAACTCGCCACACTGTGCCCCATTTGTAAGGAAGGACAACAGGTAACCGAATGGCTGATCTAACGTGGGGACACGCACCGCGCTACACCGCCCGCGAGCTGACCGATCTGCTCGAAGACCACAAGCCTGCAAACAAACGCCTGTACCCGACCGACGAACAAACCGCCATTATTGAAGCCGGCCCAGATCCGCTTTTGGTTGTCGCGGGTGCGGGATCCGGCAAAACTCACACCATGACTGACCGTGTCATCTGGTTGATCGCCAACGGCTATGTACGGCCCGAAGAAGTGCTCGGTGTAACCTTCACGCGCAAAGCTGCCGGTGAATTAGAAACCCGCATTAATACGGC
>CAZAAP010000168.1:0-3812 GCA_964482935.1 uncultured Enteractinococcus sp.
GGGGTGTACAATACATGTGACTAGCCTCACGAGTGCCCGCCACCATTGGGTACGATGAGGTTAACGTTAGAAAAACTACGCTGTTTCTTCATAACCCGAAGCGGCAGTGGCCGTCTCTCACCAGGAGAAATGCATATGTCGACCATATCTTCCCCTACCGGGCATCAACTTCCTGAAGAAGCCATCGGAATTCTCTCCGCTGACGGGTTTATTGACCCGACCGATGCTGCTAAAGATTTCGTAGAAGATGCCACCGCGATCGATCACGAGCGCGTGGCCGAAATGTATCGCTTGATGGCGCACACCCGCCGCATTGATCAAGAAGGTGTCAACCTTCAGCGCCAGGGCCAACTCGTGCTCTGGACGCCGTCCATTGGACAGGAAGCAGCTCAAGCCGGTGCCATCACCGCCGTAGAAGATCGCGATTGGATCTTCCCGACCTATCGTGAACACGTCATGGCACGCGGCCGCGGCATCCCAGAAGAAAACATTTTCGACTTCTTCCGCGGCGCGGTCCACGGTGGGTGGGATCCAAACGCCTACAACATGCAGCCATACACCGTGGTGTTGGCCGCTCAAGTTCCACACGCTGTGGGTTATGGCTGGGGTATTGCGCAGCAGCAGCGCGGCTGGACCGACGCTCGCCGTCAAGCAGAAGGCCGCGTGGCCGTAGCCTGCTTCGGTGATGGTGCATCAACAGAAGGCGATATTCACGAGGCAATGGTTTTTGCCGCGTCTTTTGACACCCCGGTGGTGTTCTTCATTCAGAATAATTACTGGGCTATTTCTACCCCCTTTGAGGTCCAATCCAAGGTGCCACTGTTCAAGCGTGCTCAGGGTTATGGTTTTGACGGTTTTGCAGTTGATGGCAATGACCCGATCGCCACAGCTGCCGTGATGGACCGCGCTGTCGACCACGCTCGTCGTGGCAAAGGACCCGTGTTGGTTGAAGCCCATACCTACCGGATGGGTGCCCACACCACCGCGGATGACCCGACCAAGTACCGTACGAAAGAAGAAGAACAGGCCCACGCCCAGGCTGACCCCATGGTGCGCACCGAGGCCTACCTGCGTCGTCGGTTTGACTACGGCGATGCGTTTTTCAATAAAGTCACTGAAGAAGCTGACCAGCTCGCCGCCGAGCTGCGCGAAAAAATCACCGACGCCCCGGATACCGTCTCCCTACGCGAAAAATTTGACCTGGTCTATGCCGAAGGACACTCGCTGGTAGAAGCTCAGGCTGCAGAATTTGATCGCTGGATGGAGGACGAACAAGCGTGACCGCCGTATTTGATGAGGTATCGTCCGGTACCAAAAAACTCACCATCGGCCAGGCGGTCAACCGTGCCCTGGCCGATGAACTCGCAACGGATGAATCCGTGCTGTTACAAGGCGAAGACATTGGTGCACTGGGTGGCGTGTATCGCGTGACCGAAGGCCTCGCCGCCCGATTTGGTTCCGATCGCGTCGTGGACGCACCGCTAGGTGAGGCCGGAATCGTTGGTACCTCAATCGGTTTGGCCCAAGCGGGTATGCGGCCGGTTGCCGAAATCCAGTTCGACGGCTTCGTCTATCCGGCGTTTGACCAGATCGTGTCACAGCTGGCAAAACTCCACTCCCGTTTCCGCGGCGCCCAGCAATTTCCCGTGACCATCCGCCTGCCTTACGGCGGTGGGATCGGTTCGGTCGAACACCACAGTGAATCGCCCGAAGTGTACTTCGCGCACACCGCAGGACTCAAGGTCGTGACCTATTCCAACGCGCACGATGCGTACTGGGTCACTCGGGCAGCGATCCAATCGGCCGACCCCATCATGCTGTTGGAACCCAAAAAACATTATTTCGTGCGCAGCGACGTTGACTTCGACAACCCGGTAACCGATCCATTTGCAACCGTCGAAGCCCGCCCGGGCACCGACGCCACGCTGCTGGCCTGGGGCCCACAGGTGGCAACCGCCCTGGCTGCGGCCGAAGCCGGCGTCGAAGATGGTTACGACCTCCAAGTACTCGACATTCGGGGTCTGTCCCCGCTCGATATGGATGCAATCGCCGGGGCCGTAAGATCCACCGGGCGCGCCGTGATTATTCACGAAGCCTCCACCTTTGCCGGGTTTGGGGCCGAGATCTCGGCTGGACTCATGGAGCGCACATTTTTAAGTCTTGAAGCGCCGGTACAACGGGTCGGCGGGTACCACATGCCGTATCCGCCCTCACGGCTGGAACAGGACTACCTGCCCTCCGTGGACCGGGTCTTGGACGCCGTGGACGAAACCTTCACCTACTAACGCCGCGCAAGGAGCACACATGAAGATCTTTACCCTGCCCGACGTGGGCGAAGGACTCAACGAAGCCGACCTGGTCAACTGGATGGTCAAAGTCGGCGACACGGTGACCGTCAACCAGGTGATCGCCGAAATTGAAACCGCCAAATCCCTCGTTGAAATCCCCAGTCCTTGGGCAGGTGTCGTCAAAGAACTCTTCGCCGAAGTCGGCGACACCATCAATGTCGGTGACAACTTCTTCGCCATTCAAGTCACCCAGAACGCTGACAGTAATGGGGAGGCTCCAACTCAGGCGCCCCTTGTTGGTTCAGGCCCGAAAGACGACTCCTCAGGACGACGCCGTCGACGACGCCGTCCTTCGGTTGAAGTGCCAGGCGACGTCGAAACCCCGGTTGAGCTCGAACCCATCCAAGACGCAGCGCCGGTACCAGACCCAGAACCGGTGCCGAAAACAGGTCTCTTTGCCAAGGTCTTAGCCAAACCGCCCGTGCGGAAGCTGGCTAAAGATCACGGCCTCGACCTGACCACCATTACTCCGACGGGGCAGCACGGTGAGGTTACCCGGGCAGACGTGCAAACACTACTCGATGGCAACGGGCAGAAACCTGGCTCCACTGACAAAACTCCAGAAGGATCGGAAACGATCAAGGTCGCCGGCGTGCGCAAGGCAACCGCGAAAGCCGTCACCGAGTCCTATACAACAGCTCCCCACATCTCAGTTTTTCGGGATGTCGACGCGACGCGCACCATGGAGTACATCCAGACCCTGAAAAAGCATCCTCGTTATGCGGAGGTGCGGATCTCGCCCCTCCTGCTGGTGTCGATGGCTGTCGCCCAGGCTGCGATGAACACGCCTCAGGCCAATGCGACCTGGCACGGCGATACATATACCCTGCACCACCACGTCAATCTGGGGCTCGCCGCGGCCACTCCACGTGGGCTCCTGGTGCCCAATATTAAAAACGCGCACCAATTGAGCCAGTTGGAAATGGCCCAAGCCATCCAAGACCTCACGCAGCGAGCACGCGACGGCAAAACACAGCCAGCGGAGCTTTCTGGCGGCACGATTACGATCACTAACATCGGTGTGCTTGGCCTAGATGCCGGCACCCCGATTCTGAATCCGGGAGAGACCGGGATCGTTGCATTCGGTGCGATTAAGCAACGCCCGTGGGTCGTCGATGGCAAGATCGAAGCCCGCTGGGTGACCACATTGGGCGCATCTTTTGATCATCGAATCGTTGACGGGGTCGAAGCGGGTGCCTTTTTAGCGGATGTGGCAGCTATCCTGGAGGAGCCAGCCCTATTGATCAGCTAACTGTGGAATGAGTGATTGACCTTGGCCAACCCCCATATTGCAGCGATCCGACTGACAGAATCCGGTTCCTTCGATCCAGAAGCACGAGACACACTCATCGTTGGGCCCAGTATGGGTACTTCGGTGCGGACCTTATTTGCCGAGATGGCTAGGCACCTGACCCACCGTTTCCAGATCATCGGAATTGATTTGCCCGGCCAAGGGGAATCACC
>CAZAAP010000169.1:0-3761 GCA_964482935.1 uncultured Enteractinococcus sp.
AGATATTTGGATCAGTCTAAGAGTCGGAGACGGTTCGGTCATAAGTTCATCCTAACGCCAACGAAATCTGCAACCGAAGTTGCATGCTCGCTTACTCAGGGGCCGTGGGCGGAGGCTCTAACCTAGTCCAGCTGCGCAACCGCCGAGGCCAGAATCGCTTCTGAGATGCCTGTAAATTCCTCATCGGCGATTTCTTCACTACCAATGAATGCGACCATGATCGCATGACCCTCGTGCTTAGTCATGAGGGTCAGCGCGGTGGTGGATTGGCCCTGGGACTCGTCAACGGGCTGCCGCTGCCACAGCAGGCCAGAACCCGAGTCGGTTTCGATTGCTTCGGCAGTGAAGGCGTACTCCAAAGCAGCCCAGTCTGGTTCGGCGTCGTCAGCGAGCATCATCGTGACGTCATTGCAGTTGGTCGTGATCTCTTCAACGGCACGCTGATGAGCCGCGACTTGTTCGGCGGCTTGCTCGGTGCCGCCGGTGGCCTCGGTAATCCCCGCGACTTCGACACTGCCGGCACCTCGAAAAGTGGTCCGACCGAAATCCACTCGGGTCACGGCATCGGACGATGCTTGGATTGGTGACCAGTCGAGTTCGGCGATAGGGGCGGCACAACTGGCCGGTTCTACGCTGAGGTCTTCTGCGGCGTCGGTGCGTTCGGCGGCAGCGTCGCGCACGCTGGTGATTTCGGCATCGGTAGCGGGTTGGACCTGGTCGAACCCAAGTTCCATGGCCATCGCGGTGGCGCCCCCGGCGGCTTTCTGGTCCGGGCGAGCATCCGGGACCATGAGAGCCTCGAGCTGATTGTCCTGGGCTTCGTCGGGAGCGTCGTCGTCCGATGAACAGCCCGCGAGGGCCAGCGCTGCGGCGGATAACACCGCGAGGATCGTGGTGATTTTACCGGGGGTTGTCATGGGTGGTTGACTCCTGGGATGCTGCCATGCGGGCGTAGTATTCATTGAGTTCATCAAGGTCCGTGTCGCCATATTTATCGACGCGCGCGTCACGCCGTTTGGCGTGTTGGACATCTTCGGTGCGCCAGCGGTACAACACGATCAGGGCCATGGCCACGGTGGGGAATTCACCGGTCCCCCACATGATCGCGCCCCCGATCTTCTGATCTTCGATCGCCGGCAGTCCCCAGTCACGCCCAATTGCGGAGAACCACTCGGCCATGAGCAGTGACTCTGAACCAGTCAGAGACACAGCGATAAAGGCGTGGAAGACCATGGTCCCGATCAGCACCACGAGGCGCAGTGGATACGTCGGCCGGTTTGGCAACGGGTCGATCCCGATCATCACGGACGCGAAGATAAACCCGGTCAATAAGAAGTGCACGTTCATCAACTCATGGCCAATGTGATAGCGCAGTGCGAACTCAAAGACCGGAGTGAAGTAGAAAATCACCAGCGAACCGGCGAAGTTGACGGCCGCAAAGATCGGATGGGTGATGACCTTAGCGTATTTGGATTGCAATAGCGCCAGCATGTATTCGCGCGGTCCGCGGGTGCCGTCTTGACGGGCTTCCATGCTACGCATCGCCAGGGTGATCGGCGCACCCAGCACCAAGAAGATCGGGATGAGCATGGTCAGGATCATGTGGTTGACCATGTGCGCGGAGAATAGCACCAGCCCATAGATGGCCGGGGCGCTCGAGGTGTCCCACACTAAGATAGCCAGCCCGATGAAGAAGAAAATCGTGCGGTTGATCGGCCACTTATCGCCGCGGTCAGCGAGTTTTCTGATGGCACGGATGTACCAGATGGCCAAAAAGATAACGACGGCGACCCACAGCCAGTTGAAGCGCCACTCGGTGATCCACCGGACTGCGGTCAATTCAGGTGGCAGTTCGTATTTGGTGGTGATGCGCGCCGGTGAGGCATCCGGTGGGATCTCTTCGGGTTTAGGTGGTTCCGATTTGCCAAGAAGCACCGCGGTGACCATCACGGCAACCATGACCACGACCTCAACGGCAATGACCTGCCACAGGGTTTTGCGAGCATTGGCGGGCGGCTGGACAGTGCCGGTTTTCAACCTTGGGATGATGCGCACGCGGTGTGCCAGCCCCATGAGTCCCAGCACCACGGTGAGCACACCCTTGAGCACGACCATCAGGCCGTAGGGTGACATGAAGTGTTCAAAGGATTCCATGCGAATGGCCGCATTGGCGACTCCTGACCCTGCGACCAAGAGGATCGCAACCCCGGCCACCGCCGAATACCGGCTCAACACCGTGTACACCAGCGGCTGGGTGTGACCTTTTTTCACCCTGGGTTTCAACTGCGAAGTTCCGGTCAGGGTTGGTGCCAGCATGGCGAGTAGCACCAGCCCACCAACCCACAGCAGCACGCCCAGTAGGTGCAAGCCGATCGAGTTGACCGCAGCGAAGTGGTCATCCCCCGATGATGAGTGCCCCACGAGGGCCAGCGGGATGACGCCCACCAGGGTGAGGACTGCACCCCAGGCCATGCCGGTTGGGGTGCGCAGCGCGAAGATGAGACTGGTGACGACGGCGGCAATGATAGTCATCCAGAACCATGCTCGTCCGACTGCAATGGCTAAAACGTAGTCCAGCATTCCAGAGGAGAAACCCTCAGAGGCGTTGACCGGCATCCCGGCAACGTCCGAATAGGTAAAGATAATCTGAGCGAGCGCACTAAATGTCCAGATGACTGCAGAGACCGTGGCAATCTTCACCGTGCGGGTGTAGGCCGGGTGTTCGGTGGCATGCTCCGAGACCGGTTTGCCGCGCTTGGGCATCGCTGTCCAGCGCGGCAAGATGATGGCTGCGAACATCAACGCTCCGAACGTCAACGCCCAGGCCATATTGTGAATGGCTTTCGTAGCGGGCAGCGCCCAGCGCGTCAGGGCACCGGGATCAGAGAGTTGTTGGACACCGGTCACGCCCGAGGAGATCCCAATGACGATTAAAAAGCCCACGCCGGTGACCACCGCAACCGGCCATAGCCAGTTGGGTGACTGCGTGGTCTGGGTGGTGGTGTTCGTCAACGGTACTCCTTGAGGGTGCTAGGCGAAGAGCGCTTCGCCACTAAAGCCATCCGGTTGGCAGCCCGGTGGGCCGGCCGTAATGGCCGGGCCCACCGGGGGCCCGCCAGGTTACGCATCATCTTCGAAATCAGCGGTCTCGCCGACACGACTGCCACGTAACAGCAACACCACGACGGTTGCTACCACAAGGATGCCTGCAACGGCTGAGACCCACACCCATGCGGGAATCGCGGTGGGAGAGCTCTCGTCGGCGCTCTCGCCCACCTCTGCAGTCTCGGGGGTGTCCTGCGCGTCATTCGTCTCGGTTGCTGCCGGTTGGCTCGGTGTGCCTTCGACAGCGGCTTCACCGCAGTCTTGCGGTGCCCCTTCGGTCGGCGCATTCGGGTCAGCGTTGGTGAAGGTGAAACGTTCTTCACCGGTGTGACCATCCGAGTACACCACGCGATAGTCGACCGTATACTCACCCTGCGGTAGACCTTCACACAGTGGGATGGCTAGCTCGTAGCCTTCAACAACAACCTCGCCGTCCTGCCACTGGTTACCGTCGGCGTCGGTGACGCGAAGGATGTTTGTCAGTCCCTGTCCTGTCAACGGAGTGCCAGAGAATCGCAACCGCACCTCGGTTGGGCTCTCCTCGACACTCGAGCCAACTTCTGGGGTTGATTCAACCATCACGTCGTGGGCATGTGCCAGCTGTGGAGCAAGCACGAGGCCAAGCACGGTCATCAGGGCAGCGAACCAGATACTCA
>CAZAAP010000170.1:0-3746 GCA_964482935.1 uncultured Enteractinococcus sp.
CTGCATCTTCGAAGCTCCGATAAGCGTCAACTGTAATCTAAGTCACTTTTAATTACTAGGGTTTGATAAAACTTTGGGCTATCGATCTCAACAAGTTGGCACTCTCATCAGCTCGCTAACGCGTCATGGTATTCTGGCAGCTCCAAATCATGTGGCCTTTGAGCCTTTACCCAGGCCAGTGCCGCTGCATGTGCTGTCGTCATATACCCCATGATCGCCAGGTAGTGCACACGAGCCGCTCGTTTAACCACCACTATGCAGAGTCTAGGGTTTGACTCTGCTTGATACCTGTTCAAGGAGTTCAATCAAACATGGCAACACCTAGCCCCGGCTATTCGATCATTGTGAAAGTTCAGGCCCCCACGACGTACACGGCCACCAGCGACCTGACCGCCGTAGTTGCCGAGGCCGGGGCTGCGATCACCGCATTAGATATTGTCGACGCCAGCCACGAGTCGAACATCATTAACTTAACCTGCAATACGCGTGGGAAAGAACATAGCCGCCAGGTCAAAGACGCAATCGAGGCTGTCCAAGGCTTTGAAGTGCTGAGCCTGTCAGACCGCACTTTCCACATGCACCAGGGGGGCAAGCTCCAAACTGTATCCAAGGTTCATGTCCGGAACCGTGATGATTTGTCTCGCGCCTACACCCCGGGGGTGGCGCGCGTGTGCAAGGCCATTGCCAAAGATCCCCAACGCGCTCGGGAACTGACAATCAAACGCAACACGATTGCTGTGGTCACCGACGGCACCGCCGTGTTAGGCCTGGGTGATATTGGTCCAGCTGCCGCGATGCCCGTCATGGAGGGCAAGGCCGTGTTGTTTAAGCAATTTGCCAATGTTGATGCCTGGCCAGTAGCTGTTGATACCAAAGACACCGAAGAAATTATCCAGATTGTCAAAGCGCTGGCGCCAGCATACGGAGGCATCAACCTCGAGGACATTTCCGCACCGCGGTGTTTTGAAATCGAAGCCCGGTTACGCCAAGAACTCGATATCCCAGTATTCCACGATGATCAACACGGCACCGCCATCGTCACGCAGGCGGCGTTGAATAATGCGTTGAAGGTGGTCAACAAGAAGATCGAGGATGTCCGCATCGTCGTCTCTGGCGTCGGAGCTGCAGGACATGCGATTATCCGGTTGCTTCAGGCGTCGGGTGCCAAGCATATTATGGCCGCAGGTCGTGAGGGTGTGCTGGAACCCCAGACCTCCCAGCGCGACGAGCATCGCCAGTGGTTAGCCGACAACACCAACGCTGAAGGCTTTTCCGGCAGCTTGAAGGAGGCCATGGTGGGGGCCGATGTTTTCATCGGAGTGTCCGCACCCAATCTGATTGATGCCGAGGATGTAGCAAAGATGAATGACGATGCCATCGTTTTTGCCATGGCTAACCCCGATCCGGAGATTCTGCCGACCGAAGCATCCAAGCATGCCGCGGTGGTGGCGACCGGCCGCTCAGATTTCCCCAACCAGATTAACAACGTTCTGGCATTCCCTGGGCTGTTCCGCGGATTGCTTGATGCCGGGGCCTCCGATATCACCGAAGACATGTTGGTGGCCGCCGCAGATGCGATTTCTCAGACTATTACTGCCGACGAATTGAACCCGAGCTACGTCATTCCCTCGGTCTTCAACCAGAAGGTCGCCCCGGCTGTCGCGGCCGCGGTCGCCGATGTTGCAGAACGCAACGGCACGGCAACTCCACTCGTCACTGCGACGCAGGATGATATCGACTTCTAGAGCCCAAATTAGCTAAAAGATTGGGACCGGGTCGCTCCGGTCCCAATCTATTTAAGTAACTGAAAAGTGCTTAGACGTTATCGAGTGCGTCTTTGAGGGCAGCTAACACGAGATGTGCGTTCGCCTCTGTCGCGTTGTGGCCCATGAGACCAATTCGCCAGATTTTAGCGGCATAGGCACCGGTTCCTGCTCCGATTTCCAGATTGTACTTGGACATCAAGAAATCGCGGACCGCAGTTGAATCGACACCCTCGGGCACCTTAACAGTAGTTAGCTGCGCCAAACGCGCTCCCTCTTCTGCAAAGAGTGTTAGACCCATATCCTCTAGGCCGTCCTGCAGCGCTTTGCCTGCCGCAGCGTGTCGATCGTATACATTGTCTAGTCCTTCGGCCAGGATCCGCTCCAGACCTGCTTTCAGGGACACAACCATGCCGGTTGGCGCAGTATGGTGATAAGTACGCTGTCCGCCGGTCGATCCAGTTGCATAACCGCCCAGCAAGTTGAGATCGAGGTACCAGTTCGCAGGTTTTTCGACGCGTCGATCAAAAGCGCGATCAGAAATTGAAAACGGCGCCAGCCCCGGAGCCACGCCGAGGCATTTCTGCGACCCGGCATAAGCTAAGTCCACACCCCACTCGTCCAGCTGAATATCCATACCCCCAATTGATGTCACGCAGTCGGCGAGTAACAGTGCGTCACCTTTATTATCGCCAAGTGCCTTGATGTCGGATACCACACCGGTGGAGGTTTCTGCGTGTACAGCGGCGATAATCTGGGGGTTCGGGTGGGCAGTAATGACTCGCTCTACATCAACCGGTGTGCCATATTCATGTTCAACGGCAATGACTTCAGCACGGTGTCGACCGGCTACTTCGACCATCCGCTCGCCAAAGAGTCCATTGACAGCAACCACCACCACATCGCCGGGACGCACTGTGTTCACAAATGCAGCTTCCATTCCGGCCGATCCGGTAGCAGACAGCGGAAGGGTGCGCTGATTTTGTGTCCCCCATACCTGACGCAACATGTCACTGGTAGCGTCCATCGCGTTGATGAAGGCTGGGTCCAAGTGTCCCAATAAGGGCAAACTTAGAGCCAGATGTGCCTCGGGATACGGGTTACACGGTCCGGGACCAAATAACTGACGACCTACAATGGGATTCTCAAATACAGATTTTACAGTCATAATTTCTCAGTCTAAGCTCCCATGAGCTCACCAGGTACATTCGGTGCTCGCAGGTGACACAATACCGTTGATAGTCTTCGCAACAACCGCTATCTAGGCTGGATGGCGTGGCTAATACCGTTCCCGCGATCCTTGGTGAATTATCCATTCAGAGCCTCGGGTGCGATGAAGTGGAGTACGTTCTGGAACAAACTCAAAAGTCACGAAACGTTGCCTTGCTTCGTTGCGAAAATGGATTCTACTCCAGCTCCAAAAATACGTAAGGCTTTGACCCGTTGGGCAGCTGAGGGGTCCCTCGGGCTATCGCGTTCCGCGGCTCGTAAACAGCTTTTAATCTTGACAGATTGTGGCCCATTGTCTTGCGCGCGATGGGTTCGACGCCACGCAGGGTTGTCTGCTCAGATAACCTTTGGACTGTATAACGCTAAGGAAACACGCGGAGTATGACTCGACTCTGGCACGCAAGTGTCAAGCCCCTATCGCCAACTCGCTGGATGAAAAAGAGGGGGACGGCGTGAGAAAGTAGTGTACCCAAACGGGCGACCCCACCTGGCGACTTCTGATCACTGCTGCCACCACAAATCCACGGTGGAATTTAGAAGATCTTTTTCATATACCAGGGAAATATCTTTAGATCCCCACGTTCTAGAAACGATGGGCGACCAATCCCGCCCTACCATCAGCCAGCGACGGGTGCCACGATGCAGAGGGTCCTACTTGCGACTTAGACATGAGCGGCGCGCTACCACAGGATTGTCCCGTGGTGTTGGGTGGTTAAAGGGGTGGGGCCCCGGGGGCCAGGCGGATGCCTGGGG
>CAZAAP010000171.1:0-3738 GCA_964482935.1 uncultured Enteractinococcus sp.
TGAATAACACGCCCCTGACCACGCCACCGGCGTTGCCACTGCCCTCGGCCACGCTGATCACCGGTTACCCAACCGCAGCCGACCTCGCCATTGACGGGTCCGCGGCCATGGATCGCTTTCAGCGTTGGGTCGAGGCGTTTTCGTCGGTGCGACGCACGGGTTCGGGTGCGCTGTCGATTCTGCATGTGGCCGCCGGGTGGACCGATGCCTCACTGGGCACCGGAACCAATCCATGGGATGTGGCCGCAGCCATGCTGATCCTGCGGAAAGCCGGCGGAACCTATCTGCCGGTGCGATATGAGTCCCCGGCGGATCTTCAGGCGGATCACTACGCGCCGGGCTATCTCGCGCTGGGACCAGGCGCGAATTATCCGATCCTGGAAACCGCAATAACCCAGCTCGAACAGGAACGACGATGAGTACAACCACCACGCACAGACTGCGCACCCAGCGACCGACGATTATTTCGGTGGCCAAGCGTGCCGGTGTCTCCAAGTCGTTGGCGTCCCGCGCGCTGCGGGGGGAACCCGGGGTTAGTGCGGAGAAACGCGAACTCGTCCTAGAATCCGCGCAAGAACTGGGGTACCGGTTGAACTCGGCGGCCCGCAGCCTGGTGGCTCACGAATCCGGGGTGCTGGGTGTGGTGCTCAATGACCTTGGCAACGCTCACCACGCCCAAATCGTCAACGGCGTCGAAGCCGCAGCACGAGAGCGCGGTCTGCGCACGCTGATCACCCACGGGGCACGGCACGCACATGAACTCGTCCACCAGACCAACACGCTGTTGGAAATGCAGGTCGACGGGCTGATTATCGTGTCATCGTGGATGCCCGAAGACACCTTGCAATCACTCGGGCAAGAAATTCCGACCGTGGTTGTGGCTCACTTAGATCACCCACCGGCCGAGATCGATCTGGTGGCCAGTGATGACTTCACCGGCTCGACCGCTGCTGCGGCACACCTCATTCAAAGGGGCAGGACCCGGCTGGCGTATCTGACCCGGTCCATGAGTGCCACGTCAAAGGCCCGTTGGTACGGGATCCGCGACCGTGCCCATAGCGCTGGGCTGAAGCCCGAGCTGGTGTACTTCACCTCCGAGGATATTTCGACACTACGAAACGGCTTAGAGCAACATCTCTGGGACGGGGTAGTGACCAATAATGATCAGACCGCAGCAGAAGTACTCAAACTCGCCCATGAGCTCGGGGTCCGGGTCCCTGAGGACCTTGCGATCGTCGGATACGACAACACTCCGCTGGCCGAACTGCTCTATCCGAGCCTGACCAGTGTGGATCAGCCGCAAGAAGCCATGGGCCAGCGCGCGCTCGAATTACTGCTTGCGCGAAAAGCCGACCGGGAAGCGCCCCCGGTACGTGATTACTACGCGCCAGAACTGGTCGTGCGCAATTCCACGAGCACCTGACTGCCCAGGGTTTTCCCAGCTGTTTCAGCCGTGATTTTATGTTGGATACAAGTCAATTACCAGGAACGTTTCTTAGACTCATGGGTATCTCTTCAAAGGTGTGAGTGATGAGAGAGTGTGAGGCCCCGGCATCCAGTGCCGGGGCCTCAATTCCTTTAACGCACCGGAGAAAATTCAGGCGTAAGCACTCTTGACCCTGTACCCGCTCAACAGTAATCTGCGAAGAAAACGAGCTCGAAGGGGTCGGCTTACATGATTACAGTCACCAACCGCGAAGCGTTGCAGTCGCCACGATCTCAAACAGCACTGTTTACCGGAGCCGAGCATCAGGCGGGCATCTCATTTTTCTGGGTCAATACGCACCCCGGTGGTGGCCCAGAGTTTCACTGGCATCCCTACACCGAGACCTGGGTAGTGCTCCACGGCGAAGTTTTGATTGAAACCCAGGAGGATCAGCTCTACGCCCACCCGGGAGACATCGTCACCGTCACAACCAAAACGGTCCATCGATTCCGCGCCCAAGGTGAGACGAATCTGCACATGGTCTGCATTCACGCCTCGCCGACGATCATTCAGGAATTCATCTGACGTGGACTGACGCTGAACTGCCCAGGGTTTTCCCAGGCGTTTCAGCCCTGATGTTGTGCCGCACACAAGTCAATTACCAGGAACATTTCCTAGACTTATAACTACCTCTTCGAGGTGTGAGTGATGAGAGTATGAGGCCCCGGACTTAGGTCTGGGGCCTCAGTTCTTTTAAACACGATTTGCCGCAGCAAGTAACCTTCTGATAAAGTGAAGGCTTCTGTGGCCCTCTGGCCACCATGGTGATTCGATGACACGACACGCAAGGTTCTCTAAGGCCTCTCTGGCCTCCTGATACGGCACGGTCGATCACCCGCTCTACCGCCGAAAACGTCAGGAATATGTATGTCCCCATCTCACCCTGCCTCCATGCACTCTTCAAAGCGTGCCGGTTGGATGATTGCCGTCGCAGCAGCCGCTGCGTTTCTTGCCACCTTTAATGAGACGTTCCTCAACGTGGCCTTCACCCCGATCATGCAAGACTTCAACGTGGACGTGAACACGGTCCAGTGGCTGACCACCGGATACCTGCTGGTCGCCGCGGTCTTCGTGCCCGTGTCCAACGTGCTCTACCACCGCTTCCCCACGCGACCACTGTTCGTTGCCGTCGTCGCGATCATGGTGGTCGGATCGATCATCGGTGCGCTTGCTCCAACCTTCAGCGTGCTACTCATCGCTCGCCTGCTCCAGGCCATCGGCACCGGTCTGCTCACACCGATCGGCATGAACATCACCCTGGCCGTCTCGCCCCGCGAGAAGTTGGGCCTGAACATGGGCATCATGGCCGCCATGACCACGCTTGGGCCATCCCTGGCCATCGTGTTGTCCGGCGCCCTGCTGACCATCGCCCCATGGACCACCCTGATGTGGGTCTTCGGCGGTCTGACTTTGCTCGTTCTGTTAGCTGGGGCTATCATTCTGCGCAACGTCGCGGAACTCGGACGCCCCGTGTTGGATGTACTGTCCTTCCTGCTTGTCGCCGTCAGCCTGGGCGGCATCCTCTACGGTGTCTCCTCCGCATTCGGTGGCAACGGCCTGTGGGCCGGGCTTTCTGCTGTTGTTGGTCTGATCGCCCTGTGGCTCTTCATCATGCGCCAGCGCCGTATCGAACACCCACTGCTTGATCTGCGCCCGTTCGCCAGCAAACCCTTCGTCTTTGGCGTGCTGATGACCATGATCGGTCTAGTCTTCGTCTTTGCTATGAACGTCGTGATCCCGCTGTTCCTCCAGTCAGCACACGAAATGGAACCCCTGGGCGCCTCGCTCACCCTGGCACCAGGTATTCTGCTCACCGTGGTCATGGGCCCAATTGCCGGCAAACTCTTCGACCGCCACGGCGGCCGCTGGTCCATCCCACTCGGCTTCTTGGTCATGGCCATCTTCGCCACGCTGGTGGGCGTCGCCGCCGGGCAATCCTCGATCTTGTTATTCGGTGCGCTTTACGTTCCGGCAGTCCTGGCCACGGCATTTGTCATTGGTCCATCGCAGACCTTTGCCTTGTCGCACCTCGACCGTGAGACCAGTCCGCACGGCGTCACCGTGGTGTCGACCAGCTTCCAGATCGCCGGGTCTGTTGGGACCTCACTGGCCGCCGGGATCTACGGGGTACTAGCCAACGCGAATATCCAAGCCGGCGAATCCGAGTTCGACTCGCTGCTCACCGGCTTCCACGGCGCCACCGCCCTGGTCGTTGTTGTCTCGCTGGTAGGTATTGTTCTGGCGATCTTCGC
>CAZAAP010000172.1:0-3696 GCA_964482935.1 uncultured Enteractinococcus sp.
CCATTATGTATGGCCTCGTGCATGAGGGCCGCATCGTGTGGCAACATGACCGGGGTCAGCCCGGACGCACGTAACAATTCAATGGCCTGTACCGCTGACTGCATGGCCTTCTGGCGCCCCGTGTGAGCCAAAATCAACACTCGACGGCTCATGGTTCTCCTTTGTTCGTACGTATGCCTAACACACCAATCTAGTCGTTTTAGCGTGGTTTGTTACCTCGCCAGGCGCGCTGTGGATATCCGGCACAACTAATCCGTCCATTGGACACGCTGAGCGTCCAACCATTGTGAGGCTTCAATTGTGTCATGTAAGTGCGCTCCTGCGACATCGTAGGTCGCCCAGAAAAAGAATTCTCTATTGCCGTCCTGGCCGGGCAAGGGGCTCAGAGCGACCCCTTGTGGGACCAAACCATGGGCCAGTGCTGTCTCAATGACCCCCATGACTGCTTCGCGCCGCTGGTGCGGATCGGTGACGACGCCGTTTTTTGGGAGGCGTTCACGGCCGATTTCAAATTGTGGTTTGATCATCAATACCAGCTGGGCCCCCGGGGCACAGATCGAAACAAGCGCTGCGAGCACCAGTTTCAAGGAGATGAACGATAAATCAGACACGACCAAGGTCACTGGGTCGCCAATATCTTCCAGTCTCATGTACCGCACGTTGAGGCCTTCGTGAACCTCGACCCGCGGGTCGACGCGCAATCTCTGGATGAGTTGGTCATGACCTACGTCCACGGCTATGACTTGGTCGGCGCCACGCTGTAATAAGACGTCAGTGAAACCGCCGGTCGAAGCCCCCGCGTCAAGGCAACGGGCACCCGCAACGTCAATGGTGTGAAAGATATCCAGTGCTCCGGCAAGCTTATGACCCGCTCGGGATGCGTATTGGGGTCCAGCAATCGTGAGTCTAATGACGTCGTGGTCGTTGACTTTCGTAGCGGGTTTGGTGACTCTGCGACCATTGACGATCACCTCTCCAGCTTGAATGTGTTTAGCTGCGGCAGTTCGCGAACTTACCAGCTGACGGGTCACCAGCGCTTGATCGAGGCGTTTCATCTCAGGTATCTCCGGACCCGCGTTCTTCAGGCGCATTGAGCAATTCGGTCAGATCGGCTAAGACCTGTTCGTAGGCAGCCAACTCGTCAGCGGGTGAGAGTTCCTGTACGCCCTCTAACTGTTGCAGGATCTCAGCCGGAAGTGCTGGGAAATCAGTCATCGTGGCCTCGATAGCTCTCAAGGGGGTCTCCTAGTAACACTCCGAGATGCGGCAACACCCAGTCAGGTGTCACCACTGAACGATGGGTGGCCAGGTCACCACGACGATGAATGCCCGTTTCTACCAGGGCGCCATCAAATCCTGCATTACACGCGCCTAGCACATCTGTATCAAGCCGGTCACCAACCACCAAGGGCCTACTCATCGCAAACTTCTGGGCCATAGTCGTAAACATAACGGGCGCAGGTTTTCCTGCGGCAACTTCAGGACGCGTTCCGGTTGCCTGGGCAACGGCATTCACCAGCGAACCATTACCGGGCGCAATCCCCTGGCTCAGGGGGATCGTGAGGTCAAGGTTAGTGGCCAACCAGCTCGCTCCATTTTGGATCGCGAAGCTGGCTTGAGCAAGATCGTTCCATGCCAACTTAGGGTTGAATCCCTGGACGACGACTTGTGGCGCATCTGCTGCGACATAGGTGACGCTAAAGCCGACTGTTTGAAGCTGTTCGGTCAGTTGGGCGGACCCAGTCACCAGAATAGGTCCCGCCTCGGGCGAATAGTTGGCGCTCAGTAAATCCACAACTGCTTGTGCCGAGGTCATAACATGCTCGGCGTCGGTGTGTACTCCGAGGTCGATAAGACGTTTTGCCACCTCAGTGACGGCCTTGGAGGCATTATTGGTGACAAACGCTACTGGCACATCCTGCTGGATAAGTGCATTCAGCGTGGCAACTGCCTGAGGTATCGGTTCGGCACCTGCATACACTACGCCGTCAAGGTCACAGAGTAGGCCGTCGTAGCCATCAAAAAATGTGGTCACGGACTAGCTTTCGCCACCTTGAGCCGATGTATCGTCGGTCGAAGTGGCCGGAGGTACCACATCTCTCGCGCGGACGGTTGGTCCAGAGTCCTCGTCTTCGTCCGATAGATCCAAGATCTCTGGTTCAGGTTCAATATCTAACCCCAACGCATGTGCAGCTCGGTTGGCTAAACTTGACCATTTGTTCGCTTCAGTGGTTTGTCCTGCGGCTTTCAGGGCTTGCGCATAAGCTGCGAAAAGCCGAGGCGAATACGAAAAACCACGCCGCGGATTGAGTTGCGGAATCTGTAGCGCCTTAACGGCTTGTTCCGGGTTCCCTTGGTCGAGGTGAATGCCTGCTACCACGATCGCTAGCTCGACCCGGGAGGTCACCGGCAGTTTCTCGAGTTGGGCTTCGGCGGCCATGTCGAGCGCTTTGTCTATTCGGCCTAAGGCTCGCTCGGCATCAACCATCTCAGGTAGGTGCGCGTCATCTCCCGAAATCCGGCGGTAGGTGCGGAATTCCCGAAGAGCATCAGCGAACTTCCCGGCTGCATAAGCGGCCATACCGGCTGCCTCCCGCACCACACCCAATCGCCCCCCACGACGTGACGCAGCAAGGGCGTGTGCAAAAGCAAGTTCAGGATCCTCATCCATGAGCCGACCGGCCATCACCAGATGCTTCTGCACCCAGGGACGATTCTGGTCATCTAACGCGCCCAGCTCGCGCTGGACACTTTTTTCCAATTCGCGGCCGGTCACATCTGGATCAATATCCGGGGACCGTCCTCGATCAGGGCGATTGGCGGAGCGTAAGTCTGCGGGGTTGCGTGGCGGAGGAGTGCGTTCTTCGCTCTCCTCACGCCGGCGGGACGTCTCGTTATATGCACGGGGGCCTCGACCACCTCCGCGTTGGTCCTCCCGTCGTCGACCACCGCCACGATGATCCCCATCGCGTTGCTGACCCTGCTGTCGCCGCTTGCCGAAGTTCTCGCCGCGATCACGTTGCTGACGTTCGCGCGGCTCACCTCGACGATCCGATTTTTCCGAACGTGGTGAATCGTCATGATTCTTCGGCTGGTTTCCAGTGGTATCGGTCAAAGCTTCTATATCCTTGGGTCAACGGTGCGCCTGTCACTGCATTGCAGGCAGGTCAGCTTGGTGTCTCTATCCTACAACTGTTCACCGCAAGGCTCGCAGGATCTTGACCATTGACGCCGTCATTCGCGCATAACAGGGTCTTACTTACACTGGGGCAATAATTTCCCAACAACAGGAAGTGCACAAATTTTTGGTTTCGTAGACGGTTGCACTGCAAAGTCTGGATCTGATCCCCCGACGGGAAAATTTGCCAAGAGTTGCTGGGAAGGCGTCAAGGGCGTGGTAAGAGGGGCAGGGCGTGGAACTGAAGTCATGATGTCTCCTCAAAGACCTAGGGTGCAGTAGCTGCACTGATACAAAGTGGATGGTCTGTGGGCGCCCGTTCTACGGGTAGCAATAACTCCGGTCGAAGGTGAGCCGAAATCTTGTTAAGCGTCCGCACTGTTTTCGCGGTGCCGGCAGTTGAAGCCTGTGCCAGATCTACTGGGTGGGTGGAACTCATTTAGAGGGGTCTCAGTATCAGATACTGCATCTTCGAAGCTCCGATAAGCGTCAACTGTAATCTAAGTCACTTTTAATTA
>CAZAAP010000173.1:0-3678 GCA_964482935.1 uncultured Enteractinococcus sp.
GAAACTGTTGAAACCGAAGAAACCGTAGCAACCGAAGAGTCTCCTGAAGCAGCCGAGAAGGCTGACGAAGAAGACAAATAAGTCCTCGCTACGGTAACCGCTGAAGCCCCGCACTGAGATGTGGGGCTTCAGCGTTTTAAGATCTACACACCGACTACACTGACACCTATGCATGACCAGCCCACCCACCGGATTCGCATCGATCTGGCTTATGACGGCACGAACTATCACGGTTGGGCTACCCAGCCTGGACTCCCCACCATTCAGGAAGCGGTCGAAAACGGCCTCGCCACGATCTTCCGTCAACCGGTGACGACCACGGTAGCGGGGCGCACCGACGCCGGCGTCCATGCGGCCAACCAGGTCATCCATTGTGATGTTCCCATCGAACGCTGGGAGAAACTCTCCGGCCATGATCGCTCAAGGCCCCCAGAGGTAGCCCTTGTCTCCAAACTCAATGGGGTGCTCATCAAAGAGTCCGGCGCCATCCGCATCCGCCGCGCACGAGTAGCCCCCGCGGGTTTTGATGCCAGATTCTCACCCATCTCCCGTAGCTACCGCTACCGCATCGCTATCGGAGACCCCGATCCGCTCACCAGGTATTTCACCTACTACCATCGCAAACCACTGACTCCTGCTTGGATGGCCGATGAAATTCGTGGGCTTGACGGGCTACATGATTTCGGATCATTTTGTAAACCGCGCCCTGGAGCAACTACGATCCGCACCCTTGAGGAATTTCGGGTCGAGTCTGAGACTTCAGTGCTGACAATTCATCTGACGGCAGATGCGTTTTGCCATCACATGGTTCGAGCGCTCGTGGGGGCGCTGTTGCAAGTTGGTGATGGTACCCGCGAAGCCGGGTGGTTGCGCAATCGGTTAGCCCACCCCGTGCGCGACTCGAACATGATGATCGCGCCGGCACACGGTCTCATCCTGGATCACGTGACCTACCCGGGTGACGATGAAGTTGCGACACGAGCGGCACAAACACGTGCCAAGCGGGGTCCTACGCTGCCGTCTTGCGACTAATACGCTGGGCAGCCTCGGTTATGACAGTGACCACGGCTGCCGTATTCGCCGTGACATCATGCTGATCGGTGACCAACTCCAGTCGCGTCGTGGGCCGAGCAGCGATCGGTTTAGTCACCACACCTGGGAAAGAGAACGACGAGAACGAAGCCGGCAGGATCGACGCACCCACCCCAGCGGCTACCAAACCCATCACGTTTTCTTGGTTGACAGCACGCTGCACAATCCGTGGCGAACGGCCTAGGTGATGGAAAATCTCCATAATGTTGGTGACGTAGCCGGGCATGGACTGATAGGGGAACAGCACCAGAGGTAGCTTAATGAGTTCTTCAGAGGAGATCTCATCCCGTGATGCTAAAGCGTGATTTGAAGGCAACAGGGCAACGAGTTGCTCGGTCAGCAGAGTGGTAAATTGCAATCCGGACTGTAGCGGAGCGTCACGCATAATGCCGATATCAAGACGGTTTTCTAACAATGCTTGAACCTGCTCGCCGGTGGCCATCGGCTGCAGGTCCAGGTGAATACCGGGGTGCTGCAGACGCATATCGCGCACACTGGCAGGGATGAGCTCGTAACTGGCGGAGGATGCAAACCCCACACGCACTCGACCGCGACGTCCCGCCTTGATTTCACGAATATCTTCGACGGCGTCATCTAAGTCTTGCAAGATAGGTCGGATCAAGTCTCGGAAGCGCGTGCCCTCCGAAGTCAGCGAGACTCGGCGCGAGGTGCGATCAAATAGTGAGACACCTAGCTCTTCTTCTAACCGTTTAATGTGCACAGTCAGAGGAGGCTGGGAGATATGCAAACGCGCAGCAGCACGCCCAAAGTGCAGTTCTTCTGCAACAGCCATGAAGTATTCGAGTTGACGTAATTCCACAATCATTCCTTCGGGCCGGTGCCCAAAAAGCCGGCCCACCCAACTCTAGCGCACAAGCTTTTGACAGGGCCCGTCCCACATTTCGTTACTCGCCTATAGTTAGTTGTTCCTATCACCAGGAACATGTTGACCTTAGAGTGGACGTATCTGCATAAATCTTGAATGAGCCCACGGTAATCCGACAAGGAGTCATACCATGGTGATCCAACTGCCAGAACAGACCACTCGAGCATTACGCGAAGCAAGAGCAAGTGAGCGCGGCAGATTTGCTGAGCTCGTCATTCATGACGGCGAGCTTCGGCAGTCGATCGTCGCGCTGACCGAATCCAATATGCTGCCGGAACATAACTCACCACCGGCTGGCAGCATCCAGGTGCTGACCGGCAGTATTCGGGTTGAACTGAACGGCCAAGTGCAAGGCGAGCTGAACCAAGGAGATTTGTGGGTCTTGACCCACCAGCGTCACGAAGTTCGCGCACTGACGGATGCGGTATTTTTACTCACCACTGTCACCAGCGTTGATCGTGAGTCCTACGGGTAGCCACCGCACCCGCCCACCTGTGAAAACAAGTATGGTGAACAATCCGACACCACACGTGGACTGTACGACAGGTATCGAAAGTAAGGGGTGCTTCGTGTGATGGACGTTGCGCTGGATGCGATGGGAAAATATGCCCATGGTAACCACACCCCGCATCACACCCACTATTTGGTTTGACGGTAATGCCGGTGAGGCCGTTGAATTTTATACTTCGGTCTTCGGTGCCGGTTCAGCTGTTTTGAACACGACGCCATACCCCGAAACCGGTCTGCCAGACTTTCAACGAGACCGAGCCGGCCAGTTGCTTGTGGCAGAGTTTTCGTTGCGTGGTCATCGACTGACCGCGCTGAACGCCGGTGATGAGTTCGCCCCAACGCCGGCGATCTCATTCATGTTGAATTTTGATCCATTGCATTATTCGGATGAACAAGCCGCACGCGCCGACCTCGATACGCTCTGGCAGCAGCTAGCCGCTGACGGGAAAGTGCTAATGCCCCTGCAAGAGTATGAATTCAGTGCCCGATACGGCTGGGTCCAGGACCGGTATGGAGTATCTTGGCAATTGATCTTGACCAACCCGGAGGGTGATCCTCGGCCCTTTCTGATACCGGCTCTCATGTTCGGGGGACCACACCAGAACCAAGCCGCCGACGCAGTCGACTATTGGACGCACGTGTTTTCGAACTCGTCCATCGGAGCGCAATTCCACTACCCCCAGCCCACTGGTCCAGCGACACCCAAGTCCTTGATGTTTAGCGAATTTACACTCGAGGGCCAGTGGTTTGTGGCCACAGATTCGGCAGTGGAACAAGAGTTCACTTTTACCGAAGGCGTCTCACTGCTTATCGCTTGCGAGGACCAGGCCGAAATTGACCGGTTTTGGACCGCGCTGTCTGCCGTGCCCGAAGCGGAACAGTGCGGCTGGTGTACAGATCAATTCGGAGTCTCCTGGCAGATCGTGCCAAAAAACATCAACCACCTGCTGAAACAACCCAGTGCCTATAACAATATGCTGCAGATGCGTAAGCTCGTCATTGCAGACTTTTGATCCCTGAGAAGTAGCGCGCTCGCACACCGTGTCCAGCGACGAATACCGGGCACCTGACTCGATTTGGCTAGGGTGGCTCATCCGTAGTAGCATAGGTAGCTGTTGTGCGTGTCCTCCCGGAACGCAAGCGCAGCAGGGCCCGACGTAGTTGCATCGTCGAAGGGTCGTTGCCGCACC
>CAZAAP010000174.1:0-3546 GCA_964482935.1 uncultured Enteractinococcus sp.
GAGTATGCCCCGGAAGGCAAGCGCGGCATCTATGCTGCTGTCGTTCCCGGTTCCACTGCGGCCGGGCTGCTCTTTGGCTCCCTCATGGCGACGCTGCTCACAGTCTCATTGACCGATGCGCAAATGGAATCCTGGGGATGGCGCCTGCCATTTCTCCTGGCCGCTCCCCTGGGCTTGATCGGCGTCTATATTCGGCGCAAGCTCGAAGATTCACCGGTCTTCCGGGAAATGTCCAAAGAAGACGAAGTCATTGAAGCTCCGGTTTGGGCGCTCTTCCGTGACCACTGGCGCACACTTGTTCGTGCTACTGCTGCTGTCTTACTCAATGCGGTTGGGTTCTATGTCATTTTGACCTACATGCCAACGTATCTCTCCCAGACCATTGGCATCGATGCGACATTGGCGAATATGACCACGACGGTCTCCTTGGTAACGTACATTGGATTTATTTTCCTCACCGGGTACCTATCAGATCGCTTCGGTCGCCGAACAATACTCATGAGTGCATCGGTCCTGTTTATTCTGCTGACTGTGCCAGCCTTCATGCTCCTGGGCACTGAAAGCATTGTGATTATCTTGTTGGTGCAGATTCTGCTGGGGGCTATGCTGACGCTCAATGATGGCAGCCTGGCCAGCTTCTTGGCCGAAAACTTCCCAACCCGGGTTCGATACTCCGGCTTCGCTGTGTCCTTCAACGTCGGGAATGCTGTGTTTGGTGGCACGGCCCCAGCGATCGCTACATTACTCATTGCCACCACCGGCAGTGCAATTGCTCCAGGGTGGTACCTGATGGGCGCGGCCGTCATTGCGCTCATTGCAGTGTGGCTGTCTCCAGAAACGAGCCACAAGCCCCTTAAAGATTAAGGGACTCGCGAATCGAGTACGCTCGGGCGTCCCTAGCTGGTCGCCCGAGCGTATTCGGCACGAAAGATTGCTTGATGCAATTGGGGGACCGTAAATTTAGGCATGTGGCCATAAGATTTCCGGTGGTGTTCGATATGCAGATGTGAGGCTACGCCTGTTAATAGAGCATCTCGTGTTGTCACGCTCAAGGCGGATGTACCAGTGGCCCGGGCTACGAAATCGTCGAGCCAAGTGTTGCGCAGCTGCTCCAGGTGCGGGGTCTGGTGATCAAGGATGATCAAAAAGTAATCCCATGCCTGTGGAGCGACGCCGTCGACGTCTAAGAGCGCATGACGTTGGGGTGCCGATTCAGGATCAACATCCGCAGCTGTATTGATCCCGGCATCGAGCAGGGCTCCGGCTGCGTTCATCAGTTGGGTTATGTGGCGTTGTTCTGTCACGAAGTCATCCAGTGCGAACGGTCCCAGGGTGGCTACGAGACGCATCGTGTTGGCTTCACCGCGGAAGGCTTTATAGGCACGAAGCCGCGGTAAGACGCCTGCGCCGTAGGTGCCGTCCATTATGGCTCCCGCGCTGAGGATGGTATCCATGAGGGCTACTTCGACTGCGGTTGCCCAGTGACCAGTGGCTCCTTTGAACGGTCGCGCCCCGATACGAGTGGCAGCTTCGGTTAAGGCATGGAGATCGGCATCAGCCGTTGCGCTCATGGGTTTCACTTTCACGATGATCCATTCTGAATATCGTCCTATCTTAGCTTCGGTGACTCCAGGGGGTCACCGGGAAGTATCCTACGGTCACAATGATCTGGGTCACGATGAATGTCGTATGATCCTTAGAAGTTGAATCAGCAAAGGAGCATCATGAGTTCACCTCGAAACTCAGTCGTCCATAATGTTATTGACGTGCTGCGGTGCTTCTCATCCGAAAAACCCCTGGTCGGTGTCACCGAAATCGCTGATCAGGTGGGATTACACAAGTCGTCGGTTTCACGCCTGTTAGCCACTTTGGAGACCGAGGGATGGGTCGAACAAGACCCATCAACGCGGCGGTATCAGCTGGGGCTGGGACTCATTGCTGTGGCCGGACCCTTGCTGGCGAATCTCAATGTGCGCCAAGTGGCCTATCCCTATCTGCAGGAATTAGCGGGGTCCTCGCACGAGACCACCGTATTAGCGGTATGGGAAGGAGCCGTTGCGGTCACCGTGGAGCAAATCGCCTCGGAACGAACCATAAAGCACACCTCTCCTCTGGGGGCTCGATACGCCTCGACCGGCTCTGCAACGGTTCAAACGTTCTTATCTGATATGTCCACCGAGGCGGTAGACACACTGTTGGAGCGAAACGTCATTGAGCTCCAAGACGGGTGGACTCGCGCCGGCTTGGATAAACGACTCAAAGCGGTTCGCGAGCAGGGATACGCCACCAACTTGCGTGAAACCTATGAGGACGAGATTGGTGTCGCTGCCCCAGTCTATGATCATCGACGAAAAGTGGTGGCGGCCGTGCTCATCGCCGCTCCGGCTTACCGGATTGACGACAAAGCTACGCAGGCGCTCATTGAGCAATGTGTTGCGACGGCGGGCCAAATATCCACTCGCATGGGAAGCCCAGACTCGCAATAATTCCAAGCCTGGGCCAATAGCGCTAACGTCTAGTCGGTTGCAGTTGGTACTACCAGCACGGGGGTCACAGTTCGGTTCAGCACCGCCTGGCTGACCGAACCCAACAACAAGCCCGCAAATCCTCCGCGTCCGCGCGTGCCTACGACCACCACATCTGCCGTTCGAGACGAGTCTGACAGTGCATCGGCCGGTGAGGCGTCAAAAAATCGCCAGCTCACCTCGGTGGATGTTTTCTCGGCCACCTCTTCGGCGATTTTCGCCAAGCGTTTGGCCACGTCTTGGCGTAGATCAGGGACTTCTGCCTGATAGATCGGTGAAGCCGGCATCCACATGCTACCGCTAAACGGTTGTGCTGTGACCAGCGTCAGCCCCTTGCCCAAGAGCTCGGCATGTTTTGCCGCATGCAGCGATAGTTCAAGTGGATATGCATCCAAGTCGACTCCTACGACCACGCTTCCATTGAACTGGGTGGGATCACCGTACTCTTCGGATGACAACACGCCGAACTCTGAAAGTTCAGGGCTGCCCGACAGTCTTGCAAACTGAGTTTCCAGGTGTTCACCGGAGTGTCGTCTTTCGGGAATGACCAGTGTTGGGCAGTGCGCGTGGGAGGCAACGGATGCTGAGACACTGCCAAGAAACCGTCCAGCAAAGCGGCTGCGTCCGCGCTTACCCACCACAACTAATACTGCATCCTCGGACGCTTTAATGAGCGCACCGGCAGCGTCGCCTTCAATCGTGCTGCCGCTGATGCCGAGCTCAGCATCATGAACGGTAGCGACGAGGTCATTAATAACCGACTGGGCATTTTCTTGTGCCAAACCCTGGGTATTTTCGGGAAGGTACTCATACCCCGGCTCGGTGTATGCCGCGATGACTCTGAGACCGTAACCAAATTTCTGGGCGACTTCTACTGCGAAATCGAAAGCTCGTTCGCTGTTTTCAGATCCGTCCACGCCAACGACTACGGTGCCCGATGCTGGATGCTCTGCAATGTGTCTCATATCACCACTTTAGCAAGCTCCTATGAAACATAACAGGCACCTGAGTAGCATCGAAA
>CAZAAP010000175.1:0-3478 GCA_964482935.1 uncultured Enteractinococcus sp.
TGAGCTGAGGTTGTCTGATCGTTAATCGACTGGATTCTTCATTATCGTTTGGCTCTACCAGTGGAGATTCTGAAAAGTCGCCGAGCGGCGTCTACTAGAAGAGCTGCAGCCAAGACGAACCCGACCCATGACACCGCATCCGGCTGTAGGGGGTCGCCGAGAAAATACACTCCGATGGCGAGGATAATTGCGGCGCCGAAGAGTTCGACGAATGCGATAAAAATCCCAGACTGAGTTGGTGATTTTTCGTGTTCAGGATCCGGCCGCTGAGGTCGCTGATCTGGTGCTGTGCTGTGAGGATTCATGACCCTCTCCTTTCTCCCACCCCATGAGTGGGAGTACTTCCACCATAGTCCTATTCGCCGCGAGGTGACAGATGTCGGGAAGACAAACCAGGGTCGCGTTGAACAAGCATTTTTGAGCTGACCAGGGAACATTGACTAGCGCGCGTGGACGCCTCATAGCCATGCTGGGATCCGTCTAGAATGCAGCGCACATAGTCCCGTGGAAAGGCGACAGACCCGTGCTGAACGCTGTAGTCATTTATGAGTCGAAGTATGGTGCAACCCGACAGTATGCTCAGTGGATTGCAGAGGATTTGCGCTGCCGATTCATTGAACGCAAGTCCGTCGAAATCACCGATGTGCAAGCTGCCGATGTCATTATCTACGGTGGGCCGATCTATGCCGGTGGAGTGAGTGGGGTCAGCTTTCTTCGGAAGAACTTCGAGGTTTTGAAATCGAAGCACCTCGTCCTTTTTACCTGTGGGTTGAGCGATCCCGCAGGTGGCCAGAATATCGAGCATATTCGGAACCAGCTACGCAAGACGCTGACACCTGAGGTTATGCAGCAGATGAAGGTCTTTCATGTGCGGGGTGCCATTGACTACAGCAAACTCAGCGTGATCCATAAAGTCATGATGGCCATGCTTGTGAGATCCGTAAGAAAGAAAGACGCCGCGTCACGCACTGCAGAAGATCAGCAACTGCTCGATACTTATGGCAAAGCGGTGAACTTTATGGAACGCAGCGCAATCGACCCCATTGTCGAATACGCTCAGAAAGTCTGACGCTTAGTACCACCAGTTATCTGCTGGGCGTACGGGTAGGCGGCGCTTGTGCTCGGAACGTTGATAGGTGGTTTCGAGTTTTTCGCGTGCGTCGTCGCTGATAGCTTTTCCGGAGAGGTAGGCATCGATGTCGTCGTAGCTGATACCTAATTCCTCTTCATCGGTCTGGCCGGGCTTATCGGTCAGCAGGTCGGCGGTCGGGACCTTGTCGATGAGTCGTGAATCGGCACCCAAACGAGTCCCGATGTTCCGGACCTGGGTTTTGGTCAGGCCGGCCAGTGGCGTGAGGTCGGCGGCGCCGTCGCCAAATTTGGTGTAGAACCCGGTGATAGCTTCTGCTGCTTGGTCGGTTCCGACCACGAGCGCACCGTGTTCTCCGGCAACCGCATATTGGGCGACCATGCGCATGCGTGCTTTGACGTTGCCCAGGTTGTAATCGCTCGGTGTTTGGCCGGTCGCGTCTTTGAAAGCTTCGGCAAATGCATCGGTTGCGGTACCGATCTGCATCTCGATGTCCTCATCCGGTTCGATGAAGTCAATAGCAGCTTGGGCGTCGTCGGCATCGCCCTGGATGTGGTAGGGAAGGCGCATTGCATAAAAGCGACCCGTCCATTCGGGGTTGACCCGGCGGTATTGGGATACGGCCATCTGTGCCAGTCGTCCGGCGACGGTGGAGTCCACACCTCCGGAGATCCCTAGGACCAGGCCACCGGCTCGGGTGTGGTGCAGGTAGTCGACCATGAAGTTCACACGTCGGACGATTTCGGAATCGAGGTCGATATCGGCTTGGACACCCAGGGTGTTGATGATCTGGCGTTGCATGATGACCTTCCTACTAGTTGGCGTGTTCATAACGACCGATACGTTCCCATATTTTGGCGGCCGCTATGTACTTTGCCTGCATTGTATTGGCTGCTTGTTCCAGCATAGCCGGGGGTACACCTGGAAAGACGGCGTACTCGTCGTGGTCTTCAAAGAACTCTTCTTGAAGTTCGTCTTCGAGCTGGGAGATGTGTTCGAAGGCCGCGTGGCCTTCTTCTAACAGTTGCCCAGCTTCATCCGGCCAGGCGTACTGGGTGAGCGCCCCATAGTCGAGTTCCAGCAGTGCTTCGAAGGGACGGCGGATGTTATGCAACGACATCCAGCTGTGCATTTTCACTAAGGCTTTGCGGTAGGGGTGGTTGAGCGGGTCGTGCGCGTAGGTGTCGAAGTACCGGTGAATCCAGGAGACTTGCTGGAAGGCGATGTAGAAGTCGCGGACCCGGCGCACCACGTGCGTGCCGTCAACAATGGATTCGGTCGTGGCCTGATAATCGTAGTGGTCTGGGTCCCCGGTGAAGGCCGCGGTCCAAGCCAGCGGCACTTTCCACAGTTCCATGCGCATATTGGGCACCGGGCGGCTGATCAACCCGGCATCGGCCTGCAGCTCGCTAATCTTCTCCAACGTGTCCAGCGTCTTGCGGGGGACGAGGCGCTGGTAGAGGTCGTCGTCGTAATAGCGGCGGCGCATGTACTGGGATTCAAAGGCTGCACGTTCCAGATAATTGACGTGATAGTAGTGCTGGGTTTCGCCGTAGAGGTCAACGGCTTCCAGTACCCGGATAATCGGTGGATCGGAGGAGCGGGGGACAAGGGAGAAGGAGTTGGGCCGAAGCCGGCGGTTGAGTCGTTCGGCGGCTTCGGCCTCAATATCGGCACGAGACAGTTTGGCGGCATTCAGTGCAAGTTGGTGTAGACGCTCGGGAATTTTCTCGAGCGGCACGTAGACCCGCAAAAACGCCATGTGCCTCATGGGTGCTCCTAGTCGTCAAGCTCAACAACCACAGGGACGTGGTCGGATGCGCCCTCGCCTTTGCGTTCGTCGCGGTCGATCCAGGCGTTTTCAACATCGCCCGCCAGGTTCTGTGAGGCCAGGATGAAGTCGATGCGCATGCCCTCATTTTTGGCAAACCGCAGGCGCTGGTAATCCCAGTAGGTATAGGTCTTCGGACCCGGGTGGCGCGGCCGGACAACATCGACGAGGCCGGCGTCTTCGAATTGGCGGAAGGCGGCGCGTTCTGGTTCCGACACGTGGGTGAGCCCGTTGTTGAGGAAGAAGTCCATATCCCAGACGTCCTCGTCATACGGGGCGATATTGAAGTCCCCGGTCAGCGCCACACGGGTGTTTTCATCGAGGTCGCCGGTGATGTGCTCGTGCAGCGCGTTGAGGTAGCGGATTTTGTATTCCATGTGCTCATCTTCCAGCGAGCGACCATTTGGAACGTACAGGCTGTAGAGGCGGAATGGTTCGACGTCGGTTTTCTTGGTGCCCACGACAGCCGAGATCGCGCGGGCTTCGACTTCCGGGTCGACCCCGTTTTTGCCGAATTCGGGTTGGCCTTTGAAACCGTACTCAACGTCATCCAGCCC
>CAZAAP010000176.1:0-3445 GCA_964482935.1 uncultured Enteractinococcus sp.
ACGAGCTTTAAAATGTTTGTTCTGAACCACGACGATTCCTTCCGCGCGGACATATCCTGGCCCCACGCGCTGTAGATATGTCCACCAAAAGGGTGTCGTTTAGTAGATGACCCGGAGGCTTGAACCTCCTTTGCCCCGTGAATCCGGGGCGTGGGCGGTGGGGTTGTGCGTTGGGTCGCGCTGTAGTGAGTCTACCGAAGTCGAACGCGCGGGAGTACGCATAATAAAAGGATCGGCATGAACCTGAAACAGGTTCATGCCGATCCGTGTACTAGAGCTTTTGGCAGGGCTAGTGCCCGAACCAGTCTGTGGTTAGGTAGCTCTATTGCGCGTGATGAGTCCCCAGATGAAGAGGACAATGAGCGCTCCACCGATGGCTAACAGCCAAGTGGAAAGCGACCAGAATTCGTCGACTCCTACTCCGAAGATAGCCGAGCCGATCCAGCCGCCTACGACCGCGCCGACAACTCCGAGCAGCAGCGTAACAAGCCACCCGCCGCCCTGTTTACCGGGCATGATCGCTTTTGCAATGGCGCCTGCGATGAGGCCTAGGACTATCCATCCAATGAAACCCATAGTTCCTCCTTATTCGGGGGACATCGATTCGTCAACATGGTCATGCTGATGAAATAACTGTACCGCCGTCGTCTCCTAGAAATAAGGGCCTGACTGCCTGGAACCTTATGAAGCACCAGTGGTGTCGGTCACGCAAGAACACCTTGGTGTGCTGAATGCTTCGGCCTGAACCTCGCAGATTCCTGCGCGTTACCGCACAACACCACTGTGGCGTGCCACACAGGGTCCATTGAATATTGCTAGAGTGACCACGACAGATTAAACCGGGGCTGACATGGCGTGGTTACTGGGCAATTGTTCTCATCATTGCTTGATCTGCAAAGCCGGGCCTGGAATTGAGCTTGCCGACACACCACTTGAAGGAATCACATGTCGATTGAACTAGCTGTGACGAATGGCGTGGGAACCGCGACTTTAAACCGACCCGAAGCCATGAACTCGATGACCGCCAAAATCCTGACCGAGTGGGCAGCCGGGATCCGAACCCTGGCGGACAACCCGGAGGTCCGAGTCATTATCCTGACCGGTGCCGGACGCGCCTTTAGTGCTGGGTTAGATCTCAAGAGTCGGTTTGACGGCGGAGACGATATGCCGTGGAGCGCCGAAACCAACCCGGCCAATAGGCTTTCTAAAGCGCTTGATTACGGGCTGGACTTCATTCGCACGCTGGCTCGAGTCAGCCAGCCCACCATTGCCGCGATCAATGGGCATACGATCGGTGCCGGTATATCATTTGCCGCTGCCTGTGACATTCGACTGGCGTCTCCCGAGGCCATGTTTTCGGCACCCTTCGTCAAACTTGGGATCTCCGGAGGCGATCTGGGCCTGTCCTGGTTTCTGCCTCGTATCATTGGGCTACCCAAGGCGACCGATATGATTCTCAACTGTCGACAGTACGATGCCCAGCAGGCCTTGGAGATCGGTCTGGTAACCAGAATTGAAGAGGACGTCGTAGCAGCAGCTCAGGCCATGGGGGAACATATGGCAACGTTTGAGCCATACGCAATGACCGCATCAAAACGACTTTTGGCTGCGTCACTGAACACATCCCTGGATGCACAGCTGAATGCTGAACTCACCACGCAGACGCTTGGGTTTTTTACCGACACAGCACAGAATCTCGGCCAGCAATAGGTCTTTAAGCGCGCCCTCTGCGGTTTTCTAGAATCTGAACAGTGATGCCGGCCCCGACGGAAATAACGACTAATACGGTGATTACGGCAACCATTGGCATAGCAGAGGTCTCCCCTGCTAAACCCACCAGTGGTGTGGTGGCTGTTGCGATGAGGAACTGGGCTGCACCCATCACGGCGGCACCAGCTCCACGCGTCGAAGGGGTGGCTTCGGTTAGCCCGATAGCGTTAGCGTTCGACATGGTCAGTCCACTGCCAGCGGTCAGAATAAACGCGGTAGCAACGAAGCCCGGGATACTCAAAGTATCTGTTGTCACCTGGAGAATGAACGAGACCGCAGCGATGACCAAAAGTAGCGCTCCCACCATGAGCATCGGTCCGGGCCCGCGGACTACGGCCAACTGTGCGTTGACTAGGTTTGCAAAAATCAACGCCGAGGCCGCCAACGCAAAACTCAGCGAGTACGACACCTGCCCCATCCCCAAGATGGACTGTCCAACGAACGGGGAGGCTGCGATATAGGACATCAGCGCGCCGAAACCACAGCTGAAACTGACCGTCGAAAATAGGAAGACAGGTTTGGTCAGCACAGTGAAAATTGATGCGTAGGCACTCAGGATGGGGCCTGTTCTGCGTTGCTGCGGCGCGAGCGATTCCGGGATGGCAATCAGCGCCAAGAGCCACACTACGACTCCGAAGCCCGCCAAAACGGCGAGCACGCCGCGCCAGCCAAAGAAGTCAGCAATCACCCCACCGACGGGTGGCGCAAGCAGCGGCCCTAAACCAATTACTGTGGCGATCAGGCTGAGCGCCCGCACCGCGGTGGCCCCGTCGGATAAGTCCACGGCGATCGCTCGGCCCAGGACTCCCCCAGCTGCACCACCCAGACCCTGCAAAAAGCGCAGCGCGACAAAGAAACCAATATTCGGAGTGAAGACCAGTGCCACCGAAGCAATCGCGAACACGCCCAAAGCAACCAACATCACCCGACGTCGTCCGTATTTATCTGATGCTGGCCCTAAGATCAGCTGACCAATCCCTAGCCCCGCGAGAAATGTCGTGAGCGTGAGCTGCACCTGCGTTGGTGTGACTCCCAGGGATTCGGTAATGTCAGTAAAGGATGCCAGATACATATCGGTCGAAAAAGCACCGATTGTGGCAACGATCCCCAGGAGCGTCAGCAACCCTGCTGACAACTGTGGTTTCTGCGTCATCTCATCTCTTTCATGTCCTCGTTGAGGATATCCTGAAAGGTGATGTGCACCTGTTCTTTTCATGAAGGAGACACCCGTGTCGATCGTGGTTATTAACGCGTTGAGCGTTCCAGAAGGTCAAGGCGAAGAACTCGAAGCACGCTTTGCTGCCCGCAAGCATGCAGTCGATCAAGCTCCGGGATTTGAAGGCTTCGACCTGTTGCGTCCAACCGGGGAAAACACCCAGTATTTTGTCTACACCCAGTGGGCTTCCAAAGAGGATTACGAGAACTGGCGGGATTCGCGAGGCAACGCCGCCGCCCATGCGTCGGAGGACGGCGAACCACGCAAACCGGTCGCTTCGGGTTCCGAACTGCTCGAATTTGAAATTGTGGAGCTGTAAGTGGCGTTTGAAGGCAAAGTTCTGCCGATTGTGATCCACGGCGATCCCGTGCTGCACAATCGGGCTCAAGAAGTCGAAGAAATTAACGACGACATTCGCCAACTCGTGGCCGATATGCACGAGACTCAAGAAGCCGCCCG
>CAZAAP010000177.1:0-3440 GCA_964482935.1 uncultured Enteractinococcus sp.
CCGAACCTATCCAAGATATCTTAGGTGCTGGGGAAGCTGCTGAAGAGTTTAAGGCTGCTGTACCGAGTGCCATTGGCAATCTCGCAACGGATACCACTGGTGTGGCCGTGGTGGATGACGCCTTGCGCCAGGCCGTATCGGAGGCCTCGGCCAGAATCGTTTCGCATGAAGATTTTGATGCCGCGTGGGCAGCATCACTAGAACAGACCCGGGTGGCGTGGTTAGAGGATATCTCCGTGTTGCGCGACCGGATGGCTGCGAGCGAGGCTATTCCGGATGCCGCTACTGATGCCCAGGTTGATTTACAGTTGGGACCGGTCACTGATCTGACGCTCTCGATGATTGAGGATGCGGTAGCGGAAGCCACCGCCGGTATTCCTGGAGTTGAGGCTCCATCATTGAATGTCGATGCCAATTCCCCCACCACAGTGCCTACGTCCATTCCGCCGGTGAGCTTGTTGACGGCCGAGCAAGTTGTCATGACTGAAGAGTTGATGACGCTGTGGCCGGCGACTTTGGGGCTGGCTGCGATCATATTCATAATGGCAGCAGTGATTGCTTCGCGGGGGAGTCGTTGGATTGTCTTGCTGGTGACAGGAATCGTCGGAGCAGTGTGTGGCGCAGCCGTGAAAATTGGGTATTCATGGATGCAATACACACTGGGCCAGAGTGCTGAAGCAGATGCGGACCTGTCGCTGGTGCCTCCGTTATTGCGTGCTGTCCAGGATTGGGCTGATCCGTTGCTGCTGGTGTGGATTGCCGCGGCAGTGGGCATCGCACTGTTGGGTATTTTGGGCGGGTTTATTTCGGCCAATCGGCGTCGGTCGTCTTAGGCCCGATAACGCATGGCTGTTTGGCCATCGGGGGAGTTCACATTGGTATCAGGGCCGCCGGGTACAACGTCAGTATTATGCGCTGATACCGCCCGCCAGTAGTCGCTTTGATCGTCATGAAAGCGGGCGACCACAAAACTAAACACGGTACGGCGTTCTTCGGCGCGGGAGCCCTCGGGTGTATTTTGCCCGGTGACGGTCACCCGGGCATGAACGAGCGCGTGGTCATGACCGAGCATGCGGATTTCCGTTCGGCCCACGGTCATGATCGAGTCGCCGAAAATGTTGGCAAATCCAAAGGCGTGGGCTGTGCGAATGCGTTCCTTATTCGTCCACCACAGGCCGGTGACATTGACGAAGTCTGCATCTTCCACGAAGAGCTCCGCTAACGCGTCAGCATCATGGGCGTTCCAGGCCTGTTGAAAGTCGGTAACGATAGATTTTGGGGATTGCCGGTCCATGACTACTCCGATTCGGTACGGCCAACGGTCACATCGATATTGGCCTGGAGTTCAGGCGCGGTCACATCACGGGCGGTCTGTTGGACAGGTTCTGCGACCTCAATGGTTTCTAAAGACGCATCAAGTTCTTCGAGTCTGCGGGCTGAAGGCAGCACGCGACCTTCTAGAGTGGCCATCATCGAATTAAAGCGGGTAACCGTCGTGTTGATTGATTTACCCAGCGAGTCCAATCGACGTCCCATCAGTCCCAGGCGCTCATACAGTTCACGGGCGGATGCAAAAACGGTGCGCGCATTATCTACGAGGTTTTCCTGCTGCCAGGAATATGCCACGGATTTTAAGGTGGCCAGCAGCGAGACCGGGGAGACCAAGGCTACGCCTTGACTAAAGGAATAATCTAGCAGTTGTGCATCGGCTTCAAGTGCGGCAGATAGGTGGGATTCTGCAGGGAGGAATAACACCACAAGATCAGGCGTATTGTCCATGGCAGTCCAGTATTTTTTGGTCCCGAGGTCCTTGATGTGGGCGCGTAGAGCCCGAGCATGCGCTGCTTCAAGTTCGGCTCGACGCCGTTGGTCTTCTTCTGAGCCGTCGGCCGGAATCTCGGCGGCTTGAAGAATTGCTGCCATGGGTGCTTTCGCATCGATAATCAGCGACTTGCCACCTGGTAGGTGTACGAGCATGTCTGGGCGGAATTGTTCGCCATCTCGTTCCGCAGTATTGACGCGCAAATGCACTTGTTCTTCGAAGTCGGTGTGCTGCAACATTCCTGCGGCTTCAACGATTCGCCGCAGCTGGACTTCACCCCAGTGACCACGAGCCGATGATGACCGCAAGCTTGCGACCAGTTTCTGGGTATTTTCTAACAGCGCCGAATCGGTCAAGTGAGCGGTCCGCAGCTGCTGAGATAGTTGGCCATACTGTTGACCACGGTCGCGTTCAAGTTGTGACACTTGGGTCCCTAGCTGGTCGAGCTGTTGTGACAAGGGGCCCAACATCTGCAAAATCTGATGCTGCGATTGAAACTGCTGACGATCTTCGGTGCGCTGGCGATCCAGAAGTTCCGCACGGGTCTGAGCGGTGGCTAATTGTTCACGCAGTGCAGCCTCTGCGGTCCCATCCGATGGACCACCGTCGGTACGCTTTGCCACCACGTAACCGGCGCCAAAAAATAGCACGGCAATCAGAACACACAGCACAATCGCAGTCGAAATCTCCATACCTCTAAGGGTGTCACATTGGATGGACATGATAAGCCGGGCGCGCGGATAGCAATTGGTTTCAAGCCATATAGCTGATACTTGCGGTATCGGGAAATACTGGCACAATGTAACCTAAGCAACATCCCAACGAAATGGAGCGATCGTGGCAGATTCTAGCTTGCGCAATAAAACTGTGGTGATCTCTGGCGGGAGCCGCGGTATTGGCTTGGCCATCGCGAAAAGACTTGGGGAAGATGGCGCGAACGTCGTCCTGTTGGCCAAGACTGCCACGCTACATCCGAAATTGCCGGGCACCATCTATACCGCAGCCGAAGAGATCCGCACAGCGGGTGGCCAAGCACTCCCGGTAGTTGGTGACGTACGAGAAGAAGCTGATGTGCAAGCAGCAGTAACAGCCGCCCATGATGAATTCGGCGGCATCGATATCGTGATCAATAATGCCTCAGCCATCAACCTAGAAGCTGCGGCCGACATTGACATGAAACGCTACGACTTGATGCAAGACGTCAACACTCGAGGCACCTTTTTGCTTACCAGAACCGCTGTGCCACATCTTAAAGAGTCAGCAGACCCGAGGATTCTCAGCCTGTCGCCGCCGCTTAACACGTCGCCGAAGTGGCTTGGGGCTGCACCCGCCTACATGATGGCCAAATATGGCATGAGCTTGGCCACGCTCGGTATCGGAGCGCAAAATAATATTCCGGCCACATGCCTGTGGCCCAAAACCACTATCCAGACCGCGGCAGTGCAATACGCCCTGGGCGGGAGTGAAATGTATGAGCGCTCCAGAACACCTGACGTATATTCGGATGCCGCATATACTGTCCTGACGTCACAACCAGCCCGCTACGCCGGCCAAACGGTGCTATGTGAAGACGTACTTGAAGATAGCGGCGTCACCGATTTCGCGAAGTACTCACCGG
>CAZAAP010000178.1:0-3428 GCA_964482935.1 uncultured Enteractinococcus sp.
TTAAAGAAGTACGCGCTCTGACCTCCCTGGGTCTGAAAGACGCTAAAGACCTCGTTGACGCCGCTCCAAAGGCTGTCCTCGAAGGCGTCGACAAAGCTGCTGCAGACGCTGCCAAGGAATCACTCGAAGCCGCAGGCGCAACCGTAACCGTGAAGTAAGCTTCAGTTTCGGAAGGTCAGCTTAAGTTTTGATCTAACGTCTACATCACCCCGCTGCATATCGCAGTGGGGTGATGTGTTTAACCACCAGGTGTCTACAACTGATGTCGTTGGCTCACCAGCCAGCTGCCTTTAGGCAGGGTGTTACCTGATAGACATCGATTATTCACTAGGTAGAACTCGCCACCTCACAGAGCGGTAACATCAGCCTCGTACATTCGTAGAACAGCTGTTCAGCGACAATTGAGGATGAATCATGAAGTGGGCTTTTGTTCGACATGGACGCACCGAATGGAGCCGGAAGCGACTACTCCAAGGTCGAACAGACAACCCGCTGAATGCTGAAGGGTACTTCGAAGCAACCAAAGCGGCGCAGAGCCTTCAACGTAATGGACCTTGGCACACAATTTACTCCTCGCCTTTGATGCGGTCAGTCCAGACTGCCCAGCGCATTGCTGAAATCCTAAACGTCGTGCGAGTCCACAGAGTTAATAATCTCATCGAACGTGACTTTGGCCCGGCGGAGGGTGTCCACCTGGGAGATTTTGATGAAGAGACTCGTAGTGAGCTTATGTGCGCGGAAGAGTCGGATGAGACCGTACAGGCCCGAGCCCTAGAGGCTTTTCGATCTATCGCAGCCGGCAATCGTGCGCATAACGTGATCCTGGTCGGCCACGGCACCTTGTTCCGATTGGGACTGTCCGCAGTATTAGGCTATGACCATCCACCTATATTGAACGGTGACGTCCTGGAATATTCCGCCGAATACTTTCTTGGTCTGTAGCTTCCTCACGTGACCATCGAGCGCCGTGTTTCAGCACGTCCTCATATGTATCTAGATCGTCCGAGATCGCTGGATCCGCCGTGATCACTCGATACTCAATAGATCTCAATGTTCGAAGTATGCCGGCTTCGAGAATTGGCTGAGCAAATATTTGCTCAGCTACTGGTCGAGGAACATACGACAGCAGGGGTTGTAGATGCCCTGCTGACTCAATGATCGCCCCCGACTCGTCTCCCATGCTCCGCCGGTGATGTTCGTAGAGCAAATCGATGCCTGCATCGATATGCGGCATATCCGCCGCCAGAATCATGACCCCTTGATGGGATTGAGCAGCACCAAATTGGCGTTTGAAATACTGCAGGGCCGTATGTACTGCCATATACGGCCCTGATTGAGGTGGGTCCTCATAAACTGTCGTGACTTCTCCGGTCGGTAGTGATTCAGGCCCCACAACGACGAGGTGTTCCGGGGCCACTACCCGTCGTGCAGCGGTGAGGACCCGAGTGATCATCGGAGACCCCTCAAGTTCCAGAAAAGGTTTGTCGACAATAGGTTCGGGGCTCGACGAGTGGAGCCGAGACGAGGCACCACCGGCCAGAATGATGGCAAATAAATCGGCAGTCGGCATCACGGCTAGCCGCCGATGGCGCTCATCGTACGTTCGGGTTGGACGAAGCCGGGCATACCCAATCCGGTTTTCGTTTGCCCGTGGGCTTTTGGCTTCTGCCACATTGCTTCCCGCCACGCATCGGCGATCGCCTCATCGGAAGAACCGTCTCGAAGCAATTCCATCAGGTCGGTTTCGGTATGCGAAAACAAACAGGACCGAACTTTTGCATCAGCAGTGATACGGGTCCGGCTGCAAGCAGCGCAGAACGGCTCTGTTACTGAAGCAATGATTCCTACTGTGCCTAGTTTTTCTTTGGTTTGTGGGGAAACCACATCGAAAAGCTCTGCGGGTGCGGATCCGCGGGGTGCTTCCTGCGGAGTGAGCGTATACACCTTGGCGATCTGGTCACGAATTTCTGCAGCCGTCACCATATTGTCCCGTGTCCAGTTGTGATCGGCATCCAAGGGCATCTGTTCGATGAAGCGTAATTGGTAGCCGTGTTCGAGAGTCCACGTCAGGAGTTCTGCGGCCTGATCATCGTTGATGCCTCGAAGGAGCACGGCATTAATCTTGATAGGGTCTAGTCCTGCAGCTTTAGCTGCGTGCAAGCCCTCCAGCACCTTGGGAAGCCGAGCGCGACGTGTGATCTTCGCAAATGTTTCAGCGCAGACGGTATCTAGAGAAACGTTGATTCGAGCTAATCCGGCTGTCACGAGATCATCAATCTTTTTTTCAAGATTGATGCCATTGGTGGTCATGGATAGTTCCACGTTGGGATGAGCAGTGTGCACATCCCTGATGATGCTCACAAGATCAGCGCGTACTAACGGTTCTCCACCCGTGAAGCGGATTTTTTCAATACCCAAGTGCGTGATCGCAATGTCTGCCAACCGGACGACCTCGTGGGCGGCGAGCATGTCAGTCTTTTTTAGCCAATCCAATCCTTCAGCAGGCATACAATACCGGCACCGTAGATTGCACTTATCGATCAACGACATCCGAAGATCAGTGGCGGTGCGACCAAATTGGTCTATCAAACCAGTCAAAAAATGCTCCTTACCGTCGCAACACTCAACGCGTTGTTCGGGATGTGAGGGCGGGGGATAGGTGTTTCATCTTATAGTTAGTCTAGGCCCTGTCAATCGACGATGAAAGGCACTCATGGACCACCAGCTCAGTCACGTCCGCTCAGATGGATCAGCCCACATGGTGGATGTCACCGGTAAAGACACAACAGCTCGGACCTCGCGAGCGCAAGCGGTGGTGCATACACGAAGCGATGTCATCGACCTCATCATGGACGCCGACCTCCCAAAAGGCGATGCACTTCCTGTTGCCCGTGTCGCAGGTATTATGGCCGCTAAGAAAACCTGGGAGATGGTGCCGCTGTGCCATCCCATTCCGTTAGGAAAAATCACGGTAGATTTCGAAGCCGATGCACAAGCAGGCACATTGCGGATTGTTACCCTGGTTAAAACCCAAGGTGTCACCGGAGTCGAGATGGAAGCTCTTTCAGCGGCCTCAACCGCAGCGTTGACGGTCTATGACATGATCAAAGCTGTTGATGCGCGAGCAGTCATAACCGATATCAAAGTCCTCGAGAAAACCGGCGGCAAATCGGGTGATTGGGCAGTGACCGAATCAGGAGATGACTCGTGACAATGTCAACGGCGATCTACGCGGACACGTTGGCTCGATTATTGCTCGATACGGTGGGGGAGCTACCAGCCGTGTCGGTACCGCTAACCGATGCTCTTGGCCGTCGACTTGCCGCAGATCTGGTGACGAAGCATCCATCGCCACGATTCGATAACTCCCAAATGGATGGTTATGGCATCGGTTATGCCAATGTCGCTGGCGGACGTTTCCGGGTCGG
>CAZAAP010000179.1:0-3376 GCA_964482935.1 uncultured Enteractinococcus sp.
GGTGAAGATGCTGCAGGCGTTGTCCTGCTGCGTCCAGCCTCCCCGGGTACCGGTGTTATCGCTGGTGGTCCAGTCCGTGCGGTCCTGGAAGCAGCCGGCATCGCCGACGTGCTGTCCAAGTCCATGGGCTCGGCCAACGCCATCAACATCGTTCGCGCAACCGTTGACGCACTGCGCCAGCTGGAAGGCCCTGAAGAGGTCGCAGCTCGCCGTGGACTGCCAATCGACGAGGTTGCTCCAGCATTCATGCTGCGCACGATCGAAGAGGCCCGCGCCAAGCGTGCAGAAGAAAAGGCAGGTGCCTAAACATGGCAAACTTCGAATCAACTCCGAAGAACCTTGTGCCATCCGACGCAACCCTGACCATCACACAGGTACGCTCGGCCATCGGCCGCAAGCCCCAGCATGTTGAAACCCTGCGGTCGCTCGGCCTGAGAGGTATCGGCAAGACCGTTACCCGCTCAGCCGACGCCGTCACCGTGGGCATGGTCAATGCCGTGTCCCACCTGGTAAAGGTCGAGGAGGTCGACTAATGGCTGAAGAACAACAAGAAGCGCTAAAACTTCACGACCTACGTCCCGCAAAAGGCGCGCACAAGCGCAAGCTGCGTTACGGTCGTGGTGAAGGCGGCAAGGGTGGTAAAACCGCGACCCGTGGTACCAAGGGCACACGTGCTCGCAACAAGGTGCCAGCAGGCTTCGAAGGTGGACAGCTGCCGCTGTACATGCGCCTTCCGAAACTGCGCGGTTTCAAAAACCCTGCCAAAATCAACTACCAGGTTGTCAACCTCGACAAACTGACCGAATCCTTCCCAGAAGGTGGCGACGTGACTGTCGCTGACCTCGTGGCCAAGGGCCTGGTTCGCAAGAATCAGCCGGTCAAGGTTCTCGGCTCAGGTGACATCGGTGTCGCAGTCAATGTGACCGCCGATTCATTCTCCAAATCTGCAGTTGAAAAAATTGCAGCAGCCGGAGGCACAACCACCACTGCATAACCTGTTTCGACTTGGAACAGCGTGAGCTTTCACACGGCCCTCGACCACTGACGTGTCACGTCACAGGTCGAGGGCCGTGGGTTTTAACGTTAGAATGCGATGCGTGCCTTTCGCTTGGCACCACCGTGTACAAATGATTCGACGCTCTGTTGAATCGAAGAAAAGTGCAGTCTCGCACTATTGTCAGGAGGACACTTGTTCAGCACGATAGCCAGGGTTTTTAAAACCCCAGATCTGCGAACCAAGATCCTATTTACCTTGGCGGTCATCGCCATCTACCGGATCGGCGTCTTCATCCCCGCACCTACCGTTGATTACGGTACCGTGCAAATGTGTCTGGCCCAAGGTGATACCACTGGTGGACTGTACTCGTTTGTGAATATGTTCTCCGGCGGGGCACTCCTGCAGGTATCGATCTTTGCCTTGGGCATCATGCCCTACATCACCGCAGCAATCATCACCCAGCTGTTGCGCGTGGTCATCCCAGCGTTTGAACGACTCCAAAAAGAGGGTCCAGAAGGCCAAGCGCGCCTGACACAGTACACCCGTTACCTGACAGTCGGACTGGCACTCCTCAACGCGACGACCATCGCCACACTGGCACGCTCTGGTGCCCTGCTGAACTGTAACGTCTCACTCCTCAACGACGACAGCATCTGGGCGACCCTGCTACTCGTGCTGACCCTCGCCATGGGCGCCATCGTCATCATGTGGATGGGTGAACAGATTACCGAACGCGGCGTCGGCAACGGTATGTCACTGATGATCTTCGTATCGATCGCTGCAGGTTTCCCAGCGGGTCTGGGTGCCATCTGGCAGACCCAGGGCTGGCGAATCTTCGGTCTCGTGATGGTCATCGGTATCTTAGTCATGATGCTGATCGTCTTCGTTGAAGACTCCCAGCGCCGGATCCCCGTGCAATACGCACGCCGCCAGATCGGGCGGCGGACCGTAGGCTCCACCACCACCTACATCCCGATCAAAGTGAACATGGCGGGCGTTATCCCAGTGATCTTCGCATCCTCGATCTTAATGCTGCCGCAGATCTTGATCCAGTTCAATATGCCAACCGACGGCAGTGAGCCTGCCGGTTGGATCGTGTGGTTGCAGCAGTACTTTGGCACCGGCTCGCATCCGCTGTATATGGCAGTGTTCTTCTTCATGACGATCTTCTTCACGTATTTCTACGTGACGATCACTTTCAACCCGCAAGATGTTTCCGATAATATGAAACGTCAAGGCGGCTTTATTCCAGGCGTTCGGGCCGGCCGTCCAACCGTCCAATACTTGGAATACGTCATCTCCCGAGTAACCTTCGTGGGAGCCTTGTACTTGGGTCTGATCGCGATGCTGCCTCTGATTGCATTCGTGCTAATCGGCGCAGACCAGAACTTCCCATTCGGCGGTACCTCGATTTTGATTATGGTTGGGGTAGCCTTGACCACAATCAAACAGATCGACGCACAAATGGAACAACGTCACTATGAGGGCTTGCTGCGCTAGCCTGGAACACAACGACACGAGACCCAAAGAACTAGGACAGGACAATCTATGACACGTTTGCTCATCATGGGCCCTCCAGGGTCAGGAAAAGGCACCCAAGCGGTCCGTATTGCAGACAAGATGGCCATCCCGGCGATTTCCACCGGTGACATCTTCCGCTATAACGTCAAGGAACTCACCGATCTCGGGAGAGAAGCCAAAAGCTACATTGACTCCGGTAACTTCGTGCCTGACGAGGTGACCAACCGGATGGTCGCCGATCGACTGACCCACAAAGATGTCGCAAATGGTTGGCTCCTAGACGGTTACCCACGCACCGAAGGTCAGGTCGAAGCGCTCAACGAGATCTTGGAGGACAACGGCGAGAGCCTCACCGCTGTCCTGGTGTTAGAAGTACCCGATGAGGAAATCATCGAACGTCTGCTGGCCCGCGCAGAGACTGAAGGTCGTTCGGATGACACTGCCGAAGTCATCCAACACCGCCTGGATCTCTATCACAAAGAGACCGCAGATCTTATCGAAAGCTACGTCGAACAGGGCATCGTAGGCCGTGTGGACGGCACCGGCGCCATCGATGACATCACAGAACGTCTCCTCCAGACGATTTATAACATCCGGGCTCGGACCGGAACACTCCCGGTCATCAAACCGCGCACCAGCAAATAAGCTCTGCAATTTGTGAAAAACCGACCCGATCCCGGGTCGGTTTTTCGTTGCCCGATAACTTCGGTAAGCATTTTTGGTAACCACCACCGCAACGAACTACCCTTGAAGAAGATTCATCACAGTCTCACTCCTCGTATCGAGACCCACCCAACTCTTAGAGAAATCAGCACCAGACATGTCACGTCAAATAGAACTCAAAACCAATGCCCAGCT
>CAZAAP010000180.1:0-3340 GCA_964482935.1 uncultured Enteractinococcus sp.
ATTTCTGCTGTTCCTGAAACGACGATATATAGCTCCTCTAGCTCTGGTTCGTCGTGAGTGTGCATCCCCTCGGTTGCGCCGGGTTCCAAAACCCAGGTCTGCACTGCAACTGGAAGCCGAGTTATTCCAGCAAAATGATGTTCTATCGTCATTCGCCCCAAGCCGCCATGCAACGACAAGTCAAACGCGTGTTCGTTCTTTTTTTCCAACATGGTAGATGCTCCTTAAATAACGTGAAGAGATAATTAGTTTGAGGTTTAGATAATGAAGGTGCCGACGACGAACAATATGCCGAGAAATGCGATGCCAGAGGTCACAAGTACCGCCGTTGTATACCCGAGTATGTCGCGGATCCGTAGACCTGCAATCGCGAGCAGCGGTAAGGCCCAGAATGGCTGAATCATGTTCGTCCATTGGTCACCGTAGGCCACGGCCATGATGACAATAGAGGGGTCTACGCCTGATGCTGCAGCCGCGTCGAGCATGAGGGGGCCTTGGACGGCAAACTGCCCGCCTCCCGAGGGAACAGCCATATTGACCAGCCCGGCTGATAAAAACGCCACGATCGGCAGCAGCTCTGGAGAGGCAAACTGAATGAACCAACCTGATATCACGGCCATTAGGCCAGTACCGGACATGACCCCTAAGATTCCTGCATAGAGCGGGAACTGGAGAAGGATCTCGCCTACGTTTGTAGCCGCGTGACGAGCTAACTGAATAACTTCTACGGGACTTTTCACTAGCAAGAATACAAGTGCCAAGAAGGTCCAATTCACAATGTCGAGCACAATTTCGCCACCTGTTGCGAAATACTGGATGACATAGAGCGCCAGGATAGTGCCAAGGATCAGGGTGAAGATTCGGCTAGCGTCTAACCGCTCCGCAGGAGTCTTGTCTGTTTCTTGTCGCGTGGTCGTTTCTTCCGATAGCTCCCCTGAAAACGGAACGATTTTTACTCCGCGTGGAGCGATAACGTACAACGTGGCGGCTACTACTGCGATGACGATGACAATAGCCACCAAGTTCCAGCTGGAATAAATAGTTTCACTTGTTGAAAGTGGCTGACCGAGGTGTTCTGCTAAGAAGGAGCCCGGTGTCGCAGCCGTCAGCGGCCCGACCCCCGTATACCCCATGTGTTGGACGATAAAGCCGGAGAAACCTGAAGCTACCAACATTGGGAAGTGAGCTTGAATAGAGCGGCGTTTCGCCTCCTCTCCAACTTTTCTAGCCATTAGCCCACCAACCACAAGGCCTAACCCCCACGTAACGAGTGAGGCCATTGCCGCGAGCAAGAACACGAATAAATATGCTTGCATCGGCGTATTCGGAATCCGAGCGAGCCTGGTGAGCAAGCGACTAAATGGTTTGGTATGCGCGAGCATGAAGCCCAGAAATAGCATGAGCGCCATCTGGGTCATGAATTCCAGAAGACCGGAAAGGCCCGTCCCCCATTCTTGCAGGACTTCCGAGGGAGAGCTCGGGGTCAGCCAGAGCGCCATGGCAAGTACAACCACTGTCAGACCGATGGCGAATATGAGGGCCGAGGGTATGAGTCGTTCCACGACTCTGTTTAGCGGCTCCATCATTTTGCTGATGAATGTGCGCTTGGGTGGCCTAGTTGTGGGCGAAGTCTTTTGTTTACTAGCAATCGTCACTAGAGCGTCCCTCTCTGGTTGAAGCGTGAGAATTATCTGTCGAAGCGTTCAAAGTAAAGCGTTTGATGAGTAATGACAGTCGGCAGATAGGCAATATCCGTGCCCCTGGATATGGGGCATATAACCTAATGGTGGCGCGAAACTCGGGTGGGCGTTATCCATCCCATGGATGGACCATCATGGGATTTCAGATGAGCTCAGAACTTGACGCTGGATAGTGAGCGAGTGGTTGTCGCCACGAAGGGTGAAGTGACAAGTTGGTTCGCGCATCTGCTCGCCCATGCGTAGATCCTTTACGCGCTGGAGCATGACCTGAAGTCGATGGGTGTGACGTAGGCCACTTGTGATCTCTGGTTTGAGCTTAGGCGGAGAGTAGAATCAGAACCACATGCATCCGTATGAACTTCTCAGTTAGTTTTCCTCTGAATGTAGGAAAGCGGGCAGGGAAGTTTCAAGAAACTTCATAAGGGTGGTTCCGATTTGAAGCGCTAGCCGATCGTTCCCACTTTTCAGATCGTAACCAGTTAGTTCTTCAATACGTGCAAGCCGGTAGTAGAGGGTCGTACGGTGGATTCGAAGGTGTTCGGAGGTCTTGGATATATCGCCGGCTTCTTGAAAGAAAGCAACGGCAGTTTTGATGAGGTCTGCGCTAGCTCCTGTGGTGCGTAGCCGAGCAACCTGCGATGGTATGACCTGAGTTGGGTCCTCCAGGACAGCTTCCAGCAAAAGACCAAAGTAACTTGTCTCGGACCACGGCACGACCGATTGCTCCCACTCAAAGGCCGTGTATGCTGCCAGGGCTGCTTGAGTGAGCAGCCCTTCTAGTTCTCCTAACCGGCCCCAATTACTATGACCCGAAGCTATACCTAGGCTTTCGTGTTCTTTCCGACTGCGGGTTTGAGCCATTTGAAGATTCTCAGGCACTTGGCCTGCAGGGAAACGGAGAAGAGTTAGCGCGAGGTCGCCGCGCGCGGCTGCAGGTGTACGCAAGACTCTGCGATCAAGTGGAGATCGCGCAGTGAAATGATCGAGATATTGAGCAAGAGCAGTAGCCTCAATGCTGATGTCAGGCGCGTATGAAATGATCACTGCTATTTGAGTACTGAGATCAATTGTTTGATTGCTCCAGAGTTCTTGCATTGCTTGGTGTTGTGAGCGGGCAATTTTTAGTGGTAAGGAATTCCATAGGTCTGAATCCTGCTGAGGAGCGCTGGGGGAGCGATGGATGAGAGCTTCAGCGATTAAGGGGAGGGTCTGGGCAATGAGGCGATCTTCTGCTTTCGTAGCATCACCGATCAACCAGAGGTAACCCACGAAAGCGTCATCTTTTTGAACCGGGTAGCATCTTCGACGAGCGATCCCAAGGGAAGGGTTCGCCGGTACTTCAATCGGCCCTGCACTCTGTGCCGCATCTACGAAACTAAATAAGTACTCGGATGCTTCATGACTGAGCTCTCGCGATAATAAAACGTTTACCCGCAAGTCATCCAGATCGCCAAAGTGGCGACTGGACGTGAGGTAGTGGCGGGAGCGATCGTCGACGGATACGGACCGACGTAAGCTCTCGGCCAGTTGGTCCACTAGATGCTGGACATCGTCTGTTCTTGGAGGCATGGGTCTTTAGGACTTTCCGGGAGATCGATCAAAAGAGAGAGGCACCGTCGCAAGTTGTACCTCGAGTAACC
>CAZAAP010000181.1:0-3330 GCA_964482935.1 uncultured Enteractinococcus sp.
TAGTGTCTCACCCGAGTGATCCAGGGCATCGCCAGAGTCTTAGCGCTGGCAACCAGGGTGTGTTGTTTAACGACGATGCGCCGTGGCTAGACAATAACTGCGGTTATCGCGGTCCTATAGCATCCAACGCAGCCGGTATTACGTACCGACAGCTTGACTACTGGGCACGCACCGGATTGGTGGTCCCCTCACTGCGCGGGGCGGAAGGGTCTGGAACACAGCGGTTGTATTCGTTCCGCGACGTATTAGTCCTCAAGGTCGTTAAGCGACTCCTAGACACCGGTGTTTCGCTTCAACAGATTCGTTCAGCAGTCGAGCACCTGCGCGAGCGTGGCGTTGAAGATCTTGCACAGATCACCCTAATGTCCGACGGCGCTTCCGTCTATGAATGCACCTCGGCTGACGAAGTCATCGACCTCGTTCAGGGCGGTCAAGGTGTTTACGGCATCGCCGTTGGACGCGTATGGCGCGAAGTCGAAGGTACGCTTTCCCAACTACCAGCCGAGCGGCTCGCCGATAGTCAGATCGATGCTGGTTTTCCTGATGATGAGCTCGCATTCCGCCGCGCCACGCGCAGAAAGACCGCCTCCTAACGCGGAGGACCCGTCGCTCAACTTCTTAAGCCAAAACCCGGTTATGTATACATAACCGGGTTTTGTGTTTCTGGACTTGGTAGTCGTCTTCCGACACTGCTCAGCTCTGCAGAGCCCTGCGTGAAGACACTTTGGGCTGGTATAGGTCTTTGAGCAGGTGGTCGAAGGTGCGAGCCGCTGTCGACGCCGTGTCACCCGGCCAGGCATGTACTGGCCACGCAGCCCCCTGAATCTGCTGCCAATTGGACGTCTCGGGGACTTGTACATCTAATAATCGCTGACCGAACATTCGACGCATCTCAGCCAACCGATATTTGTGTTCTGTTGATGCAGTGCGGACCCGGTTGACTACTACCGCTGTGTTTTTGAGCTTCGGGGCGTACTCGCGCTGGAATAGATCCAGCGCACGGAACGTCCGTTCTGTGCCGGCAACAGAAAACAGGCTGGGTTCCGCTACTAAGAGGACATCGGTCGATGCCGCCCATGCCATACGAGTGACACCATTGAGAGCGGGTGGGCAATCGATGAGGATCAGATCGTAACCGTCGGTCTCATCTAACAGCGTCACAAGGCGATTAATTTCTCGGCGCCGGGTTGATACTTTCTCAAACAGTGAGGTTTTCGCTGAACCACGAATGACATCTAACACCCCGGTTTCTGCGCCTTCGGGTTGGTTCGTTTCCATCCAACCCGAACTTACAACGTGTTCGCGCAAGCGAAACTGTTTCGGTTTACGCAACATGGTGCCTATGTCGGAACTGGAATCTTCATGTTTGATGCCTAGGCCGGTGGTCGTATCAGCGTGCGGGTCGAGATCGATTACCAAGGTCGAGATGCCAGCTGCCCATGCTGCAGATGCCAAACCAAGGGTTATGGAAGTTTTGCCAACGCCGCCCTTGAGGCTGGAAATAGAGATAACCTGCACTACGATTGCACCTTATTTATGTAATAGACGTTTTGGTCGATACCACATTCTAGCAAGCAACACGATGAGTTCTGGGACAGACCCTTTTGGGTACATATTGTTTGCAATGAGCAAGAACGTGGGTAGTATCACATATGTTCAATGTATACAGAACCGGTATCTTTGAACTTACCTAGCGTCTGTTTCCAATCGTGACAGCACTATAAAACACCATGGAGGAACCTTGGCTGAAAATCAAGATCACTCGGCCCCATCGAACGGTGGTGAACCAATGTTTAAGAAAGTATTGGTCGCTAACCGTGGCGAGATCGCTGTTCGCGCCTTCCGCGCGTGCCACGAACTCAACGCCAAGACGGTCGCTGTCTTTCCTTATGAGGATCGTAACTCAATACACCGCCAAAAAGCTGATGAAGCTTACCGGATCGGTGAGGAAGGCCACCCTGTCCGCGCGTATCTCGACGTCGACAGCATTATTAAAGTTGCGTTGGAATCAGGTGCTGATGCCATTTATCCTGGCTACGGATTTTTGGCTGAGAATGCTGAGCTTGCACGGAAGGCCACAGAAAATGGTTTGACCTTTGTGGGTCCACCGGCCGAGGTATTGGAACAGACTGGAAATAAGGTCGCCTCCTTGCGCGCAGCCGAGCGTGCCGGTGTGCCTGTGTTGAAGTCCACGGAACCTTCCGCAGATGCCGAAGAACTCATAACTCAGGCCGATGACATTGGGTTTCCACTTTTCGTTAAGGCTGTAGCTGGTGGTGGCGGTCGCGGTATGCGCCGGGTCGAATCGGCAAAAGAGCTGCCCGATGCGCTCAAAAGTGCAATGCACGAGGCAGAAACAGCGTTTGGCGATCCGACCGCTTTTCTCGAACAAGCCGTCCTGCGTCCGCGACACATTGAGGTCCAGATTCTTGCGGATAACTACGGCAACGTCGTGCACCTTTTTGAACGTGATTGTTCGATGCAACGCCGTCACCAGAAGGTGATAGAGATCGCCCCGGCGCCGAATATTGACGAAGAACTGCGGCAGCGTCTCTACGATGATGCCGTTAAGTTCGCCAAGGCCATGAATTATCAAAACGCGGGCACGGTTGAATTCTTGGTGGATACTGAAGGTGAACGTGCTGGGCAGCACGTATTCATCGAAATGAACCCCCGCATCCAGGTAGAACACACCATCACTGAAGAGATTACCGACGTCGATCTTGTAGCTTCTCAGCTACGCATCGCGGCCGGTGCGTCTTTGGAAGATCTTGGTATTTGCCAAGATGACCTGTCAATCCGTGGGGCCGCCATTCAGTGTCGTATCACTACGGAAGATCCAGCCAATGACTTCCGCCCCGACACCGGCAAGATCACGGCCTATCGTTCGGCCGGAGGCTCGGGCATCCGTCTCGATGGCGGGACAATCTATACTGGTGCCGAGATTTCACCGCACTTCGACTCGATGCTGGTCAAAATGTCGGCTCGAGGCCGTGATTTCCAAACCGCTATTCGTCGAGCGCGCCGCGCTCTTGCCGAGTTCCGCGTTCGTGGTGTGGCGACGAATATCCCGTTTTTGATGAATGTCTTTGATAACCAACATTTTATCGACGGTGACGTCGCAACGGACTTTATTGATAAGAACCCATATCTCACACAGGTCAACCGATCGAAAGACCGCGGTTCGCGGGCATTGTCTTACCTTGCGGATGTCACGGTAAACCAGCCCTATGGACCACGCATCGAGGGGATGGACCCTCGTCGGAAGCTGCCGCATTTCCCCGGAGATAAATCGGACGAACCGGATCGTAGCCCGTTTGACGGTCCATC
>CAZAAP010000182.1:0-3326 GCA_964482935.1 uncultured Enteractinococcus sp.
TTATGAGACCTGGTCCTCACCCGGGGCACCCCACCGCGGTGGAGGGTTGCCGGTCAGTAAGCCGGGGCATTACTACTGACACTCGTGACCAATACGCACTACTATGCCAGAAATTCGTTGAAGTCGCGACCTCAATTGACCCGGATTGTCACACTGAGCAGAATTTGAGTTTTTCCGAAATCAATTTCGTAGATCAACCCTCCAAAATGGCTCCGACAAGTTGTATTGTTGTCACATGGAACAACTCGGATACTTTGATGAGATCACAGCCGATGACCTAAAGGCGATGGCCGAAGCCACCGGCCCGAAGGTCACGATTTTTCTGCCGACCGCTCCTCCCCAACACCATCCCCGTGACACCGCGACTCGCGTTAAATCGCTGGTCAATGAGGCCCGCCGCAAGCTGGTCAATGCGGGAGTCCCAGAATCCGATGCAAAAGACATGATGGCGCCTTTTGATGCCATTGCGACCGATGCTCCGTTCTTGCGTCAACAAGGGGAATCGCTAGCCTTGTTCGCAGCGCGGGGCTTGAATTTGATCTACCGGCTGGGCGTACCCCTGTCTGAGTACACCCATGTTGCAGAACACTTTGTGTTGCGCCCCATTGCCGAAACCCTCACCAAGTCCCACGCCTATTACATCTTGGCGATCTCTCGCAACAAGGTACGCGTGCTTGATGCAACCAAAGATTCCGTCGTGCAGTTGGACCTGCAGGATATTGTTCCCGAATCTCTCGAAGATGTTGTGGATACAGATAACCGCCAAGCTCAACTGCAAAACCGCAATGTGGGTGCCGGTGGAGCCGTCTTCCATGGGCAGGGTGGCGCCTCAGACGTCCAGGAAACCGACAACAACCGCTTCCTTCAAGAGGTTGGATCGTCTCTGGGTGATCTCCTTGGTCGCGCACGCTCCCAACCTCTGGTGGTAGCAGGCGTGGCGGAAAACGTTTCCGGTATCAAAGCTTCGTCGTCCTATCCAGTGATCGCGGAAGAGTTCATACCCGGCAATCCGGATACTCTCACTCACCTGCAGTTGCAACAAGCTGGCTGGGAGGTTGTGCGTCCTCACTTTGCAGCTAATGACGACGCCGCATATGAACGGTTCGCTGACGTATCGGGCACCGGTCTAGGCGAGACTCAGCCGGATCTGATTCGCGAAGCCGCCGTAGCAGGACGCATTGACACATTATTTATCAACCCCTCGATGAATGCTTCAGATGGCACCGGTGATGTCAATACCGCTATCTTGCATACCAAGCTCAACTCTGGAGACATCGTTATCATTTCTGATGGCCGAGTGGAAGACGTTGCAGCACTCATGCGCTACTAAGACCTAGCCTTACCAACAAGCCCCTCAACCTTCGGGGATCCCGGGCGGGAGCTCGAAGGTTGAGGGGCTTGTTATTTGGTTGCCTTCTCGCGGGGTGGGACGCGCAGCTCTGGACTAAAGCTGATATTCAAGCCTTTTCAAGTAATATAGGCGTTTTAGTCGAGAATCTACGAGAAAACTCCTAAAGCTGCGATGACAAGGGCGTTTCGTAATGAGAAAGCCCCCGAGGGTTGCCCAATAATGTGACACATTTCAATTTTCGGGCTCATCTCGTGCCATGCTGTTGAACATGCGCTTGGATCATGTTTCGTATGCTGTAGGTCCCGAGGGACTCCGTGCCACCGCCGACAAGATTGCTGAGATGCTCGGCATTGACTGGGTCAACGGTGGCGTTCACCCGCGTTTCGGGACGCGTAACGTATTTTTCCCGATGAAAAACCGCCAGTACTTCGAAATTGTTGAAGTACTCGAACACCCCGCAGCTGAAAAAGCTCCGTTTGGACAGGCCGTACGTGCCCGCTCAAATATGGGTGGCGGCTGGATGGGTTGGGTCGTCTCCGTGGATGACATGAGCCCGTTCGAAGAACGGCTTGACCGTCGTGCTGTGCCGGGCAGCCGTACGTTCCCAGATGGACGCACGCTCGAGTGGCAGCAGATCGGCATCAAAGGCTTGATCGCCGATCCGCAGGTTCCTTATATTCTGAAATGGAATGCAGGCACTGAGGCTCTTCACCCTTCACAGGCTGAACCCGCCCAGGCGGCCATTGAATCCATCACCATCGCCGGCAACCGGCCACGAGTACGCGACTGGTTGGGCTTGAGCGATTCTGATGAGCTGGTCGAGGACCTCAATATTAGATACATTTCGCCTTCCGGCACACCTGGCATTGCAGAAGTTACCTTCTCAACCCCTAAAGGGTCCGTAACCATCTAGGTCTCTACGGAACCGGCTGGAAGAAAACACCGGTCATAAACCTGGCCCGCGCTCAGCGCGTGGCCTACGGTTTATGACCGGTGTTTTTAGTGATCAATCCGAAGGGATTAGGCTTCTTCGGTTTGAATACGAAGGGTGTTTGCCCAAGGGTCTTCAAAACTGAGGGTGCGTCCATCATCGGCCACCTGTACACCGTAGTGCTTGACGCGTTCTGCCACTTCACCGACATCGTCAGAGCTAGGCAGAATAATATCGACTTCGCCCAAGCCTAAAGTCTTAGCGCGACGACCAGCGCCACGGCTGTTCCACACATTCATGGCCATGTGGTGGTGATATCCGCCTGCGCTGACAAATAGCGCACCGGGAGTATTGGCGTGTGTGGCATCGAAGCCCAGCCAATCGACATAGAATTTCTTCGCGGCATCAACCTCGCCGACTTGCAGATGCACGTGTCCGATCGTGGCGTCCCCAATGATGGGGTTTTCTACCGCATCCTCGGTCAGGTATTCGCGCAGGTACTGATTTGGATCTAAGAACAAGGAGTCCATTTCGACTTGACCGTGTACCCAGCTCCATTCGCTACGGTCGCGGTCCCAGTACAGCTCGATCCCATTACCTTCGGGATCATTGAAATAAAATGCTTTGGAAACCAAATGGTCGGAGCTGCCAGTAAAAGTGTTCGGGGCATAACGAGCCACCGAGTAGACCGCTGCTGCGAGTGCAGTTTCAGATTCGAACAGAATAGCGGTATGGAATAAACCTGCATCGCGACGCGAGGCATGTTGAAGGCCGGGGGCGTGCTCCAGGACTACCAACGGCCGATTGCCACGGCCGATAATCGCAGAACCTTCCTGTTGGGCGATGACCTGCAACGGAAGCGCTTGAGTGTAGTACTTGATCATATTGTCGAGGTCAGCGACCTTTAGCGTCACTGCACCCATCTCCGTCTGATCTGCGAGACGGGTATTTTCTATGGTCTCTACGTTCTGGGTCATGTCAATTCCTTCGCTGCTGCTGAGAAGTTCAAATACGGGCCATGCTTTTCAAAATTTGAAGCATCTG
>CAZAAP010000183.1:0-3324 GCA_964482935.1 uncultured Enteractinococcus sp.
ATGATTGTCGAGCAGATTTCCATGCTCGACGACGCCGGCGATCACGTGTGCGTCACCGCCCGAGTCGTGGAGGCCGAAACGTCCGGGAAGTTCACCCCCTTGCGACTCAGCGACCTCGGCGACCTACGTCCCGCACACAGCAACTCAGAACGCATCATTAAACCCTAACGACGACTCACCATTGCCCAGGGTGTGCACAGCTCGATGACACCCTACGGACGCGCCTACACTAGAGACCATGACCTTTTCTGTTTCTGCCCTGCTTCGCGCCACGACCATCGGGCTAGCCGCCGGACTCGCGTTGACCAGTTGCTCATCTGACGATGCCGATCCCTCCTCCGAGGACACGCCGTCGCAGATTGAACTGCCTGAGGCGCCAGCCGCAACCGAACAGGAAACCACCCTGGCAGAAACCCTCGAAACAGACTTCGAAGTCACCAACGCTACGACGTTAGAAGACCAGTGGCCGGATCTTGTGGCGATGTCGTCCGCGCTTTCTGGCACTGAGAATCCTGACGCATGCCAACAAGCCGGTGCAGAGCAATACCAGCTACTCCTAGATGCCCAACCGCCCAGTGTGCTTGCCACCTTTAATACGGAAGCTCACCTGGATGAACACGCCAGCGGAGAGACCGTCACCGTGTTCTACGCCAACGAGGACGCCACCACCCAACAGCTTCACGAGGTGCATCAGCAAACGGATGCGGCCTGCATCGAAGAATATGAATCGGCAGTCCAACACGATGTCACCGAGACCGATGTTGAGGATAAAACCGTAGAAGTCCACACCTGGGAAGTCGTGGCCACAGATCAGCTGACCGGACGGATGGTAGACGTCATCGATGACGACGTGCTGGTCCGGTATGCCGCAGCCTACCCGCCACAGGTCATCGTCGAGGACCTCGACGACGATGCTGCCAAAGCCTTCAATGATGCCGCCACCGAGCGTGCCCTGGACATTTTCGCGGCCGCCACAGCGCAATGAGTGCCAGGCATTAGCGGAAGAGCTCACTACGATAGCGAAGCTTGCGCCCATCACCTCGAGGGTGCCGGCGTCGATACCGTGTTCCCACACGTATTCTGTCCTAGCGACCGCCAAGGCCTCGAAAGTCAGCACCGTTTTTCTTCACGATGCAACGCCTATCGGTGAACCATTACCTCCTTGGCGCGTTGGCGTTTGGCATTCACGCGACGCTCTGCAAATTTTGTTATGGAAGTAACCAATCCTTCTAGCGGTCCACGGTCGAACAAGACGCTCCATACGCTGGCAACAACCGCGATAACCACGAGCTGCAACCAAAATGCCGCAGCAGCACCGGTGACATCCAGTGGAGAATTAATGAAGATGATGTGGCCAACGTAGACGGTCAGCGCCATAGTGCCTGCAGCCGCTAACGGGAAGGTCACCATGTTAAAGACTTGTTTGCTACGGCTTCGCAGGAAACGCTCGAGCCCCAGCATGAGCCCCAATACAAGCAGCGTATACCCGGTCGTCGTGAGAAGATCGAGCGGCGTCCCGGTGTGCGGAGCATCGAGTGCAAGCCACCACCAACTGGTGGTCGGCACCGTACCATCACCACCAAAGCTGAACAGCGTTGCAGCATCTTCAGTCGAGACCGTATTGCGCAGATGCCCGGCGACGCCAGCAAGTTGCAGGATATACCAGGACGCAAACGCCGCGACCCCGACCATTGCTGCACCAATCCCAAGCAGTCCAGCGATAGTTTTGAGTGACCGCAGGTCGCACCGACCAATCATGATCCCCACACAGATATAAAACATCCAGACCAACGCGGGAAACTGTCCGGTCAAGAAAATATCCGAAGCAAATTCAGCAGGCGCGGTAAAGAGATACGTAAAATCCAGTTGTCGAGGCAAAGGGGGGACCACATGCGGCCGTACCCATTGACTGACCACTGGCATAACCACCAACAGTGAAACTGCGGCTACCACCAGTCCACGGGTAGACAATGCAGCTAATGGAATAGCCAGGGCAAACATCACCGCGTAATACGGCAGAATGACAACGGCCACCTCACCGTTGGTGTAACCCAACAGCAACCCGATGGTGCCGATAGTCGCCGCGCGCGCCAGGAGCGAGGCGACCTTCCCTGAAGCGGCTGGACCCGCAAGTCGCTTCCGTCCGACAATAAACGAAATGCTGACGCCCGCCAGGATGGCGAAAGCCGCTGCTGACTTACCGGCAGCGAGCGAATAACTTAGGCTCGGCTCTCCCTGATTATCATAGGCGTACAAGGAGTGCACGGCCATCATGCCAATGATCGCGAGGGCTCGCGTAATATCGACGGCCACGACGCGGCGGCTAGTGGTGCTAATAGTCATACTTCTCCCCGTAATGGCGGCTCTGAACCTTCGCAATTTGGACTATCAACCCGAATATTCGAACAGTATCGCCGCTTCGATACATCAGGTTTGATCACACGGTTTTTGTCATGAGTATTCTCAGCGTCTTTGCAGACAAGTTTCAGCCCCGAAGGCACTCTATTGCTGAACAATATCGGCATCCTGCAAATACGAGAACGCTTTAATATGCAAGCGTTTAACGCCTGACTCGTCAAGACATGGCTGAAGTATTCCACACCCATAAAAGCGCGTCCGTGATGTATACCACAATGCAAGAAACCCCAGACCAGCCACCACCTATCTCAAATTTGTATTAGTTGAATCCGCTACTATTGCAACGATCCTGGGGCTTTCAAGTATTTTCGGGACTGCAATAAACCGAGACTGAAATCCATATTCTACTCACAAAAGCATCGTTTACCCATGGGTCGTCTCGACAATTTGATTGACTTTCTAAACGAAAGAATCCAGCATGTCTAGACAGAGCACCATTTAACGATGCTGAAAAAAGTCACGTGTTTTTCAGAAGACACAAGAATTTGAGGTAGATATTTTTGGCAGCTACGACTTCTCACACCGATCGCTCAGACGGAAGTGAGCTGGAGCATGATCAACGACTCGATCATCCAGTGTTTGCAATATATGGATGCGAGGAGCCCCCGGCAGAGCGGACCCTCGTTGATGTTTTTCAATCGACTGCAGCTCGGTACCCAGACACCCCAGCTTTGGAATCTGATACTGAAGAGTTGACCTATGCACAGCTCAGTGAGCGTGTTCGCGTCGTAGCTGATCGACTCGACAAGGCCGGTGTGCGCCTCGGCGATCGAGTGGGGGTCCGCGTCCCCTCGGGAACCACTGATCTCTACGTCGCAATCCTGGCGATTATGCATGCCGGTGCAGCCTACGTCCCAGTGGATTGGGATGATCCCGACGAGCGTGCCGTCACAGTATTTTCAGAAG
>CAZAAP010000184.1:0-3280 GCA_964482935.1 uncultured Enteractinococcus sp.
AGTTCTTGGACATCGATCTGAATACGAGCCATCACGGATCTCCTTTATAGACGAGACATCACCGTGCGTGATGCGGTATGGCTAGCCTAGAAAAATGCTCCGGAGAGTTTGCGGTCCGCCGTTATGAGTGGGGATAACTATCGGCCGGCAGAGGTGGTTGTGGAGAAGTCGTCCTCGTCATCATCCCAGTCACCGTCGTCATCGTCGTGCTCAACGGGATGGTAGGGCAGCCGTACGACCATGGTGGCGCCGCCACCCGGGGTTTCTTCATGGCGGACGGTACCGTTGTGTTGGCCGACGATGCCCGCCACGATTGCCAGACCGAGGCCGCTTCCACCGGTATCGCGGTCACGCGAGGTATCGGCACGGTAGAAGCGCTGGAAGATTTTCTCGGTGTCTTCCTCAGAAATACCGGGGCCGTGGTCACAGAGCTTGATGACTGATGCAGTTCTGAACCCATTTTCCGAGGGCGCGGTTCCGACCGCGATTTCAATATCGGTGCCCTCTGGCGTGTAGCGCAGCACGTTAGTCATCAGATTCGAAATGACCTGTCGTAATCGGTTGGCATCGCCCAGGGTTGGCGCTGGTTGGGGAGAGGAACCCGGGGTCAGCCCGGTCAGAGTAATTTGTCGGTCCGGTGCGGTAGCGCGCGTGTCCAATACCAAGTCTGAGGCTAATTCTAAGAGGTCGATCGGATCGGTGTCCATCGTGCGTTGCTCATCCAGTCGGGCGAGCGTGAGGAGGTCTTCGACCAGCTGGGTCATGCGTTTTGCTTCGGACTCGATGCGTCCCATTGCCGTTGACACGTCTTCGTCTGAGGACAGCGCACCGTGGCGATACAGTTCCGAAAACCCCCGAATGGTGACTAGTGGGGTGCGCAGCTCGTGCGAGGCGTCTTGTACGAAACGCCGCATGCGTTCTTCAGATTCCTCATTGGCACGGAAAGCAATCTCGATATGCGCCAGCATAGCGTTCAGCGACCGAGACAGTCGGCCTACTTCTGTGTCGGGGGCTCCGGTGGGGACACGCTTTGATAAATCGCCGGCGGCGATCCCCGCGGCGGTGCGCTCGACGCGGTTGAGCGGCCGAAACGCCGTCGTCACCAGTCCGTAGGCGATCATCGTCACCACAAGTGTGGCTAAAAAGCCAATGGTAATGACCAAAGTGGTCACGCGTTCCACCGAGCGCTCCACCGGATCGAGCGGTAAGGCGATCGCCACGGTACCGCTGTCGGATTCCAGGCGGTAAATCTGGACCCGCCATTGGTTCTGTGGCATCGCCAAGCCGGGCACATTAAATGCCGCTGAACCATGTGCTGCTGCCTGGCGTGCGGTAAGAGGCTCAATATCGGGTGCATCCGCGCCCTCGGCTCGGATTCGGGTCACCACCTCGCCACTATTATCCCAAGATTCACCGTAGAATCGGACAATAGTTTGTTCAAAGCTCCCCGTGTCGTACGGGCCAGCAGACCCCATTGAGGTCAAAAACATCGACACATTGTGGCGGTTGGTGAAGATGTCTTCATCGATCTGGCGGATGAGCTCCTGGCGATATAACGACGCAGTTAGGACTGCGGTCAGCGCCACGGTCAGCGCCATGAGCACCCCGGTGATCAGTGTCAACTGGGTGCGCAACGAAGTAGCCTGCCATCGGCGGGCTATCCATTGCAGCGGTTTAGGTTTGGCCATCTAACGCTTGTCTTGTGTCCTTAGCAGGTATCCGACGCCGCGCTTGGTCTGAATCATCTTGGGCCGATCGTCGACGTCGATCTTGCGGCGCAGATAAGAAATATAGGACTCCACGATCGAGGCATCGCCATTGAAATCGTATTCCCAGACGTGATCCAGAATTTGCGCTTTGGACAGCACCCGGTTGGGATTCATCATTAAGTAGCGCAGCAGTTTGAACTCGGTGGGGGATAAGTCAATGATTTCGCCACCGCGTCGTACCTCATGAGCATCATCATCAAGCTCGAGATCATCAACGATCAATACCGCATCGTCGTCTTCAGCGGGTGCCGTGCGACGTAGTACCGCACGGATGCGGGCCACGACTTCGTCGAGACTAAATGGTTTCGTGACGTAATCGTCGCCGCCGACGGTCAGCCCGGTGACCTTGTCTTCGGTCTCGTCGCGGGCCGTTAAAAAGACCACCGGAAAGAAGCGACCTGAGGCTCGCAGTTTCCGCGTGACGGTGAACCCATCCATATCGGGCAGCATGACGTCAAGTACCGCAAGATCAGGATTGTGGGTTTCAGCAGCTTCGAGCGCTTCGCGGCCATTAGCGGCAGCGATAACTTCAAATCCGGCAAACCGAAGAGATGTGGACAATAGTTCGCGGATGTTCGGTTCGTCATCTACGACTAGGAGTTTTGCTTCATAAGATTGGGACGTCATATGTCCATTCTAAAAAAACTAACCTGTGAGTTTCCTGGGCGTTTGCTGGATGGAGCGCTATGCCTGTTGACGTTTTCTGCGCACGAACACGTTGCCTACAAGGGCTACGAGCATCAAAATGAAACCGGTCGGGAAGGCTAGCAGTGCCAGCCAGAACAGCCAGGTAGCAGGGGTCACCCCGGCAAAGTAGTACACCAGCACACCGATTAGCGCCAAGAATGAAACAACGACAATGGCTGCCCCGCTCCACAATACGGCCGCAATCCAGGCGGGCGTCGCATCTAGATTTGAAGATTTTTGGGTGGTCATGGGCGTCATTCTACGCTTGCAGCACAGGTGCCAACCCATTGCGAAGATTCTCTTGCAACAGACGCTATACTGGCCTCCGATAGGCTTTGAGGGTTCCTGTAACCGCATTCGCAAGGGTGTGTGACGGGAACCCTTTGTGAATGATGCACGTGACGAAGGAATAGAAGATCCATGCCAACCGGCAGAGTGAAATTTTACGATCATACAAAGGGCTTTGGTTTTATTACCTCCGACGACGGCGATGATATCCATCTGCCCTCCTCGGCGATGCCTTCCGGGGTGACCCAGTTGCGTCCGGGGACCCGGGTGGAGTTTGGCGTCGTCGACTCACGACGCGGACCGCAGGCGCTGTCTGTGGAAGTCCTCGAAAAACTGCCCTCCGTGGTCCGAGCCACGCGACCAAAAGCCCAAGACATGGCCGGTATCGTAGACGATCTCATCCGCATGCTCGACAATGCGTCGAATGGACTGCGGAGCGGACGGTACCCGGCACCCAAACAGGCCGAACAAATGGCCACCATCATGAGAAGGGTGGCTGATGCTTTCGATGCCTAATGCCGCTGAAGACACCACCG
>CAZAAP010000185.1:0-3276 GCA_964482935.1 uncultured Enteractinococcus sp.
CGTGGGCGGTCCGGCGTGCCTGTTTGGTCGAAACGACGCAAAACCGAGATGTGGTGTAATTTCCACGACCAATACATCGTGTCAACCAATCAGCGGCATCACAATCTACGGCCTAATGCAGGCGGACTACCCTTCCTCCGGTGGTGATAGCGGAGGCGCGGTCGCCACCAGCGGCATCGGTAGCGTCGCGCGTGGCGTCCACGCGTGCACGAATGCCCGGTTCACAAGCCTCGCCCACCTCTCGACCTACGGCCTCGGGACTGTCGCCACGGGTTAGCGTTCGCGTCGCCAGTCAAGAGTGAGGCTTGGGCATGCGGCAGGACCGAAGACGGCGGTGATGCTGTCGGGAGACTCGCAGTATCGTGAGTCCCATCACCTCGGGCCACAGGCATATTCGTATCGCACGACCCGCTAAGCGCATCCGGCACTTCGGTGGGTTCGAGCTAAACCCCGAGCGGGTCTATACCGTCTAGCCGGCCTCGACGATGGCGTTCGTGAACCACACTCGGTCCGCCAGCTCAAGGCATTGATGATTGTTGATTAGTGATGTCGTCGCATGTGTTGCTGACGCTTCTCCCCCGCTCAGTGCCACCCGGCTGCCGAGTGCGAGTTCACGACCTCGGAACGTGATGTCGTTCTCGGTGGTCGTCACTGAACCTTCAACTACTGCCACAAGGATGGCGGTGTCGATTACGTCATCCGGTCGTACCACTAGGCATCCCTCGATTGCATCGAGGCGGCCTTGGATCGACGATTCTGCTCCAATTTCCGGGGCGGCGTACTCAACGACGGCGAGGCGATCGTGGCCAGAACACCCAGCGAGGCTCAGACTTACCGCCGCAGCGAAACTGGCGCTCAGCCGCGGTCGAGAGATGAACTTCACAGTAGGACTATACCGGCTCTTCCCAGTTGCGGTCGGGGTGAGGGCGTGACGCGCCGAGCGGTGCGGATGTCGGGGTGAGAGGGGTCGAGGTCCTCAAGATCGGAAGCGACCAAGCATTCCGAGAACCTTGTGGACATCGACGATGGACCACCTACGTCGTGCCGCCGTGCCCTTGGCTCGATCAGCGCCTACTGCGACAGACAACTGCGACCTGCTCGTCGGGCTGGACGGTTACCACGTCATCGCCGTCGCGCACGTGGCTCGGACGGCCTAACGGTGAGGGTGGAGTCCCCGCCAGGGCCAGTGTGTCATCTATCTAGACATCGGTGACGGTTCTGTATCAGGACATCGGTGACGGTTCTGTCTCATCTGGTGGTGACACTTGTGACCGTCCGGGTGTTGCTGGACTTGGGCGATGCCCAAGAACGAGCCTGTCGATCCCCGCGTCCGTCTCGCGATCACGCAATGGCCCGAGGATGCCCCGCGCGGGTCGGTTAGCACCTTCTGCATCGAGCACGGCATCTCGCGCAAGACCTTCTACGAGATTCGGCGACGCGCCTTGGTGGAGGGGCCGGCAGCAGCGTTGGAGCCCAGGTCCCGACGGCCGCGGACGAGCCCGTCGACGATCTCCCAGGAGGTCAAGGATGAGGCGATCGGGGTCCGGGCCGCGTTGGAGCGTTCTGGGCTGGACCACGGGCCGATCAGCGTCCACGACAAGATGCACTCGATGGGTCTGGATCCGGTGCCCTCCATCGCTTCGCTGGCGCGGATCTTCCGCCAGGCCGGGGTCGCCCGTGCAGAACCGAGGAAGAAGCCGCGCTCGGCGTGGCGACGCTTCGTCTACCCGGCGCCGAACGCGTGCTGGCAGCTGGACGGAACTGAGTACGTCCTGACCGGGGGCCGTAAATGCGTGATCCTGCAGCTCATCGATGACCACTCCCGTTACGCCCTGGCCTCGCACGTGGCCCGGGGCGAGACCGCCGAGGCGGCGACCGCGGTGTTCGACAAGGCCGTGACCGCGCACGGAGTGCCTCAGCGGCTGCTCACCGACAACGGCTTGGCACTGAACCCCACCCGCCAGGGTCACATCGGTCAGCTCGTCGAGCACGCGGCCTGCCTGGGCGTGGAGGCCATCACCGGAAAGCCGGGCAGGCCGACGACCCAGGGCAAGAACGAACGGTTCCACCAGACCCTGTTCCGCTTCCTGGACAAGCAGCCGTTGGCCGACTCTCTCGAAGAGCTGCAAGCTCAGGTCGATGCCTTCGATCGCATCTACAACACCGAAAGAGGCCACCAGGCACTGCCCGGGCGTATCACGCCCCAGGCCGCGTGGGAGGCCACGCCGAAAGCCGAGCCGCCCCGGCCCCGACCGATGCGTCCGTTGTTCGCGCGCCCCGATCGGACCCACCGGCCCACCGCACGCGAACCCTGGCCAGCAGACCTGCCAGCCGGCACCGTCGTGCGCAGCCTCAGTTCCAGCGGAACATTCGGCATCGACTCGGTCACCTACATGGTCGCGGCCAAGTACGCGTTCGCCCGCGTGCTGGTCACCACCGACGGCGACCGGGTCATAGTCACCGACACCCACGGCGAGGTCCTGGCCGAGCGGACCAGGCCCGCACCCGGCATCAAGTACGTCGGCAACGGACGAACCAGAGGCACCCAGCCCAAAGATCCCCCAATGTCACCGAAGTCCTGACACACCAACTGTCACCCATGTCCTGATGCAGAACTGTCACCGATGTCCTGAGACATGACACCGCCAGGGCCAGTGGGGTGCCCGGATTGCGGAATGCGCGCCACCTCCGGGGCCGGGCCGGCGGGAGCACCGGCTGGTCGACATCCCCGCGTTCGGTGTGCCGGTGCGGCTGGTGTGGATGAAGCGCACCTGGGCGTGCCCGGAGACGAAGTGTCCGCGGCGCTCGTTCACCGAGGTCAACGAGAGCCTGGCGCCGTCGCGCTCGACGTGGACGACCCGCGCGAGGTCCTGGGCGGTCGGGCAGCTGCGTCACGAGCACGCCACCGTCCTCGGGGCTGGACCGCCAGCTCGGCCTCGGGTGGGACACAAGTAGCTTTAAGCAACTTCAAGCGGCGAGGCTGCCATCGCGCTTATCCCTGCTCTGGTGTGTCACGCCCGTCCGCAGAGGGCGGGTCCCATCCAACTCTCGGCGGATCCGGTCGGTCACGCCCCTCCGCTTGAGGGCCCGCCGGCGCCACGCGCTGCGGATCTACCAACTCTGCCCAACCGAGGGGGTCGCAGCCGGCGTCTTGCCGGTTTGTCACCGCGCCGGCCCAAACAGGTCTGGCGAGGGATGGCCTGGGAGCCGATCTTGATCTGCTTGTCGCTGCGCTGCTCGTAGCCTGCTGCCTGCTGAGTTTGCTGGCGGCCTAGG
>CAZAAP010000186.1:0-3263 GCA_964482935.1 uncultured Enteractinococcus sp.
CTTCGCGGTCTTCCCAGCATTCGTAAATATTGGGGCAGTTCGCTTCGGCGCACACGGTATTCAACGACGTCGTGGCGACCTGCTCTTTGAGCTTTTTATACTCCGGGCCCACGGTGGCCCGGGTTTTGAGCCACTCCGGGCGGGGTTCGCGTGGCACTTTGGCATTGCGCGCCTCGATGCGGAGTAATTTGCGACCTTCAGCCTGCGGGATCGTAGACATGCACGTCTCCTTTGATCGTTGTCGGTGCGAGTAGTGGGTCGAGCCGTTGTTCTAACGCAGTGACCAGGGGCGCGGCGACGGCGCCCAACGTGGTGTGGATGCCTTCTTCGGCCATGGAGGTAACCGTTGCATCGGTAATGCCACACGGGATGATTCCGGAAAATGCTACGGCCGGATCGGTGTTGATGTTGAGTGAAATGCCGTGCAGGGTTGCGTTCTTGGAGATTTTCAGGCCGACGGCCGAGATTTTCCGGTTGCCGATCCAGACGCCGGCGCGGCCGTCGATACGGCGCACATCAAGATCAAAGGCGTTTTGTAGGGTGTCCAGGACGGCGCCTTCAACGGCGCGAATGTATTTGATGACATCGACCGGAGCGGCGAGTTTCACTAGTGGATAGCACACCAGCTGTCCGGGGCCGTGCCAGGTAATGGACCCGGCGCGATCGGTTTCGATAATCGGTAGAGAATGATCAACGATGTCGTGTGACCGGGTGTGACGCCCGGCCGTATAGGCTGATTCCACTTCAAAAATCAGACACGAATTGGGATGCTCACCACTGGCGATCTTGGCATGCAGCTCACGTTGCAGCTCATCCATCGCGGTGTACGTTTTGAGACCTGTATCAAGTAAATCTATGACATGCACGATGTTAACTAAACCACAATTCGCGACTAGATATCAGGTTTAGTGGAATGTTGAGGAAGTCTGACACGCTATACACCAGTATAGTTTCCGGGCTTCGAGTTCCTCCACGATGATCGCATCTTTGCCACATACCAGGCAGGGTTGGCCTTGGCGCTGGTAGACGTAATTCGCGTGGGAGGGGAAGGCATCCGCCAGTGCGACTCCGGGGCGGTGTTCGGGCTCGGTGGTAATGATGCGGCCGGTTTCGACTCCGATGTGTAGCAGGTGGACCTGGTCTTGCCAGAGAGCCTCGTGCACTTTTCTAGGCAGTGTATTGGCTGGGGTGTGCGGGTTGAGATCGAGCCGAAACAGTCCCTCAGCGCGATAGATATTTCCGATGCCGCCGATGGTCTTTTGGTCCATGAGGATCGCCCCGATACGCCGGCGAGTTTTAGCCGCAATATTGTAGAACCGCTCCGGATCGGCGTCGTCGCGAAGCGGATCCGGGCCGATGCCGTCAATGACTTCTTGGGCTTCGGCCATCGTTAGGGTTCGGCAAATCGCAGCGCCCACTAAGTCCGCCCACGAGTTATCGCCGACAATCCGCACCCGCGTGGTGGGTCGCGGCTCGGTCATTTCAGCAGTTGCAGCTTGGTGATCTTCCTGTTCGCCAATCTTGCGTGGGGCCCCGATGGACGACTGTTGTTGGCCCCCGAAGGTCCAGGCGCCGTACATACCCAGATGTACGTTGAGCACCAGTTCATTTTCAAAGTACAGGAACCAGTGCTTACCGTAGGCCTCCGAGGCAACCGCACGGTGGCCGTCAAGTAATGTCGCTCCGTCGGTAAATCGTCCCTGCGGGGAGGATAGCTGGAGAGGTTGGTTGACGAAGACGTCGTTGAAGTGCCGGGCGATCCGGTGGATGGAGTGACCTTCTGGCATTAAGGTTTGGCAATCCCCTCGGTGCCCAGTTCGAAACCGGCAATCCCACCGGTGGACTCGTATTCACCAATCTGAGCGATGCGGCGTGCGTGGCGTTCTTCATTGGACCATTCGGCGGTCAAAAATGCTGTGATAATTTCTAGTGCTTCGGCGGGTTCGTGCTGACGGCCGCCCACTGCAATCACTTGAGCGTTGTTGTGCTCGCGTGCCAGCTGAGCGGTCGAGATATTCCAGGCCAGGGCGGCACGAATACCTTCGACCTTATTGGCTGCCATCTGCTCACCGTTGCCTGAACCACCCAGCACAATGCCCAGCGAATCGAGGCCAGCTTCCCGGTCGGCGGCGACTGCGAGCGCTGCGTTGATGCAAAACGACGGGTAGTCGTCTAACGCATCATATTCTTGGGGACCGTGGTCGATCATCTCGTAACCGGCTTCGGCCAGGTTGTCGATCAGATACTGCGCCAGGTCTAAACCGGCATGGTCAGTGGCAATGTGTACGCGCACGTGGGCTCCTAGCGGATGGAGAAAAAATACGTTCTCTAGCTTAGTCGGGGTTACATCGGGGCACGAGTTGGTGAAACAATGGTGACATTGATTTGAAAGGACCGTCTGTGCCCGCTTCCCTCACCACCACGATCACCCGCGAACAGGCCAAATTACGTGCTGCAATGCTGGAGGTCGATACCTATCGGTTGCATTTTGATATCACCGACGACGAGGTTTTTCAGGTACGCACCATCGTGACCTTTTCGGTCTCGGCTGCCGCTGTCGGGCACTCGACCTCGATCGACCTGCTGGGTCATCAAGTGACGTCCGCACAGCTCAACGGTCGGGATGTTGCCTATGACGGCGCACGTCTGTGCTTACGCGACCTACGAGAAGACAATGAGCTGATTGTCACCTCGGGAGCGAAGTATTCAACGACCGGTGAGGGTCTCCACCGCTACGTTGACCCCTATGACGAGGCCGTGTACCTGTACTCGCAGTGTGCACCAGCCGATGCGCGCCGGATCTTTCCGGTCTTTGATCAACCGGATCTCAAAGCTCGCTATGACATCCAGGTCACCGCGCCGGCTCACTGGGAGGTGGTGTCCAATGAGCCCGGCGAATATACCATTGAGGACGACGTTGCCCACTGGAAGTTTGCCACCACTTCCGTGATGTCGTCGTATCTATTTGCCCTGATCGCTGGGGAATACATTCAGGTGGGACAAGACGCCTGGGAGACCGATGACGCTTCAGTGTCGCTGGGCCTGTGGGCGCGCCGGTCACTGGCACGCCACGTGGATACCGAGGAAATTTTCAATATCACGAAGGCCGGGTTTGCCTTTTACGAAGACCAATTCGGTCAACCGTATCCATATACCAAATACGATCAGATTTTTGTTCCGGAGTTTAATGCCGGTGCGATGGAGAACATTGGGGCAGTGACGATCGTCGAGGATTATATTTTTCGTTCCCCGGTCCCCCAGGC
>CAZAAP010000187.1:0-3185 GCA_964482935.1 uncultured Enteractinococcus sp.
CTCACAGTCTTCCAGGTCGCGCTCGGATACAGTATGACATGAACATACATATCGCTGCCTCGCACGTGTCCACGCGGGGTTGAACACGAAAATAAAGGGAGCATTATGGCAAACATTGTTGTTACGGGCGTCGATGGAAGCGAAACCGCAGCGCTAGCAGCCCGCAAGGCAGCCGAAACTGCAGAAGCATTGGGCAGCACACTGCACATTGTGTCAGCTTATGGTCCCGGTGATCATCGCACGCTCTCCGACGGTGTTGAAAAAGTCGTCATCAACCTCCTGGAGGCCGCGGAACGTACCGCAACGCAAGCCGCCGCAGACCTGCGCAAAGAGTTCCCGAATCTGACCATTCATTCCTCGGTCGCCAATGGCAACCCAGCAGATGCCCTCGTTGATGAAGCCGACCGACTCGACGCCCGTCTTATCGTCGTCGGCAATAAACGCGTCCAAGGTCCAGCCCGAATTCTCGGCAGCGTCGCTCGCTCCGTGGCCACCAACGCGCCCTGCGATGTCTACGTCGCAAACACTCGCGCCAGCTAGAGTCGCTGCCAGCGAGGCGAGCTTCTCGGTTGCCAACCTTCTTACGATCTTGTGATCGGCCACAGCGATGCGCGCAAGAGCTATGTCGTGTTCTATCACGACGAGCGAGGAGTCTCCCGTGTCTTCCAGATGACCTTCGATGGGTCAACGTGGAAGCTGTGGCGCGAGGACCCCAACTTTTATCAGCGCTTCATCGCCGACATACACGCCGATGAGATCGCGGGTCGTTGGGAGGCATCGGAGGACGGCGGGAAGTCCTGGCGAAAGACTACGATCTTACCTTCCGCCGCGCTGCAAAGCACTGACGTCCTGCCCCTCACACAGTGTATAGAGTGACAACAACTAGCATGCCGCAGATCCCTAGTCAGAGGAGACTTGATTGGTCCGTCTGGACGACGAGCAACTCCCTCAATACTTTGATGCCTTAGGTCTTGAGGGAATCATCGACCTGCACGTCCACTTCATGCCCGACCGCGTGCAACAAAAAGTCTGGCAATTCTTCGATCGGCTGCCTGATATGGGTAAGCCCGCGTGGCCCATCACGTATCGATGCTCAGAGGAACAGCGGGTGCAGATCCTGCGCGAGATGGGGGTCAAAGCGTTTAGCACGCTGAACTATGCACACCGCCCCGGCATGGCCGCCTTTCTCAACGAATACTCCAAGCAATTTGCTGCGACGTACGACGACGCGATTCACTCGGCCACGTTTTTCCCCGAGCCGGGTGTTGAAGAGATGGTCGGCCAAGTGCTCGACGATGGCGCACAGATCTTCAAGGTCCATATCCAAGTCGGAGCGTTCTCGGTGCTCGATCCGAGACTCACCTCCTCGTGGGAACTGATCGCTGCAGCAGGAGTCCCGGTCGTCATCCACTGTGGGTCCGGTCCGCACGGTGGAGAATTCACCGGCCCAGCACCGATCTTCGAGCTCGTCGAACGCCATCCGGAGTTGGTGTTGATCATCGCGCACCTGGGCATGCCGGAATACACCGAGTTTGCGACCTTAGCCCAGCAGGCGCCGAACGTATATCTGGACACCACAATGGTCGGCACCGAGTACGCGCAGCGGAGGTTTGAACCGATCCCAGAAAATTACCTGGACATAATGGCGGACCTGTCGGACAAAGTAGTACTCGGAACGGACTTTCCCACGATTCCGTATCCCTACAGCCACCAGATCGAAGCCCTGCACAACTGGAGCCTGGGTGACGAGTGGATGCGCAAGGTCCTGTGGCATAACCCCCGGAAGCTGCTCAACCGATACTGAGCGTTCCATCTCGCGACGAAAACACTATACATTGATCGCCCCACAAGACTAATATCGCTGTATGGCGATGAATCAGGGCGTCCTCGACGACGTCGCGACCGAAGCATACGCGCACTTATTTCAGGCGTTCGCCGAACCGAGGCGCCTCGCAATCCTGCAGCATTTGGCTTCTGGAGAGCACCGGGTGCGCGATCTGGTCGAACATATGGGCTTGGCGCAGTCAACGGTCAGTAAACATCTGCGCTTCCTGACCGAGTGCGGGCTTATTACCGCCCGACCGCAGGGTAGAGCGACCTGGTATGCGCTTGCAGAACCCGCACTGCTCAAAGTCATGATCGCTGCAGCGGAGAACATGTTGAAGGCCACCGGCAAGGGTGCCCAGCTGTGTCAGCACTTGCACGGCGGGGCAGAGCCGTTGGTTACGGAGGGTAACTGATTATGGGTGCGCATCATCATCACGCGCCGTCGGTTGAAGAAACCGGGCAATCACCAGATTTTCGGAAGAAACTGTGGATCGCGTTTGGTATTACCGCCGTCATTGTGGTCGTCCAGCTCGTCGGAACCATTGTCACCGGCAGCTTGGCGCTGCTAACCGACACCGTTCATGCGTTTACGGATGCTTCCGGTCTGCTCGTGGCGCTGATTGCTGCCACGCTGATGCTCAAGCCGCCAACGCCGCAACGCACCTGGGGTTTCCGGCGCATTGAAGTCATCGCAGCACTCGGCCAAGCCACGCTACTGCTGGTCATTGGCGTCTATGCAGCCATCGAAGGGATTCGGCGTCTTATTGACCCGCCCGAAGTCCCGGCAATCGAGTTGTTAGTCTTCGGCCTCTTGGGTTTGGCTGCTAATGTCATCGCGTTGTCCGTGCTAGCGTCAAGCCGCGGCGCGAACCTCAACATGCGCGCCGCGTTTCTTGAAGTCCTCAACGACGCGCTCGGATCGCTAGGCGTGATCGTTGCGGCAATCGTCATGGCGACAACAGGCTTCCTGCAAGCCGATGCGATCGCGAGCCTCTTTATCGTCGCCCTCATCGTGCCGCGAGCCTATCTGCTGCTGCGTGAAACGCTCAGCGTGCTCATGGAATTCACACCCAAAGGCCTCGATCTCGCCGAAGTCCGACGCCACATCATGGAGCTGGATCACGTCCTCGACGTGCACGACCTCCATGCATCCACGGTGGCAACCGGCCTGCCCGTGCTGACCGCTCATATCGTCGTCAAAGACGAATGCTTTATCAGCGGCCATGTCGCGCAGCAACTCAAGGCAGTCCAGCAATGCGTCAGTGAACACTTTGCAGTCTCCGTGCACCACTCCACATTCCAGATCGAAACCGCCGAGGTCGCTGCACAAGAGCCCGCCGTTCTGCGCCATACCTGAC
>CAZAAP010000188.1:0-3146 GCA_964482935.1 uncultured Enteractinococcus sp.
GCCCCGGCACCGAGTCTAACGGCCCATTGATCACCAGGGAGTTACCAATTACCCCTAGGAGGCTACCGAGCCCGATGCCAATAATCGATCCGAGCAGACCGATCACGATGGCTTCGGTGGAAAACAGCGTAAAGACTCTCCCACGGGTCATCCCCAGCGCTTTATAAAGCCCGATCTGTCGTGTACGTTCTTGCACGGAGATGAGCAGTGTATTGACAATTCCAAAGCTCGCGGCCAATAGTGCGATGAGTGCAAAACCATTGAACACCCACGTGATGGCGTCAATGATCCCGCTGATCAGACCCATCTGATCTTCAACTGTCTGACCGACCATGTCGATGTCTTGGAGGTCTTCTTTGATCTGTGCTTCATTCGTGGCCAAATCGTCGACGGTGACCATCGCCTGAATATACGTATATGGGATAGTCGTTCCTGCGGCCGAGTTGTTGATCTCAGCGATCCGCTGTGTTAGACCAGATGACGGGATCGGCGCTGAACCGGCCCCAGTGATTGTCTCCTCAGCGACACCAACCACGGTGGCCTCAACGGTATCGGTCTGACCTTCTAAGTCGCGGGCTGCGATAGTGACTGTTTGGTCGATCGCTTCGTCCGCGTTTGCGACGTCATCAATATCAAAGGCCGTCAACCACGAGGTGGGGATGACCAGCTCGTAGGCGTCTTCTGCATTCGACCCAGGACCTCCGGCTGCGTATTCGACCAGGGTTTGCTCGGACGCAAAACCAGTCGAGGGCACGGTATAGCGGGTCTCGTCGGGGGTCTCCAAGTACTCGATGTTGACAAACACCACTGGATCAACAAACTCAACGTGGTCGAGCTCTTCGATCGCTTCGATATCGTCCTCATCCATGGATGGAATACCAAAATCGGAGACTGTGCTTTGAGCATCAGCATCGTATTCCTGAGGCTCGCTTGCGGTCAGGCCCACGTTGGCGTCCATCGTCTGGGCCGGCATGACAGACACCATATCGGTGTCCCCCATCGCCTCGACCTGCGCATCAATATATTTGTTGATACCGGCCCCGATACCGGAGGTCACGGTCAGGGTGAATGCACCAATAACGACAGCGGTGACAGTCAGGAACGTACGCAACTTGGTGCGCAGCGTATTTGCCAGTGCGGTGCCGAAAATATCTCGAAGCCTCATGCTGTGCCTCCCGTGTCCTCGATGATCTGGCCGTCTTGGATGCGAATCTGTCGGGCGCATTTTGCTGCAAGGTCTTCATCGTGGGTTACGACGATGAGTGTTTGTCCTTCGGCATTGAGTCCAAACAAGATATCTTCGACTACGGCGGAGGTTTCGGAGTCGAGGTTTCCCGTGGGTTCATCAGCAAAGAGAATCTCGGGAGAATTTATCAACGCGCGGGCGATGGAGACACGCTGTTGTTGCCCGCCCGATAGGTTCGTTGCTTTCGCCTTGAGTTTGTCACCCATCTCGAGCATCTCCAGGATCTCGGTGCCTCGACGTTGGCGTTCAGCTTTGGATACCTTGGCAATCTTGAGTGGCAAGGTCGCATTTTCTAAGACGGTTTCCAGCGGGTTGAGGTAGAACTGCTGGAATACGAATCCGAAAGTGGTGTTGCGCACTTGCGCGATTTCTTTGGGTTTGAGGTCTGACACAACTTGCCCGCGAATGGCGACAACACCCGATGTGGGTTGGTCTAGCAGGGCCAGCAGGTGCATGAGCGTCGATTTACCCGAGCCGGATTTTCCAATAATGGCAACGGATTCGCCCTGTTGGATTGCGAAGGTGAGCCCTTTGAGCGCTGCTACTTGGTTTTCACCTGTGCCGAAAACGCGCACAAGGTTTTCTGTTTCTAATAATGGTGGGCTTTCAAACGTGACAGTCACGATGATCCTTTGACGACAGTAAGAACAACTGTTCTGTAGTCTGCCAGGAGTCATGGCTTTTGACTTCCACTGTGCGACTGATTTTTGGTTCCAACTTTGGGCTGAGAAGGTGGCATGAAATGCGTCCGCCCGGCTGAGTTTCAACCGGGCAGATAATAACCATCCAGAGTTTAGCGGGCCAGCGGTAAGAAGCCAGACTTTTTGTAGACCTCGTCCAGCACAGGAGCTGCGACACTGCGTGCTTTGGCTGCACCGACCGCTAGGATCCGATCGAGCTCCGCAGGATCATCGAGTAGTTCAAGGGCTCGCAAGCGGATCGGAGCCAACCGTTCGGTGACCGCTTCGGCAAGATCGACTTTCAGGTGCCCATACATTTTGCCGTCGTAGGCAGTGATGAGCTCATCGACAGATTGGTCCGTGACTGCGGCGAAGATGTCGAGCAGGTTAGAGACACCGGGCTTGTTTTCCCGGTCATAGTAAATCTCTGTCCCGGTGTCGGTAACCGCGGATTTAATGCGCTTGGCAGTTACTTTAGGATCATCCAGGATATTGATAAGCCCGTTGGGTGATACTGCAGACTTCGACATTTTGGAGGTCGGGTCTTGCAGGTCATAGATACGGGCGCCGGTTTCTGGATAGAATCCCACTGGCACCACAAACGTTTCACCGTAATGGTGGTTGAAACGTTGCGCCAGGGTGCGGGTCAGCTCAATGTGTTGGCGCTGATCATCCCCCACCGGCACACCATGTGGCTGATACAACAGAATATCGGCGGCCATGAGCATCGGATATGTAAACAACCCAACCCCGGCGGCGTCGACACCCTCTTTGGCAGACTTGTCTTTGAATTGCGTCATGCGGGAGGCTTCGCCCATGCCCGTGAGACACGTCAAAATCCAGGTGAGCTGCGTGTGCTCTGGGACATGTGATTGTACAAAGAGGGTCGAACGTTCAGGATCGATCCCGGCAGCGATGTATTGCGCTGCAGCCACGCGGGTGCGTTTGGTCAGGTCTGCTGGATCCTGGGGCACCGTGATGGCGTGTAAGTCGGGGATGAAGTAGTACGCTTCAAAGTCCTCTTGCACTTTGACCCAGTTGACCAACGCTCCGAGGTAGTTGCCCAAGTGGAGCGAGTCGGCGGAAGGCTGCATGCCTGACAGCACGCGGGGGTGTGCGGCAGCTGAGGTCAGGTGTGCTGTCTTCGTAAGATCGGTGGCGAGGATGTCGGCCGGTGTGGGTTGGCTAGTGGACACGTTCGAGCCTTTCTAGAACTGGTA
>CAZAAP010000189.1:0-3119 GCA_964482935.1 uncultured Enteractinococcus sp.
TTGAATTTTCTACCGGTGGCGATGTCTCCAGCCCGGACACCACGACCCAGGTGGTTTATGCTCAGGTCGATCCGGATGCGAACTGGCATGAGCTCTCAGGGCGTGTGGCGAGACATGAGACGAAAAAATACACGCTGGAGGATTTCTTTTTCATTCGCACCGGCTGGGAGGTGCCCGCCGCAAAGTTCTTTATCCAACCAGAAACACGCGCGTGGGCTTTAGGCATCCAACCGATGCACATGCACCCGATGCTGCCACCACCAAAAGCAGTCACCGACCCCGTCATCACTGCAGACCGGTGGGGTTATCCGCTCGGCGACGATCGTTACGTCATCCTGACCTCGCATAAAGACGAATACACGCTAGAAGACATCGATCCGGCCTTCCGGCGATATTTAGATTCAGCAAATGGTGACACCCGCCAAGAAGCACAGCGGTCAAAAGATAGCCTGTGGTACAGCCTGCATTTGCGTAGACCCTCCCCACTGTTGGTTCAACCGGCTACCCAGCAGGACCCAGGACTGTTTCGATTCATTGTCAATGAGTCAGACGGCATTGCGGGGCCCGGATGGATCACGATGGCACCGAATCTCGGGTTCGCGAAACCCTGGTTTTTGAATAATGATGTGAACTGGTACGAAGTTGTTGAAGCACTAGAAGCCATCCAGCTCCCGGAGGGGTCCAACAGCCCGGCGTTTACCCCCGATGCGCTGGCCTCGTTGGACGCCACTCCGGTTGCCGAATACCTCGCTAGGTTTGACTAACTACCGGTTGCGAGGGGCGAACCCAATTGTCGACCGGCGGGTTGGTGCCATTGACCGCGTAATTACCGATGCCGCGCAGTTTATAGTGCGCCGGATTGTGGCTGGCAAAGACCCGGGCGTTACGCCAGTGCCGGTCAAACCCTGCGGTGCGCTGCAATATGGAGGCCCCGCCGACTTCGTATAACAGTTGTGTTGCCGCTAGCGCATGGTCGGACACACTGATCGTGGCCGACTGTACTTGTACCGTTGAGTGACCATAGAGCTCCCAGTAGGCCGCACCGTCCAACGACAGGTTGGCTGCCTGCTGCAGGTGACCGTCAAAATCCTCAGCGGTTATGCGGACCAGATCAGCTGCCGCCTGGGCGTGGACCTGTGCTCGTCCCACCACCTCTTGCACCAGCGGATCATCTTTTGGATAGTCTGCGAGCGCATGCCCATAGGTTCTGGACCGGTCGCGTACAAAGCCAATGGCATCGTCCACCGCTGCTGCGGCAATGCCAGCCTGGGCCGCAGCATGAATCAACAGAACGAACGCATTGACTAACAAACCGCTGGGAGTATTGATCGTCATGCGTCGATCGTCGTGAAGTGGTACGTCTGTGAACCGGGTCGTTCCGGACCCCGTAAGACGCTGACCTATGCCATCCCAATCATCGATGCGCTCTACGCCCGGCGTTTCGGAGTTGATCAGGTGGAGGATCGGCATCCCGTCTTCCACGCCGGTGACAACAAAAAGTTCGTCGGCAAAGAGCGCACCGGTCGTATAGACCTTGGTACCGGTAAAAGTACTGCCGGTTGCTTCTCCCCCGCCAACCATGCCGTTGGAAATGATCTTGCCCCGACCCACCTGGGTGAGCCACCAATCGCTGAGAGGTTGCGGATTCAACATATGCAAGGGCGTGAATCCGAAGTGTGCGTGCAGAATCTGTACGAGATTCGAGTCGGCCTTGGCCAGCGGGATCAACAACTCCACGAGTTGCCGAACGGTGATTTCTTGGCCACCGTACGCCTTGGGAGCCTGGAGCGCAGTGAACCCGGATGCTGCCAACCAGTGCACTTGCTCATAGGGCAGCGTGCGATGGAGTTCGCGCTCCAGGGCACCTTCGGCAATGCGGTCAAAGACCGGTTGGAAACGTTCAGTCAGCGTGGTCATCGGCCTGCTCCGATCTGTGCCAGACGTTCTGCCGTTGCCCAACCCGACGGGCCGAAAGCGCCCCGGTATTGGGCCGCTGGGTGACGTTCGTTGATGTTGTCTGCGCCAAAGAGTTTCTTGCGCAGGGAACCCGTTGCATATTCGCGCTGTTGTAATCCGCGCTCCTGCAGGACTGGAGTCAACAATTCTGCAAATTCCTCAAAGGATCCGGGCAGCACCCAGTTCATCACGTTGATCCCGTCGACACCCGCGGCGCGCCAGATTTCTAATTCATCTGCGATGTGTTCGGGGGTGCCCACCAGGACGTTTGCCAGGGCGATTCGACGCGACAAATCGCGTACCACAGGTTCACGATCCGTGATGGCTTTGGCCGCCCATTCTGAAAACCCCTTCGCAGAGTTACTCGGTGCGTCTTTGAGCGGCGTATCGGGATCGTACACGCGGCCGTTTTCATCCACGATGGCCTGATGTGCCAGGTACCCGCGGTCGGAGACATAGCGTTGGTAGTGCTCGTATTTGGCGTGAGCTTCCGCCTCGGTCTCCCCGATCACGAAACTCAGTCCGGCAAAAAACTTGAGATCCTCCGGTCGGCGTCCGGCTTCGACCACGAGTTGGCGGGTCGTGGCGATCTGCTCGGCTGCGACCGTCACATTGGGCGGGATAATGAAGGTCGCTTCGGCATGCCGTGCGGCAAAGCGACGCCCCGATGCTGAGGCACCGGCTTGGAAGAGTACCGGCGTGCGCTGAAGGCTCGGCGATGGTAAATGTGGTCCTTCGACCCGGTACCGTTCGCCTTCGTGGTGGATCTTGTGGATTTTACTTGCATCTGAATACCGGCCGGCACCGGTGCGATCGTCCAGGATGGCCTCGTCATCCCAGGAACCTTCCCAGAGCTTGTAGGCCACATCGACGTATTCTTCGGCCCACCGGTAGCGTTCCGAATGCTCAGTCAACTGGTCGAGCCCATAGTTGCGAGCCCCATTATCTTGGGTTCCGGTGACGATGTTCCAGGCGATGCGTCCGTGGGATATGTGATCCAGGGTGGACAATTGGCGTGCAAAGTTGAATGGATGTTGTTGAAACACATTCGAGGTTGTGGCCAGGCCCAGATGTTCTGTCACAATTGCCAGCGCACCAAGCAACACGGTGGGGTCATTCGAAGGGATCTGGAGGCCTTCTTCAATGTAGTGATCAATGGGTGC
>CAZAAP010000190.1:0-3107 GCA_964482935.1 uncultured Enteractinococcus sp.
TGATGACAATATTGCCTTCGGTTCCCGGTTCGACGGGCTCCCCCAGCGGGTTGACCACCCCGACGTCATACCCGGGTACAGGTACCGATGGCGACCCGGCCTTCATCGGCATCGGATCCAGGCCTCGCAGGTTGGCCACAATCGGCCAGCCCGTTTCGGTCTGCCACCAGTGATCCACAACCGGCCTCCCGGTGACCGCCCCCAGCCAGTGGTAGGTATCTTCATCGAGGCGTTCCCCCGCTGAAAAGATATTCGTCAGCTTCGACATGTCATAGTGCTTCCACTGCTCACCCGTCGGATCGGCAGCCCGGATCGCACGATACGCGGTCGGCGCCGAGAAGATCATCTTGGCACCGTGCTCAGACGCGATACGCCAAAACGCCCCGGCGTCGGGAGTTCCCACCGGTTTGCCCTCATACATAACGGTCGTGGCACCTGAAACCAACGGCGCATAGACGATATAGGTGTGCCCCACGACCCAGCCAATGTCCGAAGCGACAAACATGACCTCACCCGGTGCCACATCGTAAATATTGGTCACCGACCAGGCAGCCGCCACCGCATACCCGCCGTGATCCCTGATGACGGCCTTCGGCTTAGACGTGGTGCCAGAAGTGTGCAGCAAATACAGCGGATCTGTGGCGGCAACCGGGACCGCATCCACGGGTGCATGTGCTGCACGTTGGGCGTCGAAGTCCAGCCAGGATGGGTCGAAATCGGTGATCTGATCGTCAATTTCTGCGCGTTGTTTCACGATGACGACGTCGGGTTTGTGTTCAGCCAAGCTGATCGCTTCGGCCACATTCGGTAGGTAACGGACTGCACGTGTTGGTTCTAACCCGCCGTTGGCGGCGATGACGGCCTTAGCCTGAGCATCATCGAGACGTGTGGCCACTTCTTTGGGGGCAAACCCGCCAAACGTCACCACGTGGATCGCTCCGAGCCGTGCCACCGCGAGCATGGCGATCAGCGCCTCGGGAATCATCGGCATGTAGATCAGCACCCGGTCCCCGTGGCCGATGCCATTGGCCCGCAACGCCCCGGCAAAGCGGGCAACGTGCTCAAGGAGTTCCGCATATGTGTACGTGATTTGCTGCCCGGTCATCGCCGAGTCCCAGATAAGGGCTGGCTGATCACCACGACCGGCGCTGACCCAGCGGTCTAGCGCCTGATAGGTGATGTTGAGTTGGCCATCGGGAAACCATTTCCACTGTTTTGTGCCGTCGTAATCGAGCGCCTGGGTCGGTGCGGTGTGCCAGTCCAGAGCTTGGGCTTGCTCCAACCAGAAGGTCTCTGGGTTTAGACGGGCACGCTCAAATGTCGTGCGGTAGATGGTCCCCGGGGGTGTCTGCGCCATATTGAGTCTCCGTTGCTCGTATCGACCGTAGCGATCGTGTATACATTCCGTGGATCACACCATACGCTTTTGTGATTCACCTTACAAAAGGCAGCGGTAGTTGCGACACGATAAGCGGTTCGTTTTGCCGAAATGGAATTCATTCGCTATGGTAGAAGGGTTATTTGGACGCATTTTTCCGTCCAAATTTGGAGGCGTGCCAGAGAGGCCGATTGGACTTCACTGCTAATGAAGGGTCTGTGTAAAAGCGGACCGGGGGTTCGAATCCCCCCGCCTCCGCAGTAAAAGCCCTGCAAACACTACGGTGTTTGCAGGGCTTTTGTCATTGCTCGTACTTGTAAGTAGCCGCAACAAGCGGACGACACACTACCTCGCAGCGACAGTCCGCCCGAACTGTCTCCCTCGGCCTACGTCACGCTATGACCTTGCTATCTACCCCACGCACCCTGCAGCGTTCAGGATGGAACTCCGATTCCTAGGACGCCCGGGAATCGCTACCCGTAGGCGCTGAGACCTCTGCCCTGAAACGTGCATGTATACACTCACGCTCAGCAGCTGCCCTCGATATGTAGTGCTGGGTGGCTAGCGAAACCCTCGAGGGATGCTATTTTGTCTGTGCTGTATGACAACCTCGGTGCTCAGCTGGGCTTATAGCTATTATGGAGATGACGGCAAAAGTAGATCATCTCTTGCACTCATTGTCGAAACCGGGCCAGACTGAGGACAGCGGATGGATCACCTCGATCAGTCGATAGATGGGAAACGATAGTTATGAAGCAACGCGATGTTTTCAATTCTGCACTGGCACGAGCTGGTCGAGCACTCGTCGGTATTTCAACCTGGTACATCGCCGACGAGACGGGCATTGACCGCAGCAAAATCCGCAAATTTGAACGCGGCATCATCAACCTGCCGGAAGACCAAAAAGAGGCTATCAAACAGGTTCTGATTCACCATGGCGCGCTCTTCCTCCCAGATTCTCAAGCCGGCGGTTACGGTGTCCGGTTGAAAAATTCCTCAGATAAAACGCGTCAGCTCGATCGATGGGAAGCAGAAGGCGGACCAGCCGCAGAAGACGACGTCTACTAACCCCTCTAGAACGACAAAGCGCTTCAGAACACAATGTTCTGAAGCGCTTTTTGTGTTGAAACGAGAGGAGCTAGTCTTTTCCGTCTTCGTCAGCAGCATGGATCTGCTGGGCAATGAGCTTGATGAGATCTTGCGCTTCAGCTTGTTCCAGCACTGTGTGTTCGGTTAACGTTTCAGCCGCGTCATCAAGACGTTCATCACGGACCATGGCCTCAATCTGGTCGCGGATCCATGGGGGCAGGTCTTCGGACGACATGGAGATCGTGTCATCTCCCCGGTGAATCTGAATTTCAAAGCGTTGAGGTTTTGGCAGCTCAGCAGCTTCCTCGATCCATTCCGTTGGGACGGTCAGGTCGGTCACTTGCTGATCGGCAGCGTCGTCGTCAGGAATAAAAGGATCGGTTCCAGCGACATCCTCAAGGGGTGCTTCCACACCATGTTCCTGCGGGAATTGATACAACGCTTGGACATCTACGAAGGCTTCTATGCGCCCGACCCCGGTGGCGCGATGATAAATTTCTGCCGCCTGAGCTAATTGGCCCACGGCCAGGTACCGGTACACCTTGTTGTGGGTGTCCTCATCGAGGCGCGCAGCAGCAGCTACCGCACCTTCTTCAGACATCCGGTCAAACAGTGCAGGTGATTTGCCCCGGGGGCTCGC
>CAZAAP010000191.1:0-3003 GCA_964482935.1 uncultured Enteractinococcus sp.
ATCCTCTCACCGGTGCCCACGGCCACGAAGTCACCCGCTGACGAACCCTCCCCGGCAGCACCCGCCGGAGGTGCACGATGAGGCCGCTCGTTGGACTAGCTGAGACGTTCAGGACGACCGTGGATGCCCCCAACATTGATGACACCACAAGTTTCTGGCGTTGGGATTTTGCTTGGGAAGTCCTACCGGAGATGTTGCGTTCGTTCCTCCAGGTCACCTTGCTTGTGACCGTGGTAGGGACCTTGATTGCTGCGGTCTTGGGCTTAGTCATTGCGATCTTGATTCGAGTGCTGCCCAAGCCGCTTGCTTGGTTGGTCACCTGGGTTGCAAACTTTATCCGCATGACACCAATTGTGGTCCAGCTGCTTGTGGTCTTCTACGGGTTTGTATGGATGGATCCAATGACCATCGCCTTACTGGTCTATGGGGTGCACTACTCCACCTACATGTCGGAGGTCTATCGTGCCGGCATCGATTCAGTCCCCACGGGCCAGTGGGAAGCTACTACCGCGTTATCCTTGCCCGCCGGACGCATCTGGAGACGAGTGATCATCCCGCAGGCGTTACGATCCACCGTGCCGTCTTTGGGGAACTATGCGATTTCTATGTTCAAAGACACCCCGTTTTTGATTGCGATATCGGTCATGGAAATGGTCACCACCGCATTAGAAATCGGTGGGTTTACATATCGCTATATCGAAACCATCACCATAGCCGGGGTCATCTTCCTCGTCGCCAGCTACGGCACCGCAGTCCTTGTCAATCGATTGGAGAAACGACTTGCCTACGCCCACTGACCCTCAGACCGACGTTCCGGTCATAGAATTCCGCGACGTTGAGAAGCAGTTCGATGCCAAGACCGTGTTGAAAGGCTTAAACTTCACAGTTGAGCGAGGCGAACGTGTCACCCTCATTGGCCCCTCGGGCTCAGGTAAGACCACGATCCTGCGTCTGGTGATGACCCTCGAAGGACTAACCGACGGTTATATTTACATCGCTGGGAAGCCACTGGTGTATGAACAGCGCGATGGAAAGCGCGTACCAGTATCAAAGCGCCAACAAAAGCAGCTCACCACCCGCATCGGCATGGTGTTTCAGCAATTCAACTTATTTCCCAACATGACCGTGTTGGAAAACATCATCGAAGCCCCGATTCACGTGCTGGGGATCAGTAAACGCGAGGCTATCGACCGAGCTCATCAACTTCTCGAAAAGGTGGGGCTGCCCGATAAAGCAGACTCCCACCCAACGGCATTATCGGGTGGTCAACAGCAACGCGTAGCGATCGCCCGCGCCCTGGCCATGGACCCCGAAATCCTCTTACTCGACGAAGTCACGTCTGCTCTTGACCCTGAAGTCGTCGTCGATGTCCTACAGGTGCTGCGGGATGTCGCCGCTACTACTGACGTCACCATGCTCATCGTCACCCACGAAATGAGTTTCGCCAGGGATGTTTCGCATCGGGTCATGATGCTAGACGGCGGCAAGATCATTGAAAGCGCCGACCCAGAAACCATCTTTACGAATCCAGCCAAAGAACGGACCAAGCGATTCCTGTCGGCAGTGCTGCGGGACGCCTAAAGTACCTGCTCCGCAGCACTGTCACCCGAGCTACTAGCGCACGATGTTCTGGTCCACTCGAGTTTGTTCCGCCGCAGTGGACCGCCGACGGCCCACCCCTTTCCAGATGGTCACCACGACCATGATCGCTAGCAGAACAGCGCCGACATAACCGTTGAGCACATAGACAATGTTGACCATCTCATCGAAGGGCAACCACAAACCGATGACCGTTCCTACCAGGGCCAGCAAGACTGTGAGATATTTATATTTCTTCGTGCCGTCTGAGAAGAACCGTGATGAGACAGTCCACAACAGTGGGATAGCCGTGGTGTAGATGCCCGCGAGGATCATCAGGGAGATCAAAGAAGCAATAAACGGTGCAATGTCAGCGGCAAGTACGAGCATCGGGATCTGCATGCCGGCCACGCGTTCAATATTGGCCAGCAACCCAAGACCAACAATGATACAACCCAGCGAAAACAAGAAGCCCCCGATAATACCACCGGCCCGAGCTTCACGTACGGTAGGAACCGTCTTACCAAGTGCCGTCAGGAACGCAGCCAACCACAGCATGGAAAATCCAACGTAGCTTAAGGCTGCAACCAGCCAGTGATTCGACGCCTGCTGAACCTCGAGATTGCCCACCATATTATGGCCCGCTAATAGCCCCGTGTCGGCATTGACAATGCCCACAATTCCCAGGCCCACTGCAATGACGACGATAACGGGTCCAATCTTGCCGATGACATCGACAAGCGAATTTAGACCAAATAATACAGTCACTGCCACTAGTACGGTCAGTCCAATCCCGCCGACCCAGGCAGGTAGGTTGTAATGCTCGCTAAAGACTGCTCCAGCGCCTGAAACCATCACGGTAAAAGACAGGAAGACAAACAGGATTGAAAAATAGTCGAAGAATTTTCCAACGTATTTACCCGCGTAGTATTCGAAAATCTGCGAGGGTTTCTTGAATTGTTCACGGTGACCCACCGTCAAAAACTGGACCGAAACAAAACTGATTAGTACCAGCACGACAAGACCAGTTCCGAAGACGCCCCAGAAACCGTATGAGGCAAAGTACTGCATAATTTCTTGGCCGGTGGCAAACCCGGAGCCGATCAAAAATGCCATGATGGCACCGGCGTAGGTCACTACGCGCATGGCGCTAGATCGTTTCATTGAAAACAGGTGCGTTTTCTTGTGTCTCGCTGTAGTGTTCATGAAAGTGCGCTCCGTGTCGTGGTTCTCTGATACACCCCTGACGCTATATGAGGTATATCACTCTTGGAGTACCCTAAGGCACGCGGCTGTGAACCTCAGCACTTTGCATGAATGTGTCATCGATCTTTGCACCTCCTCCAGTTCGCATTCCAAGGAACCCGGAGGCGACCAGCAACGCTGTGATGCATTACGACATCCAGTTATGCTGGGGTGATGACG
>CAZAAP010000192.1:0-3001 GCA_964482935.1 uncultured Enteractinococcus sp.
GCGAACATTAGAGTGAAGCTGATTTCCAGCCGTGTCGAAGAGATTGGCCAGTACGCATGACGCGCACAAAACTTGTATCCATCGTCTCTGCTGTCTGTGCGCTGCTGGTGCTTGGTGGATGTGGCGCGGGGGAGAACCTTGAAGCAGCAGGCGACCCGCCCGAAGTGACCTGCGAACGATTCCATGGCGTCCTTGACGAATTCAGGGATATTGACCCGAATTCCATGGGCTTTGGCGATATTCTCGCCCGTGTGGGCGAAGGCTTCTCAGAAATGGAAACGATCGCTGATGAAGCCCAGGATGACGAACTAGCCCAGTCCATCGACACCCTAAGTGAGACCCTGAATTCCTCCATTGCCGCATCAGGCGGTGACATCGATGCCGTTGGTGCAGAGTTCCAGGATCGACTCCAGGAGCCCGAGATCCAAGAGGCTGCCACGTATCTGCAAGAGACCTGCGGCTTTGAGATGCCGTTCTAATTGATGGGCTGCGGGGTTAGCGGTGCTTCAAGTAGGTGCGCCGAAAGGCGCGTTCAGCGTGCCGATCCCCGAGGAGTAGCAATGTGCTGGCCTCATCGGCCGAAACACGCTCCGTGGCGGGCAGCAGGCGATCTTTCGCATCGAGCGCCCCGACGACGTGGCAACCGGTGGTGTCGAAAATCTTCTGGTCGCGCAGCGTGACACCATCGAGTGATCGGGGGAGGGGTACGGTGAACAACTCGTTGCCTTCGGCAATGACAACGCGATGGGAATGGCCCAACTTATTCCACATTGCCGTGGCCCCGATGGCCGCATAGGACAACACGCCATCGGCTCCGGCGCGATAGAGGGTCGCCACGTTGTGTTCTGATGTTGCCCTTGAGATGACCTGCAGCTCGGGGCGTAACCGGTGGCAGTACAGGGTGAGGTAGACGTTGAGGTCGTCGTCGTGACTGGTGATCACCACGCCAGAGGCTTCGTGTAAGCCGGCGTCTTCGAGTACATCGAAATCAGCGGCATCGCCCTCAATATGGGTCAGGTGTCCGGGAACGCGCGACGGGACCTGTTCGACAATCGTGTAGGGCACGTTGGACTGCTCGAAGGTTTCGGCCACGGCCCGACCAACCCGTCCACCGCCAAGCACCAGAACAGGCCCCTCGAGCTGTTGAGGATTCTGGAATTGATCGTCATAGGCTTCGAGGTCCTGCCGAGTACCCGCGATGATCAGGACCATGCCGTCATCCAGGGTGGCGTCTGGCGTGAGTGGTACGAGGCGGCCGCGGCGCATGACCGCAAGAATTTGGGCTTGAGATTGAATGCTGTGTTGCGCTGCAGCCAACGTGAGCCCGACCAGTGCGGTGCCTTTTGCTGCGGCTTCGGCCACATAGGTTTCACCAATCGCGTCAATGATATGAGAACGCCCGGTGGTGCCTAGAATGCGGTTGGCTAGCTCGGCGCCCAGGGTCGAACTGAGTTGCACGACGTGGTCTGCACCAGCCAGGATGAGGACGTCACGGGAGGCCTTTTTATCGGCCGTAACGGTAATCAGCACATCCTCACTGACCGCCCGAACAGTGAAGGCCACGTTGGTATTGGTCGTATCGGCCTGGGTGGACACGACCATCAGCGCACGGTCCACACCGGCCTTGCGATAGGTGGCGGGAGAATCTAATGCGCCGACCATCGCTTGGTAGCCTTCGTCTTTGAGTCGGCTGGCTTCGTCTGGGTCATCGACTAACACCACGGTGGGGGTTTTGGTGCGCTTGGCCCGGGCAATGAGGGTGCGGTTGACCGTATCGAGCCCCACGAGTATCAAGTGACCGCGCAGATTATCGGGCACTCTGCGCGGCACCCGCGCCTTGTCACGTTCGGCCATCCAGGGGGTAACGACAAACTGGATGAACAGATACGGCAACAACACTAAAATCAGCAGCACTCCGCTGATCAACACCACCATCGAATACAGGCGGCCCAGCGCAGAATCAAAAGTGATATCGCCATAGCCCAGCGTGGACATCGTGGTGATGGTCCAATACAGGGCGCTGCTCCAGTCGTGGGTTTGGCCTTCGCGGGCCATGAGCCACCGAAAGATCGCGCTGTAGCTGAAAAGTAAGGCTATCCCGCCCAGGGCGATCCACAACAGAAACCGAGCACGACGACGCTTTTGTTGAGCCTGAAGCACCTTGGGCTCACGTGAGAGGTATTGCATAGTGGACTTATCGTACTCCCGTGTCCGACGCCTGCTGTGCAAGCTATCTGACGTTAATCTGACGTCGGTAAAACCCCACCAGGCCAATGGCTGCGAGCACCACGGCGATGCCGAGTAGGAGACCAAATGGAACCATGTTGAACTCTTCGACCGGTACCGTCGCGAGGTGCCACAGGGGTGACAGTCCACGGAACCACTCGGGTAGATCTAACAGTTCACCAAATAGCTCCACGAGAGCGAGCACGGCGACGACGAGCCAGCCGACCGTCGTCATGACCCGGGGGAGCAGGCCGAAACAGCCGGCCGTAAGCCCCAGGACGACCAGGACCGCCGGTGCGGTCGCCAGATGCGCCAGCACGACGTCGGCAATGAGGTAACCTTCGCCAGTCACTCCCGCTGCGGCGATGCCGGTACCAACGCCGGTGGCTAACAGGATCAGCACGGCGCCAAGTGCCACGACGACCAGGTGAGCACCCAGCCATCCGGCCCGGCTGACGGGCGTGGCCAAGACGGTTTCAGCGCGGCCGCTGGTTTCTTCGGTTCGCAGCGTCTGGATCGCATACACCACGTAGGCGGCCACCAGGATCGCCACGAAGCTGGCAAGGAACCCGACGTAACCATCCAAGAGCTGGCCGGTGCCGAAGACGGCTTGCAGTTCGGGTGGCATCGCATCACCGGCATCAAGCATGGCCTGAGTAAACAGCCCGTCGATGACTCCCAGCGCCAGAATGCCAAAACCCCACCCCAGGAACCCGCCGCGTTGAAGCCGTGCGGCGAGTCCCAGCGGGTGCCCGAGCATGGGGTGCGCTCGCGT
>CAZAAP010000193.1:0-2961 GCA_964482935.1 uncultured Enteractinococcus sp.
GCCCACATTCCAGGTACCTAATCGCATGGCATGCAAAGCGGTGTCCACCACCTGCGACGCCGCAGAAAATACCTGACGGTACGTTGTGGCATCTGACGACCACGAACCGGACAGCTCAACGCCAAGCCGCTGTTGAATATCCTGGTGGAAATCTGACACGCGCTGTTCACTTGGATCAACGGCACGCTGGGTCATGGTCACGATAAACATATTTCTATCTTGGCACGGAGCCCGCAGCGTGTGCGAGACACTCTAGCCAGATGTGAACGCTGCACTAGCAGAATTTTTTCCAGACAACACCAAGAAACGCTGCAAGAAGGGATTCTTGCAGCGTTTCCCGGGGTTGCTCCCCCATAAAAATTATGAATTACCTTATGGCGAAATTGCTCAAAAACTTTCTGATTATCAACAGAAACCAGCAGATTTCGCGAGGTCTTAGCCCTTAAACCGTTCGATGGAAGCCTGAAGTTCAGCTTCGGCGTCGGCCCGATCTTTCCAACCTTCAGCCTTCACCCATTTGCCAGGCTCCAAATCCTTGTAACGGGTGAAGAAGTGCTCGATCTCTTTGATCAGGTACTCATCGATATCGTCCAACCCCTGGATATGGTCAAAGCGTGGATCGGTCGGGACACACAGCAGTTTGTCGTCACCCCCGCCGTCGTCGGTCATGGAGAACATGCCAATAGGACGAGCCTCGACGACCACGTTTGGCAGCAGATCAAAGCCGGGCAGGTACACCAACGCATCCAGCGGGTCACCATCCTCGCCCAGCGTATTGTCGAAAAACCCGTAGTGCGTGGGGTACGCCATAGCGGTAAACAGAATGCGATCCAGGTGCAAACGGCCCGTTTCTTCGTTGATCTCGTACTTAACGCGCGAACCGGCTGGGATCTCAATGGTGACGTCGTGCTGCATTATTTCTCCATCTCTTAGCGGTAGGGCTTGCCGCACCGAAGGGTTTTGGGCAAGCGTATGCTTGATCTAAGGTTATTACGTCCGCGAGTGAATAACCCAAATGTGCTCAAAGGGTGCAAAACATTAAACAGGCTAATGCGAATCCAGTTGTTCAGGTGAAATCATGATGGCAGCCCAACCCACCGGACGGCGTGCCAAACTTGCCGCTTCGACTCGACGTCGCTGGCTACCCTGGATCCTCGCAATCACCCTCGGCCTCGTGGCTGGCGGCGGGATGACCTGGGCCTATGCACCACCCAACGCCGACGTCATCCGCGTACAAGCCGCCGAGTGGTATCACAGCATGCGTGACCTGGTAACCCCCGGGACCAGCACCTCAAGTCTCCAAACCTGGACGGGTGACCCTAAAATTTATGCGGCCAGCCCCCTTGCCCTGCCACCTGAAAACGCCACCGACCATGAACATGTTGCCGACGACGTCGACAAACTCATCAACGTCAACGCGCCAATCCCCGACGCAGGGCAGCTGGCCGGCGCGCTCAATGAGGCCAGAGCAGACCTGAACCTCTCTCATCGTATGCTTGTGATGGATGCCGCGACCGGTCAGACGCTTTATGACGTCGGCGGCCAAGATCCCATCGTGCCGGCCTCCACCCTCAAATTGTTCACCGCCGTCAGCGCACTGCATCACTTAGACACCACCCACCGTTTCACCACATCTGCAAGTTACGACGCCGCCCAAGGAATCACCTTGATCGGTGGAGGAGACGGGCTGCTAGCCAACGGCACAAGCACCGGCGAGGCCGTTGGTTATGCGGGACTGGCCGATCTAGCCGCACAAACCTGGGACGCCATCGGCCCCGACGTCCCCCAAGGTGCCACCGTCAACGTCCGGGTTGATGTGTCCCGTTACGCCCAGCCCTTTATTCATCCCAGTTGGACCGAAGGCCTCATGACGGGCGGCTGGGTGTCACCCGTCTACCCACTCAACACGTGGGGTGGATTTGTGACCGACCCGCAACTGACCGGCGACGCCGTGGAAGACGGGGCTCGCTACGCGGGGGCCGCGTTTACCGAGCGCTTGACCGAAGCAGCCGCCGCTGCCGGGCACGACGTCGAATTTTCCTTCAGCGGGCCTATTACCGAGCGCACCGAAACCCAGCCGGTCGCCAGTGTGAAATCTGCAACCTTAGGCGAGCAACTGCAATTTGCGATGAAAGAATCAAACAACATGTTGTTTGAAATGTTTGGACGCGAAGCCGCACTCGCCGCCGGAACCACACCAGACTTCACCGGTTCGACCGCCACAACCATTAATGCCCTGCGCGACCTGGGGCTCAACGTTGAGCACCTGCACTTTGTGGACAACAGCGGCCTGTCCCCGAACAGCCGGGCCACCCTCGCCACGACCGCGCAAGCCTATGAACTCATGCTGACCAACGAACAATTGCGCCCCATTTTCCAAACGCTCACCATCGCCGGTTACGACGGCACGATGCGCAACCGCATGACAGACGCACCCTACTCGGGTGTGGTCCGCTCCAAAACCGGCACACTTGAAGCCGCAAGCTCCAACGCCGGAGTCACCGTCACCGCCGACGGACGGACACTCTGGTTTGCTATCAATACCACTGGCGCGAACGGGGATTACGCAGCCGCCCGCGCAGAACAAGACCATTTAGTCGAAGTTGTCACCAATTGCGGATGCCGGAACTAAGCACTGACGTCGTTGATCCAGTAAGGTTCAACGTGAAGGGACACACCTATGCAAATCTTTAGTCAAAAAGTGGCAGCATCCACCGGACGCAATCTGGTACCCCCGGGTCCGCGAGTGCCCGTCACCGATGCCATCATCGAATCCGAAGGTCTACGCTCCGCAGCCTATGCCGCCGCCGAGCACGTCGCGACCCTGAGCAAATTGCCTGCCGTGGCGCACTGGGCCACGCAGTCCGTTGACGGCGACGTCGAAGTGCTCGTGGTTGACCGGCCCGGCTGGATCACCGCTAACTCCCACTCTTTACAAGTCATGCTGGAACCAGCATTCGA
>CAZAAP010000194.1:0-2951 GCA_964482935.1 uncultured Enteractinococcus sp.
CGTCATCAACGGCAACGATCATGGGGGTCTTGCCTTGAGCCGCAAGTTTGTTGGCTGCCGCATCGGACCCGACTGTGGCGGTGACACCGTACTGCTCAAGTAGCGGGGCGTTGCCAATCAACACTCGTTGGTCACCGACTGCCGTGGCAATGCCCTTACCGGCCACCGGGGTGACCTTACCTGGTAAGCCGGTCGAGGCTACACCCCGGTCGCGAGCGGAATCCAAAATCGGTCGAGCCAGAGGGTGCTCTGACCCGGCTTCGGCGGCCGCGGCCCAACGCACCACGTCGGTGTCGGTCATGGTGTCATCAAGCACCACAATGTCGGTCAGCTGCGGACGACCCTCGGTCAGGGTGCCGGTCTTATCAACGGCCACAGCAGAGATCTTGGCGGAAGTTTCCAGGTATTCGCCACCTTTGATCAGAATGCCGTTGCGAGCGGCACGCCCAATCCCAGCCACAATAGCTACGGGAATGGAAATGACCAAGGCTCCAGGACACCCGATGACTAACAGCGTCAGTGCCAACACGACGTCTTGGGTGATCAGCCCTGCCAGCAGTGCCAGAATGAACACCGCCGGGGTATACCAGGTCGAAAACCGATCAATGAAGGCCTGGGTGCGGGCTTTGGCATCCTGGGCTTCTTCAACGCGGTGAATGATGCGCGCCAGGGTGGTATCCGCGCCGATCCCGGTCGCCAACACTTGGAGGAATCCGCTGCGCGAGATGGTCCCGGCAAATACGGAGTCGCCCTTGGTTTTTTCCACGGGCATGGACTCACCGGTAATGGAAGCCTCATCCAATCCAGCATTGCCGGCCACAACTTGTCCGTCAACCGGGACTTTCGCACCGTTTTTGACCAACACGATTTCGCCCATCCGCACCTGGTGAGCTGGGATTTCGCGTTGTTCGCCGTCGCGCATAACGACCGCGATGTCAGGGGCGACCGCCACAAGTTCAGCCAGTGCCGAGCGCGTCTTATTCATTGTGGCCGCTTCCAGTGCGTGGCCCACGGAGAACAGGAAGGTGACCGCGGCAGCTTCCCAGAAGTTACCGATGATGACCGCCCCGATGGCAGCAACCGAAACCAACAGGTCAATGCTGATCATCTTGGTACTCAGCGCACGTGCGGCACTGACCACAATGCCGTAACCGGCCACCACGGCGGCAGCGAGCATCAGCAGATTAGCGAGCGTAAAGGTATGGCCGGAGCCGTGGGCGTGTTCACCGGCATCAACCCACCACTGTGGGGTCAGTATCGTGTTCCCTGAGCCACCTGCAAGGTGCTCGACAGCGAATGAAGCCAAGATCAACACGCCCGAGATCACGGGGATGGACCAGTTGCCGTACCACCATTTTCGTATCCAGTTCACTTCGAAGCCCTCCTAGGCGAGGCCGTTTTCTAAAATGCGGAGGGTTTCGCTGCGTAGCCGGCCTTGGCCACAGCCTCCACGAGATCGTCAACCGAAGCTTTGGCTTCGTCGTGGTCGATTTCAATTCGAGCCGTGGCGAAGTGCACCTTCACCGTCTCGACGCCGTCGAGTCGGCCCACGCGCTTTTCAATCTTCTTAACACAGGATGGGCACGAAAAGCCTTCAGCGCGCAAGAGTGTGTGAGTCATAGTGTCGTCCGTCATGGTGTGCTCCTTATGTTAAAACGTTCAGTTGTGGTTTCCTGAACTTTTCAGGTTCAGTTTTCACCATACCGATGCCGACAAGATCTCGCCTTGACGTAGGTCAACTGAAAAGTGCTGCGATACATCACGTTCTTGCAGCACAGTCTCCAGACAATTCACAACGGCTGCAAGGACTCATACGCGGGCATGAAAGAATCATCGAGCTGAGAGTCGAAGCGCTCAATGATGCCATATTGGGAGGCTCGAGGCCGGGGCGGTTAGACTTTCTCCATGCCAATTTCTGCTCGCCCTACTCCTGTGTGGCCTCGAACACTGCTCAACAGTATCGTCGGTGCACTGCTGGCTAGCGTGCTGCTGACCGGTTGCGTGACTAATGAAGAGCAAGGCAACCCCGAAGGGTGGCAGGAAATCATCCCGGCCAAACACCCCGAGATCGCAGCACTGGTACCCGAAGAGATAGCGGACAAAGGGTACCTGAGTATGGGTACAAACCCACCCTTTGCGCCCTTTGAATTCAAAGATTCCCAGGGGCGGATTATCGGCCTGGAAGTGGACTTGGCGCGTGCTTTAGCCGGTGTCTTGGGACTTGAACTGCGAACGGTGGAACAGGATTTTGCTCTGATCCTGCCGGCGGTCTCTGCCGGGACCGTAGATTTTGGCGGTTCAGGATTCACTGACACCGAAGAGCGACGCGAGAACTATGATTTCGTCAATAGCCTCAACGCGGGTATCCGTTGGGCGCAGCGCTCCGACCGGCCCGATACTATCGACCCGAAGAATGCCTGTGGCTTGACGGTAGCTGTGCAACGCACGACCGTTTCAGAAACCGACGATGTTCGTCCGAAATCGCAAGAGTGTGTGGCGGCAGGCAAACCGGCCATTACGGTGCTGGCCTACGATACCTCTGATACTGCCGCAACCGCGCTGGTACTAGGTCGAGCCGATGCGTTCTCGGCTGACTCGCCCGTCCTATCCTGGGCGGTGGAACGCTCCGATGGCCGGTTGGTTGAAGTCGGCGAGATGTTTCAAGCTGCCCCCTACGGTTTTGCAGTACCAAAAGACTCCGAACTTGGACCCGCTCTGGCCGCTGCCTTGGACCAGCTGATTGCTGATGGCACCTATGAAGAATTGCTCACCCAGTGGAACATCACCGAGGGCTTACTTGACCACGCACAAATCAATGGCCAAACATTGGCCGAACTCGAGGGCTAAGAAAGAACCGATACCGTCATGTCTCAGAATTCTTCGTCAGCACGCGCAGCGGTTCAGCCCATCACAGCGCATCCGGTGCGCCACCCCGGCCGCTGGATTGCCGC
>CAZAAP010000195.1:0-2950 GCA_964482935.1 uncultured Enteractinococcus sp.
TGCCGAACGCCAAGAAAGTCATCGTTCAGGGGCAAGTCCATGACTGGGAACCCGCACCCATGGCTGCTGAACTGGTGAAGTTCTGCTCAGCAGCTTAGCTATAGTGCACGCGATACTTGGTGTGAGTGACGCCTTCTCCTTCGGCGGCTTGCAGTTGCTCTAGATGAATATGGGCCGGGTCCACACTGTCGAATAGCTGACGGCCTTGCCCCAGTAGAACGGGAACAAGGTGCAGCTGTAACTCATTGAGTAGCCCATGGAGCAATCCCTCCCAACTGCGTGAATTCGGCGGCAACAATATCGTGAGCACCGCTTTCCCGGCGATCAATCGGGTTCTTCGGCAGCCAGTCATGCAGGACCTCACCGCCTCCTCCGAGCATCTGCTGCGCCGAGGGATTCGGGCCGGTGTAATACCCATCCAGGGAAATGCTCAGGCTCGCATAAAACGTCATCGACCCTCCGGATCTTCCACTTCAAAGACCACTTCTTTACCGTCTTCGAGCCCAACGGTTTTCCGCCCGCCGAACGGTTCCGGTGTCATCTCCACATCGAACACCCCATTTTGTGTGACGACACCGTGGCGCACGTGCATCCTATAGGATGGTCCCGCTTCGCTGAAGATCCCAAAACCTGGTGCCACGGTCACCGGGGCAACGAGGAATCGATAGATATCGACCAGGCCTTCCTGGTGCAGGGTGCGTGCTAGCTGAATACTGCCGTGGACCTGGAGCTCGCCGTCGGCCTCCACACTCTTGAGACGGCGGATCTCATCGAGAAAATCATCGCCTAAATTCATCGAGGAATCTGACCATGCTGCTTCATTTAAAGGTGACGACGTCACGACGTATTTCTGCGAGGTATTAATGAGGTGAGCTACCGGATCGTCGGGGTCGGTTACCTGGGGCCAATGCGATGCGAAGATGTCGTAGGTCGTGCGTCCAAGCAACAGGGCGCCGCACTGGTCGAACCAGCGTGAGACAGCTTGCCCGCAGCCTTCATCGAAGACCGACATTAGCCAGCCGCCATCAGGGAATCCCCCGCGGGTGTCTTCTTCCGGACCGCCTGGGGCCTGGCTGACGCCATTGAGCGTCATAAACAGATTGATACTGAGCCGCATGATGATCTCCTCCAATACCAGAGCTGAGGATGGCTCAGTGCCCAGTCTAAAAACCGTTGCGCAAAATAACTACGGGTTCTCGCATCCTTGCCTCCCCACCTGGTTGCCCGGAGCGGCCAACGCTCTGGGTGAGAACAACCCAAGGCCTTCTGACCAGGAGGTTTTGAGGATTTTCTTGACTGACCTGTGCCCGTTCCGTGTGGCGGACTAGCGTCGCGATTATGGGACAAATTATTTACGAAACAGCCACCAGCCTCGACGGTTATCTAGCCGATGAACACAACTCCCTGTCCTGGCTCTTTGCGGTGCCAGGCGGAGACGATCCGCAACTTGCGCCGCCACGAGCTGCGGTACAGGTCATGGGCTCGACCACATATGAGTGGGTGCTCAATGAGCTCGGGGCACTGGAAAAGATGGACGCGTGGGGAACGGCGATGCCAGATGTAGTGACCGTCGTGTTCACGACCCGACAACTCCCGGCACCAGGTTACGCTGAGGTTCGTTTCATGTCGGGCCCTGTGGCGGACGCGCTGCCGCAACTGCGTGCGCTTGCAGGCAATGGGCTCATCTGGGTGGTCGGCGGCGGGGGACTAGCATCCCAATTCATAGCAGCACAGGCCCTGGATGAAATCGTGTTGAGTGTCGCCCCGGTCGCACTCGTCAGTGGCGCACCACTATTGGACCAACGCATTGAATCGAACCGGCTAACTTTGGTCGAAACTCAACAGGTCGGTCAGTTCGCACGGCTGCGATACCGCCTGATGTATCCTGGCCATGACTAAAGGATTGGAGAGGACATGCGGTTGAAATTAGACCTTCACGATATCTATAACAAGAGCAAAGACCTCGATCAAGCCTTGCACGATATTATCGACAAAGCCGAAGCCACCAAGGCCAAGACCGTTGAGATCATCCCGGGCAAAGGCAGCGGAGCCCTGAAAAAACGCGTCCTGCGATTTCTGGACCGAAAAGACATCAAAGCCCGATACCACCGGGTTGAAAAAGACAGCAAGAACTTTGGCAGAGTGTTCGTACATTTCAAACACGGAACATAACCGGTGCGGTCTGGTGGTCAGGCTGATGTGGTTAGGATGAAATCATGACCCAACCAGCAGCACTTATTAGTGTCCACACCGCGACGCCACCTCATGACGTCTCCTACGGCTGGCTGGGCGACATCGTAGTCGCCGTCATGGAAGCCCTGGGCCCGATCGGTCTGGGACTGGCAGTGTTCATCGAAAATGTGTTCCCGCCAATACCGTCTGAACTGTTCCTCGCGCTCGCCGGATTCACCGCGGCAAATGGCACCTTCACTCCTGCTGCTGGGATTCTATGGGCGACCATCGGCTCGGTCACCGGAGCGCTAGTGCTTTATGGTCTCGGGGCCTGGTTTGGACGATACCGGTTATATAAAGCGGCCTATGCGATGCCGCTCGTTGATATTGACGACGTCGAACGCACCGAGCGCTGGTTCATCAAATACGGGTACTGGACCGTCTTCTTGGGCAGAATGATCCCCATCTTCCGGTCCCTCATTTCCATTCCAGCGGGCATTGAACGCATGAATCTGGGGCTCTTCACCTTATTCACCGCCATCGGATCGCTCATCTGGAACACCCTGTTCATCATGGGTGGTTACCTACTGGGCACAAACTTCCACCTCATCGCAGACTACGCTGATATGTTCTCCAACGTCGTGCTCATCGCCGTAGTGCTCGTACTGGCGACGTGGATCACTGCCCGCGTGGTACGCAATCGACGCCGCGCCCGAGACCCAGAATATCGGCCCGAAAGCCCCGAGGAAGCAGCCGCACGAATCGAACGATTGGTCGC
>CAZAAP010000196.1:0-2948 GCA_964482935.1 uncultured Enteractinococcus sp.
TATCCCGTCCTTACTTATTCGCCAGCTCGGCGGCTTTGTCTGCGCCTTCGTCCATGGTGGCCGCGATCGTAACCAGTGGGTGGTTGGCGTCGGCCAGGATGGCGCGACCTTCTTCCACCTTGTTGCCATCGAGGCGCACAACCAGTGGTTTGGTTGCGGTGTCGCCCAAGATTTCCAGGGCTTGCACGATGCCGCGGGCAACCTGATCACATGCGGTGATGCCACCGAATACGTTGACAAATACGGACTTCACATCTGGGTCACCCAGGATGACGTCGAGACCATCGGCCATGACCTGCGCGTCAGCGCCACCACCGATATCTAGGAAGTTTGCTGGGCTTGCGCTGCCGTGGTTCTCACCGGCGTATGCAACAACGTCGAGGGTCGACATAACCAGACCAGCGCCGTTTCCGATGATGCCAACATTGCCCTCGAGTTTGACGTAATTCAGGCCTTTGGCTTCGGCTTTAGCTTCCAGTGGGTTTTCGGTGCGTTCGTCAACCAGGTCAACATGGCCTGGCTGGCGGAAGTCGGCGTTGTCATCGACGGTGACTTTTCCGTCAAGCGCGATGAGTTTGCCTTCACCGGTCAACACCAGTGGGTTGACTTCAACGAGGGTGGCGTCTTCTTTTTTGAAGACTTCGCCGAGTTTGACGAGCGCTTCTGCGATGTCGTCACGCAGTTCAGGCGCAAATTTCGCCTCGGCGACAATTTTATCTGCAACTTCGCGGTTTAGGCCGGTGGTCGGTGATACTTCGACACGGGCCAGATCTTCCGGCCGTTCTTCGGCCAGCTGCTCGATGTCCATACCGCCTTCTACCGAGGCCATGGCCAGGTAGGAGCGGTTAGCGCGATCTAGCAGGATCGAGAAGTAGTACTCTTCTTTGATGTCGGCGCCTTCAGCGATCATCACCTGGTGTACAGTATGACCTTTAATGTCCATGCCTAGGATATCTTTGGCATATTCATACGCTTCGTCCGCGTTTTTGGCGACTTTGACACCGCCGGCTTTACCGCGGCCACCAACTTTGACTTGGGCTTTGACCACGGTGACGCCACCGAGTTTTTCAGCGGCGGCTTTTGCTTCTTCCGGGGTTTCGGCAACGATCCCAGCCAGCACGGGTACCCCGTGTGCTTCGAAGAGATCGCGTGCCTGGTACTCATACAGGTCCACGGGTTTTGCAGTCCTTTTTACCTCGACAATTATTGGATGAGACACCCGGTATAGAGAATCGTCCGGGCATCCGCGAGTCCGGCTTTACGCCTGAGAACTCCTAAGCCATTACCTTAGTGCACGGTGAGCGGAGTTGAGGAACCATGACCATTTATGGGGGCTCCTCACACTCTTTTTAGCGGGGCGTAGCGCAGCAGCAGCCGCTTTTCGGATTCCGCGAATTGGACGACGGCGACTGCCTTGTCCCCTGCCCCCTGGACGGCGGTCACCACGCCGGTACCGAAGGTCTTGTGCTCTACTGTGTCACCTGCTGAAACTGCGACGACTTCTTTTTGCGGGTTCACCTTGGTTCGCGGTTGAGGCTTGGTTACCTGGGCGCGTTCTTGGGCTTCGGTGATGCCTTCGGTGCCGGCTCGACCGTAGTTTTTCGACGCCGTTGAGGCCCCCCAGTGGGAGCCAGTGAAGCGTTGGGCATCTCGGTAGCGGAAGCCCCGCACGCCGGTGTCTTGTCCGAAACCGCCAGGCCCTGCTCCGAAGGTGGCATTGGGTGGTGTCCCTTTGCCTTCGCGTTCCCACTCAATGAGTTCAGCCGGGATTTCCGATAGGAACTGGCTGGCCGGGTTGAACTGGTGTTGGCCCCACATGCTGCGCGCTTCGGCGCGTGTCACGAACAGTCGTTCGCGCGCTCGGGTCAGTCCCACATAGGCAAGACGGCGTTCTTCGGCGAGTTCTTTTTCGTCGGCCATCGAGCGAGCGTGTGGAAAGATGCCGTGTTCCATACCGGTGAGAAACACGACCGGAAATTCCAGGCCCTTGGCAGTGTGCAACGTCATGAGTGTCACTTCGCCCATGTGGTCCGCGAGCGCTTGACCCTCGGCATCGGTGGCGTCTGGGAGTTGATCGGCATCGGCTACCAGGGCGACCTGCTCTAAGAAGTCGCCAAGAGTGCCTTCGGGGTTGGCTTTATCGAATTCACGCACCACACCGACAAGTTCGCCGAGGTTATCCGCGCGAGATTCGTCCTGGAAGTCTTTGGAATTGCGGAGGGCTTCCAGCATCCCGGTTTGTTCCAGGACTGCTTCTAATATGGTGGCCACGGATTCGGTTTGGGCCAGCTGTTGGAGGTCATCCAGCAACTGGACGAATTTATTGATGGCGTTGAGTGACCGGGTTGCTATCCCGCCGGGAGCGTTTTTGGCATCCCGCAGCGCAGCCATAAAGGTCGACTGCTGACGAGTTTGATGGGCTGCGACGAAACCTTCGGCGCGTTCACCGATGCCGCGTTTGGGTTCGTTGAGTATTCGGCGCAGGTTGACGTCGTCGTCGGGGTTATCCAGGACCCGCAAATAGGCCAGGGCGTCTTTAATTTCTTTCCGGTCGTAGAACCGGGTGCCGCCCACCACCCGGTATGGGATCCCCGAGGCGATGAGGCGTTCCTCAATTGAGCGAGATTGGGCGTTGGTCCGATAGAAGATTGCCATATCTGCCGGGCGGTAAGCGTGGTTGTCCATCAGATCGTCAATCATGTCAGTGATCCACTGGGCTTCGCGCGACTCAGACTCGGCAGCGTAACCGATGATCTTTTCGCCACTGCCTTCCGCGGTCCAGAGGCGTTTGACTTCCCGCGAAGGGTTCTGGGCGATGACCGCATTGGCGGCATCCAAAATATTCTGGGTCGATCGATAATTTTGTTCCAGCCGAATGACGGTGGCATCGGGATAGTCGTGTTCAAAGTCGACGATATTGCGAATGTCAGCGCCGCGGAAGGCATAAA
>CAZAAP010000197.1:0-2937 GCA_964482935.1 uncultured Enteractinococcus sp.
ATGATTGATTTTGTCACCGTCCACGATTAGCAGAAATCGATGTTCTCGGTGTTGTTCGAGCGTGGCGCAGAGTGGAACGGCGTAGAATGTTGTTAACTTGTCACCATCTGTCGCATCAATGGCGACTACATCACAACGTAAAGGATACCCGCCGTGTCCCAAACCCCTGGCACCTCAGATTATGGCAGTAACACCACCTCACGTGGTCCACTTACACCATCTGAAGACCGTCAATGGGCGACCGTTGCTCACTTCGGGGCGTTCTTAGGTTTTGTCCCCTCGTTGGTGATATTCGTTGTTTTTCGATCACGGGGACCATTCTGTGAGCAAGAATCAAAAGAAGCGCTCAACTTCACGTTGCCACTGACCATTGTTGCTCTGGCCATGAATATTCTGGCTTTTCTTCCAGTCATGGGGGCCATATTCGGCGTCGTGGCAGTGTTGCTCTGGCTCTTCATGACAATTTCCGGCGTCATTGCAGGTATTGAAGTCAATAAGGGACGGCCATACCGTTACCCGTTCAATTTGCGGATTGTTCGGTAATGTATAGCAATTAAAATCCCGCAAGCCGGCGAGTGATCGCGTCATCAAGTAGCCGGCCCCTGAGCGTCGGGACAATGCGGCCGTTTTCTAGCGCCGTCGGCTCGATCAATCCTTGGTCTGCAAGCTGTTGAGTTTGGGTGGCCGCGGCATGTGCAGCAATCTTATCCTGCGCAGACAGGACCGAGATATCAAGACCCTCGGCGAGCCGGACGCCAAGCATAATTTTTTCTAACAATCTAGCGTCGTCATCCGGAATCTCGCGCCCAATGGCCGGAGAAATATTGTCCAGCACGCGAGAGGCGTAAGCTGCCGGGTGTTTAGCATTCCACCAGCGCACACCAGCGACGTGAGAATGTGCCCCCGGACCGATCCCCCACCAATCTTGATCCCGCCAGTAAGCTAGGTTGTGTTGTGATTGATGCACACCTTGATCCTGCGGGTCATACGCCCAGTTCGATATCTCGTACCAACGATACCCAGCAGCGTTTAAGCGTTCTTCGGTGGCGAGATATTTATCTGCTTGGTCATCTGGATCAGTATTGGGATACACGCCACGGCGGATTTGAGTTGCCAATTTTGTACCGTCTTCCACGATCAGCCCGTAGGCGGAAACGTGGTCAGGCTGCAATTGCAGGACGGAATCCAACGAACGGTGCCAATCGGCCAGCGACTCGCCGGGAGTTCCGAATATGAGATCCAGCGAGAAATCCAGATTGACCTCTCGGATCCATTGAGCAGCAGCGATGACGTTATCTGGGTTGTGAGTGCGCTCTAAGACTTTCAGTACGTGGGAGACAGAGGACTGCATTCCCATGGAAATTCGATTAAAGCCACCCTCCGCTAGGGTCTGTACAGCCTCAAATGACAGCGAGTCTGGGTTGGCCTCCGTTGTGATCTCCGCATCAGGTGCAATACCAAAAAGCTCCTTGGCTCGCTGAAGGATGCGATTGAGATCCTGAGCAGCTAACAAGGTAGGGGTGCCGCCACCGTAGAAAACGGAGTGCAGCGGTTTAGGATCTACACCAGACTGTTCCAGTGCGTCCGCTGCGAACTCCAGCTCTTTGATCGCAGTGTTTGCATAGCTTTCGTGGGAGGCCCCGGGGCCAAGGTCGGGCGAAATGTAGGTGTTGAAGTCACAGTAACCGCATCTGCTAATGCAAAACGGGACATGCACATACAGTGAAAAAGTACGCTCTGTGTCATTCGCTACCGGTGCCAGGCGGTCCGGCAGGATGCCGGAGGTGGGTGGAGTATCAAGTTGACTCAAGGTCTATTTGCTATCCGTATCTGTGGAAAGAGCGGCAATGAAGGCCTCTTGCGGTACTTCGACGGTACCAACCATCTTCATGCGCTTCTTACCTTCCTTCTGTTTCTCCAGCAGTTTGCGCTTACGCGAGATATCGCCGCCATAACATTTCGACAGCACGTCTTTACGGATCGCCCGAATGTTTTCACGAGCGATGATCCGCGATCCGATGGCTGCTTGGATTGGCACTTCGAATTGCTGACGTGGGATGAGCTCTTTGAGTTTAGAAGTCATCTTCACACCATAGGAATAGGCATGATCACGATGGGTGATGGCAGAAAACGCGTCTACTGTGTCACCTTGTAGGAGAATATCGACTTTAACCAAGTCTGCCACTTGCGAGCCTTCACGCTGCCAGTTCAGTGAGGCATATCCCTTGGTACGTGATTTTAAAAGATCGAAGTAGTCGAAAACGATTTCCGCCAGCGGAATCCGGTACCGGATCTCTACGCGCTCTTCGGATAGATAGTCCATACCTTCGAGCTGCCCGCGCTTACTCTGTGATAGTTCCATGACGGAGCCAATAAACTCCGAGGGCACGATAATCGTGGCCATTGCCATGGGCTCTTCGACTTCTATGATTTTTCCTTCGGGAAATTCCGAAGGGTTCGTCACGCGGAAAATGGTGCCATCTTCGGTGGTGACGTTATAGATAACGTTGGGAGCCGTAGAGATGAGGTCGAGATTATATTCGCGCTCGAGGCGTTCCCGAACGATTTCTAAGTGCAGCAAACCAAGGAAGCCCACACGGAAACCGAAGCCCAGCGCCACAGATGTTTCGGGTTCATAGCTGAGAGCAGCGTCATTGAGTTGAAGTTTTTCTAATGCATCACGTAACGCTGGGTAGTCAGACCCATCGATTGGATAGAGCCCGGAAAACACCATGGGCTGAGGTTCACTATATCCACCGATTGGGGCCTCAGCCGGGTTCTTCTTCGTGGTGACTGTGTCACCGACTTTTGACTCAGAGACATCCTTGACGCCTGTAATCAAATATCCGACTTCACCGACACCTAAGCCTTTGCCTGGAATTGCGACTGGGGAATAGACTCCGGTTTCTTGGAGTTCATATTCAGCGCCCGTTGCCA
>CAZAAP010000198.1:0-2924 GCA_964482935.1 uncultured Enteractinococcus sp.
TCTCCGAGGTCGCCGGTCGCGTGACCATCGAAGAAGACGACAAACAGGTTCGTCTAGTGCTCACCCCGGATGACGGCTCCGAAGAGATGGCCTACCCAGTTCTGCGTCGTTCGCGTCTGCTCGTCGAAGACGGACAGCACGTCGAGGTCGGTACCCAGCTGGTTGCTGGTGCGATCGATCCGAAGCAGGTCCTGCGGGTGCTTGGTCCACGTGCCGCCCAGAAATTCCTGGTCGACGAGGTCCAAGAGGTCTACCAGTCACAGGGCGTTGGTATCCACGACAAGCACGTGGAAGTTATCGTCCGTCAGATGCTACGTCGAATCACCATTATTGACTCCGGTGAAACCAACCTGCTGCCTGGGGAACTGGCTGACCGTGCCTCCTTCGTTGCTGCCAACCGTGCTGCTGTTGCCGAAGGCAAACGCCCAGCCGTTGGTCGTGACGAACTGATGGGTATCACCAAGGCCTCACTGGCAACTGACTCGTGGCTCTCGGCCGCATCCTTCCAGGAGACCACCCGCGTCCTGACGCAGGCTGCGATGGAAGGTAAGGCAGATCCACTGTTGGGTCTGAAAGAAAACGTCATCATTGGTAAGCTCATCCCGGCCGGTACCGGTCTGGAGCGCTACACCAATGTCGCCGTTGAACCAACAGATGAAGCCAAAGCCAACATGTTCTCCGGTGCCGCTGCATTCCCGGACTTCGATTACCCGGGCATGGACACCGAAATCGGTGGCGACTTCCACGCGATCCCGCTGGAAGACTACGGCATGGGCGGCGACTTCCGCTAACCCCGTAGGCCACATGAACCGGCCCTAAACACACAAGAGCCAGTGCGAGTATTCGCACTGGCTCTTGTGGTTTAACGAAGCGTTAGACGTACTAGCTGCGTTGGCGGCGACGCTTAATAACCTGGGCCATCACAAAACTGTACAGGCCGACAAACCAGGCGAGACCCACGCCGACCCAGTTGACCGGATTTGTCGCAACCAGCGCGATGACGCCAATGACGATAAAGAGCGCACCCATGCCGGTTAGTAACAGGACTAACGCGGTGGAGGGTGGGGTCGGGGTTTTAGTATCTACTTGAGTCACAGGACATCAAACTCTCTTCATCAACGACGAAATGGAATGTTGTATCTAACCTTAAACGGGATGGGCAGGTATTTGCTAATACGATCACTGTCCAAGAAACACGAAGGCCGCGAAACCTCTACGAGGATCCGCGGCCTTACTTAAGGTGGTGTTAGCTCAGGTGTTAGCGCCGACGTGCCAGGTACCGGTTGAACGCTCGGGCGAGCACCTTGTTGACCGGGAAATCCCATTCACCCATGGTTTCCACGATATCGCCCCCCATGGTCGTCTTAAACCGTGTCAGGCCGGCCAGTTCATGTTCTTTATTCAACGTGGGGGAGACCCCGCCGAGGTCATACCATGTGGCACCAGCCTCTAGGCTGAGTTTGATCTGCTCCAGCTGCAGAGCACGCGGGGCGTACCGTTTGGACTCGGCACGGGTCGATGCGCCATATACATACCAGCCGGTGTCTTGTTGTTGCACATAGATGGCTGATGCCAAAAGCTGATCCTCGTAGTGCGCAAATAAGACCTTGCACTGGGAGATATCAGAAGCATTCAACGCATTAAACATCGACTCAAAATAACTTTGTGGACGACCGGTGAAATCGTCACGCTGCGCCGTTTCTTCATACAGTGCTTGCCACTGTGGAATATCCGAAACACCACCGACGGAGATCTGCAGATCTGAACGCGTAGATTTGCGAGTCTGACGACGGGAAGTACTATCCATTCGGGTGAGGACATCGTCAACCGCCTGCGTAAATTCGGGGGACTCACGATCGGCGCGCTGTGCAGCCGATAATTCCGGCAGGGGAATGCGAGCCTGGAACTGTGCCTGACCCGGTCCGAAGTCCTCGGTCAACTCCGGTTTCTCCCAACCTAAACGCACCAAAGAATCTTCAAGAGCCCACGCGGTAGGATTCGATTCAACTGGGTGCAGATCGGGAATCAGCTGGTGCTCATTAGCTGACAATGCCCGGCGTACCGTGTCGGCATCCCAACGGCGCAGTACAAACGGCAAGCCCATACGGATAAGAAATGCGCCTTGTGCTCGCAAATACGGCACCAACGGCTCAACAAGAGACCGCAACGCCACGGCGTCAGGATCAAAGATCGGCCCTTCGGCCATATAGGCCAGGCTGCGACCCCGCAGGCCCGGTACCGGGATCGGACGGTAGAGCACAAGCGATGCGGCTACTAACCGATCATTATCCCACCACCCCAACGATTGGCTTCGCCAAGCCGGCTTGGTTTGGGGCCAGAAAGGGTTCTGCAAAAACGATGCTCTTGATTGCTCAGCGATGAACCGTTGATGCTCTTGGGTTGAAATCTCTTGGATATGCAGGGTCTTATATTGTGTCACGTCTCCAGCGTACCCCAGCCATCGGGACAAGCCTGAAGCACAGCGACGGGGATCACGGTTGCTAGTTGCTAAACTCGTCCACTATGACTTCACAGATTCCCGCATCCCAATCCTTCGTACCGGTCATCACGGGAGGAGACCTCGGCGCATACACACTGGCCCGCGAATTTCACGAAGCCTATGGGGTGACATCGGCGATCGTGCCCACCGCAGAGAACCTTGTGGTGGGTGGCAGTAAAATTACACAGCTCTTTCCAGCAGGAGCGATGTTCGACCCCGAACATGTCGTCGCGCATTTGGGCACGGTCGCCCAACAACTACAATCCGAAGGCACACGGCCCCTGATTCTTCTCGCAGGCTATGATCACCTGGTTCGCATTGTCATCGAGCACAGTGCTGAATTGCGCTCCATGGGCTACGTCTTCCCGGAACTTACCTCCGCACAGTTGCAGCAGGCATCGCTCAAAGAGCATTTCTACGCGCT
>CAZAAP010000199.1:0-2923 GCA_964482935.1 uncultured Enteractinococcus sp.
ACCCACAGCTCGTGGCGGATGTGATGGGCCAGCAACTTGGCGAGCGCGAGATCCTCAGCCACTATGTCCATGTTGAAACCCACTTCAGCTATGACGATTTACATCGCCACATCACAGTCCTGGTCCTGGCACGAGGCAATGTCTTAGCGGCTTTGCACCTCAATGATCTCGAAGACGAACTGCAGCAGGGCCCAGCGAAAGCCTCGGTCGCTACAGAAATCATCCCGTTATCGAAAGTCGGCTCCTGCGTTTTAACCACGGGATATGATAATCCACAGGACTATCAGCCCGGAGATCCACCGTCTGAAGTGACGCTGGTACTCAGCTGGGCCGGCGGCGCACGGATGGAGTTCGTGCCGAACCTGTGTGAAGACCCCAACTGCGATGCAGACCATGGCTATCTGGGGACTAGAATCTCTGAAGACCTGGTGCTCCGCATCGCGGGTAAAGCCGATGGACAAGAAGCCGTCAATAAAGCCCTGACCTTTGGACGGAAACTCCGCGACGCGATTCTTGATAACGCCTCATGACGGTTCCCATCCCAGTAGGTTACAACACCCATCGGAATCTGACTCATGTGGTGCCCTCCCTAGCCGCCAGTCTGGGAGCACCGTTGAACAATCAATTGCACTTGCCTGCGGCGACCTCCGCGGTTCTCCTACTCGTGGACGGACTCGGGCTAGAGCAGCTGGAAAAATATTCGGCGCACGCACCGTTTTTTCGTAGTGTGCTGAAACGTCAGACGACGGCGCAAACGGAGATGTCTACGGTCTATCCTTCAACCACTGCCGCAGCGCTGTCGTCCATTGGCACTGCCCTCCCTCCGGGGGAGCACGGACTGGTCGGATATGATGTTTACGATCCTGACCGGCAAGTCGTTGTCAATCAGTTGGGTGGCTGGGATGAACGAACTGATCCAGAAACTTGGCAACCCGCCCCGACTATTTTTCAACAACTCAACGAACAGCGCCAGGCCGGATTCCACCAGATCTATCCGGTTACGGTTTCCCTGTCGGCATTTGAAAACTCCGCGCTGACCAGAGCATCACTTCATGGCCCCAGATTCGTGGGTGCCGACGATCTTGCCAAACGTTTTGTGCATGCTGCTGAAGAAGCCCGCCGGCCAGGCCATCTGATCTATCTCTACGTTAATGAATTAGATAAGGTCGGCCACCAGCACGGTCCGGGCTCGGATGCATGGTTAGAAGTATTAGAGGAAATTGATTCCCATGCGCGACGGCTGATCCGTAAACTTCCAAACACGACATTGGCTGCGGTTACCGGAGACCACGGAATGATTGAGGTCAAACAAGACCATCGCATTGATTTTGCCCAGCATGAGGAACTTATCGAACATGTGGCACACACCGCCGGTGAGCCTCGCATGGTGCAGCTACATTTCAATTCGTCAGCTACTGAAACTCAGCGACAAGCAACCCACAAAGCTTGGACTCGTTTCTTTGGAGACCAAGCATGGATCGTGACGCGAGAACAGGCTATTAAAGCAGGTTGGTTCGGGCCGGTTACAGCACGAGTGCACCAACGAATCGGGGACCTCCTGATAACAGGATACGAACCGATCGCACTCTATGATGGGCGCCGCGCGGCGCCGCACAGTTTTAACATGGTGGGACACCATGGCGCGCCCACGCCCGCAGAAGTTCGCGTTCCATGGTTAGTCCTTCGCGCACCCTAATGCGCTGAGGTCGGTTCACGCGAGGCGGGGTAGAAGGCTCAGGAGTCTTTTCTCGTCCCGAAGATGATTTCGTCCCAGCTCGGCACCGTTGGGCGTTTGCGTGAACGATTGGGTTGCTCGGTTTTTTTCTCAGCGTCGTCGGTCGGCGGAGTATCCGGATCCTCAGGCGCGTCGGAATGTACCGACGATTCGTGCACAGCGGGATCGTCCATCTCGTTCTGAGGCGTTTCGTCTGTCACGAACTCTCCGGCGACGACCTCGCGTCCGTCCCAATCTGCAGGATCCTCGGCGTCCTCATCAGACCAGGCCACTTCAACTTCGGTGGTCATAGCGGACACACTGGGATCCACATCATCGTGATCGTCCGAAACTACCAGCTGTGGTCGTTGGGGGATGACCGGTTGTTCATCTCGGGTGATCATCGCGGCGAGTTCATCATCAGATTCCTCATCGACGCCGAGACGTTGGCCACGACGAGCGTGTAACACATCCAGCAGCTCTTCGTGCGTCTCATTAGCGGCGAAGGCCTCACGGGCTGACGCCGCATCGGACTCAACATCAAAAGGACGATCGCCCACGGTTGTTAAAAAATTCCGTGATGTTGTAGCCGTTAGAGGGGAATCTGCAGGACCGAATTCACTGAGTGTCTGAGCCCATTGATTGGCGTTTTCCAAATGCTGCGATTGCAGTTTATAGCTCCACAGCGCTGGGGGAGGGTCACCAATCGAAGAGTCGGCCAATCCCTGAACAGAGAAATTTGCCGAAATCGTCCAGAGGGTCGAGTCAGCCTCGCGCCAAGCGTCCCATTCAAGGGTCTCGGGATCAAGCCCCATGACTTCTAAGCGGTGACTCACCATTTCGCCAAGAGACGCCGGCTCGTCGCCAAACACGGACTCGTATGCTTGATTGCCCAGTTGGGGTGCAGCAACTTCGATCTCTTGCGCTTGCCGGGCAATCCAATCGCGCTCGGCAATGATGGGGGTTGCATACACTTCAAGGCTTGCACGATCAACATCGTGTTGATCAGCAAGCTCGTCAATAGTGGCACCTGCCCGCAACATCGATTGGATTTCGCGAGGCGATAGCTCTTTAGCGGCCTCATCTGCGGCGGCAGCTGAGGGTCGCCCAATTGGGCGTGTGGCAGCGTTACGCAACGCCTCTGTGATGGGCAAGTAAAACTCTTCTCCGTCACTGTTAGACAAAACCAACTCGTCTGCGTTATCAGCA
>CAZAAP010000200.1:0-2891 GCA_964482935.1 uncultured Enteractinococcus sp.
TCCTAAACCTCAAAGGAGACCCCACCACCTTGGCTGATCCAGCCTCCTACCGGCCTAAATCTTCCGACATCCCCACCGATCCGGGGGTGTACCGGTTCAAGGACGAACACGGGCGCATTGTTTATGTTGGCAAAGCCAATAATCTGCGCTCCCGCCTGGGCTCTTATTTCGTCAACCCTGGCACCTTGCCACCCAAAACGCGGACCATGGTACACATGGCGGCTGCGGTCGAATGGACCGTAGTTGCCTCCGAACAAGAGGCCATCCAGCTCGAATACACCTGGATCAAAGAATTCACCCCGCGGTTCAACATCATGTACCGCGATGACAAAACCTACCCGTACCTTGCCGTGACCATGAACGAAAAATTCCCCCGGGTCATGGTCATGCGCGGAGACAAACGCAAGGGTGTTAAATACTTCGGCCCGTTTTATCCAGCAAAAGCCATCCGAGAGACCGTCGATCGGATGCTGCGCGTCTTCCCGGTCCGCACCTGCTCGGCCGGCGTCTTCCGGCGCGCCCAACTCGCCAACCGGCCCTGTCTGATGGGCTACATCGACAAGTGCGCCGCCCCGTGCGTTGGGCGGATCTCCCAAGAAGACCACTACGCGCTGGCCGAAGACTTCGTGGCCTTTATGAACGGTGATGTCCGCCCGTACCTTCGCGAACTTGAAGACCAGATGACACAAGCGGTTGCCGAACTGCGCTACGAAGACGCCGCGCGCTATCGCGATGACATCGAAGCGCTCAAAAAAGTCTTCGAACGCAATGCCGTGGTGCTGCCTGAGACCACCGAAGCCGACATTTTTGCCTTCGCCGAAGACGAGCTCGAAGCCGCCTTCCAGGTCTTTCACGTCCGCGACGGTCGGATCCGCGGTCAACGCGGTTGGGTCGTCGAAAAAGTGGACGACACGACCAAACCGCAACTCGTCGAGCAATTACTGCTGCAGGTTTATGGTGATATGGAAGACACCGATCGCATCCCGCGCGAAGTGCTGGTTCCGGTGCTACCCGAAAATGCCGACGATGTCGAAACCTGGATGACCCAGCGTCGCGGCGCACACGTCGATCTGCGCGTGCCGCAACGCGGAATGAAACGCCAACTCATGGAAACCGTCCAAGAAAATGCCGACGGCGCACTGCGGTTACATAAATCTCGACGCTCCGGAGATATTACCGCCCGTTCCGCTGCCCTGCGGGAACTCCAAGAAGCCCTCGAGCTAGACCAGCCGTTATTGCGGATCGAAGCCTACGATATCTCCCACGTCCAGGGCACCAATGTGGTCGGCTCCATGGTCGTGTTTGAAGACGGCCTACCCAAAAAACGCGACTACCGCAAATTCAACGTGACCGGGGACGCTGCCCGCGACGATACCGCCGCGATGGATGACGTGTTGACCCGACGCTTCAAGAACTACCTGCGCGAGCAGTCCGATGCTCCACTGGTACTCTCCGGCGAACTGGACCCAGAGGACAACGGGGATCCGAAAAAGTTCTCTTATCCGCCTTCTTTAGTGGTCGTGGATGGGGGACTGGCTCAGGTCAACGCGGCGCAACAGGCTCTGCTCAACCTCGGCGTCGACGACATCCCCGTCGTCGGTTTAGCAAAACGCCTCGAAGAACTCTGGATTCCCGGCGATGAATTCCCGATGGTCTTGCCCCGCACATCGCAGGGTCTGTATTTATTGCAACGCCTCCGAGATGAATCCCACCGGTTTGCGATCCAAGCCCACCGGGCCAAACGCTCGAAATCCATGATCCATTCGGCCCTGGATGAGGTCCCGGGTTTAGGGGAGCGCCGTCGTCAGGATTTATTGAAACACTTCGGTTCGTTGAAGAAAATTCGGGCCGCTAGCGTCGAGGACCTCCAGGCCGTTTCGGGCATCGGACCCAAGCTCGCCGAGACCATTCACAACACCTTGTCCACAGATTCGACCCCGGAAGAACCAGGTAAGCTAGCCCCATGACGTCTGAATTCGAACCGGTTAAGCCGGACACCGCAGAAGTCCTCATTATCACCGGGATGTCCGGTGCAGGACGCACAACCGCGGCCCACTCACTGGAAGACCTCGGGTGGTACGTCGTGGACAATCTCCCACCCCAGCTGTTCTCGACCATGTCGCAGCTGATCGGCAAAAATCCCGACACCCCACTCAAACTGGCCCTGGTCGTGGATGTTCGTTCGAAAGAATTTTTCGAATCCCTACAAGAGGCCATGAGCCAGCTGCGCACCGATGGTGCCGAATTGCGTGTCTTGTTCCTCGATGCCTCCGATGAAGTTTTGGTTCGACGGTTCGAAACCCTGCGCCGGCCACATCCGCTACAAGGCGACGGGTCGATTCTCGACGGTATCGCGGCCGAACGCGAACTCATGGCGCAACTGCGCGAGCAGGCCGAAATGATCTTGGACACCTCGGAATTCAACGTTCACGATCTGACCACTGAAACCACTGAGCTATTCACCGAGTCCGGGCCGATCGTCATCCGTCTCAACGTCATGTCGTTTGGCTTCAAATACGGCGTCCCGCAAGATTCAAACTACATGGCCGACGTACGTTTCATCCCCAACCCCCACTGGGTTCCGGCGCTGCGACCCTATACGGGCCAAGACCACCAAGTGGCCGACTACGTGATGGATCAAGACGGCGTGCCCGCATTCATCGACAGCTACGTCGAGATGATGAAACCGGTCATCGCCGGCTATCGTGCTGAAAATAAGCACTATGCAACCCTGGCCTTCGGGTGCACGGGTGGTAAGCACCGTTCTGTGGCGATCACCTATGAAATCGCCCGCCGACTCAAGTCCTTCCCGGGGGTACGTGTGCGCGTGAGCCATCGAGATATGGGGCGCGAATGAGCATGCACGTCACCGGGCAACTGCCACTGACGCC
>CAZAAP010000201.1:0-2889 GCA_964482935.1 uncultured Enteractinococcus sp.
CCCAGCGCAAGGCACCTTCGGCTGCGGTGCACGGTGGGTTCGGGTTTTCCATAATTAAAGACTCCGGGTTCCTCGGTGTCGCTTTGACTAGCGGAACCATACTGTTAAAGCATGACTTCAACAACTTCCCCTCCGGGGGCTCACCCCACCTCACGCCCACCGTTGCGGTTGGGCTTCACTCTGCTCCATCTAGCGGTGCTTGGCACACTTGGCTGGGCGGTCCTAGGACTACTCGGTGGCGCGATCGGCGTCGGCATTGGCCTGTTGTTCCTGCTCGGTGTGGGCCTGATCGTCCTACTCGGCGTCTTCTACGTGCTGTTCGGCCTGGCCTGGTTAGAAATCGAGCGCGTCGCCAGCCTCTATAACATCCCGGCCCATCCGCTGCAGTGGCGGCCACGCACCGAACCGGGATTCAAGGGTTACGTGAAATCTATCGGTTCCAATATCGCCCACGGTCGCATGTGGGCGGCCCTGGGGAATTTCTTGTTGGCAACCATTATGGGTGCCATCATGATCGGCGCTTTCCGGGCCATGATCGCCCTGATCGTTGGCACGTTTACCCCGCTGACCGATAATGAAACCATCACCACCGCTTTCAACATCGACATCCAAGCCAACTATGCACCCTGGCTCCTGCTACTGGCCCTCGTCTGTGCAGGAGTGATCGTCGGTCTGCTGTTCTTGCACCGCACCATTGCGACCGCCATTATCGGGGCGACCGCTCGAGAATCCGTGCTAACTGAACGCGTCCGGACGACTACGGTCCAACGCGAAGGCGCGATGCGTGCCGCTGAAGTAGAACGCACTCGAATAGAACGCGATCTCCACGACGGCGTGCAACCACGACTGGTGTCGGTTGGTATGACCTTGGGCTTGGCGAAACAACACATTGACAACAACCCTGACCAGGCTAAAGAGCTCATCGATGAAGCCCATACCTCAACCAAAGCGGCTATCACCGAACTGCGCCAGCTAACCCGCGGCATCTACGCTTCGGTTCTGGACGATCGCGGCCTGGATGCAGCACTGTCAGCAGTCGCGGGACGATCACACATCCCAGTACACCTCGACGTGCGACTCTCCCAGCGGTGCGATCGAGCAACCGAAGCCGCCGTGTACTTCGCCATCGCCGAAGGACTCACGAACGCGGCGAAGCACTCACGAGCCTCCGAAGCCCGAGTCACGGTCCGCATGCGCGAAGATGAAAACAACAGGCCATATGTCTGGGCTCGCGTGGAAGACAACGGCACCGGCGGTGCCAAAGTCCTGCCCGGTGGCGGCCTAGATGGCATCACCAACAGGGTCGTGGCAGCCGGCGGTACCATCAACGTTGACAGCCCAACCGGTGGCCCAACTGCATTGGAAGTGAGCGTGCCATGCGCATCCTAATTTGTGAAGACTCCGTCCTGCTGCGTGAAGGGCTCGTCCGGCTCTTGGAACACTCGGGTCATGAGGTCTCAGCGGCTCTCCCGGATACCACCGAGCTCTTCACCACCCTCGAGGCAGATATGCCGGATCTAGCGATCTTGGATGTGCGCCTGCCACCGACCTACTCAGATGAAGGCATCCGGGCGGCCCTGCGCATCCGCCAGCAATACCCCGAGCTGGCGCTGCTCGTCCTGTCCCAGTACGTCGAAGAACGCTACGCATCCGAACTCATCTCCGCACATACCCCAGCCCTGGGCTACCTGCTGAAAGACCGAGTTGCAGATGTCTCGGAGTTCGTCGAATCGCTTGAACAAATCCTCGCCGGCGGCACCATCCTTGACCCGGAAGTGGTGGCACAGCTTTTGACCCGCTCCAATCACGACAACCGCATGCAACGCCTCACCGCACGGGAACGCACCGTCCTAGCCGCAGTAGCCGAAGGAAAGTCCAACCAGGCGATCGCAGCCCTGCTCCACCTTTCGGAAGCCAGCGTTGAAAAATACATCACCGCGATCTTCCAAAAACTTGAACTTGAAGCCGACGGCACCGGCAACCGCCGCGTCCTAGCCGCCCTGGCCCACATCGAAAACCAGACTGCCAGCCAGCAGCCACGACAGGATCAGTCATGAGCACGCAAACAACGCCACCTCCACACACCCCGACTCCCCCACCACCGGAGCCAAAACGATCCTCGGCTACCAAACCGATCATGATCATCATCGCGATCATCGGGGCCATTACCCTGGCCGTAGTCCTTGTGACGACGTTATTCGGCTCGATCAGCGGTCTTTCGCGCGGCTCAGCCAGCCAAACTGCAGATGCCACCGGCGTGACCGAGCTAAAGCTCAACGCCAATGCCGCCAACGTAAACATTGCCTTCGCCGACGTCGATGAGGCCACCCTGGACGCCACCGGCCAGCGAGCAAACCGTTGGGAACTGAACCGCAGCGGTGATGCCCTGAGCATTCACTCCTCAGAAATGTGGTGGTCCTGGTGCTGGTTCAACTGCGCTGAAACCGAAGTCACCGTGACCCTGCCAGAAGAACTCAACGACGGGTCGTTGAATGCTGAGCTGGATCTCAACGCGGGCAGACTCAACGCGACCGGCACGTTCGATCAACTCGCAATCGAGCTCAATGCCGGCGAAGTCGACATGGAAGGCGCCGCCCGGGCTCTTGTAACCGAAGTCAACGCAGGCGATGCAAACCTGCGACTGGCAGACGTTGAGACGGCATCGTTTGAAGTCGCCGCCGGACGGATTGATTCCGAACTGACCGGAACGGCTCCGGCCACAACCGAAATTGAGGTCAGTGCCGGGCAACTTATTTTGGCAATGCCAGATGCCGACTACGACGTCGTGTCGGATGCAGCCGCGGGCAACTTGAACAATAACCTGCCCACCGCGCCTGATGCGACTAACCGAATTACGGTGGATGTCGCCGCGGGCGACGTGACCTTAAA
>CAZAAP010000202.1:0-2862 GCA_964482935.1 uncultured Enteractinococcus sp.
CCGTCCACGACGAGCGCATGACCCGCTCCGTGTTGTTCACCGCCGACGACGCCGGTGCCGCCCAGATCGCAGCCGACATCATTACCGCGCGCTTTGATGAACTCGCCGACGTCGTCACGCAGGGTTCGCGCTTTGCCAAGCTCATCGAGATTCACCCCGAAATCGTCGGCAACCTACTGTTTGTGCGCTTCGCCTACCTGACCGGGGATGCCTCGGGCCACAATATGGCCACCGCCGCCTCGGATACCCTGATGTCGACCATCCTGTCGTGGGACCTCGGGCTGTCCTACGGGTCAATCTCGGGGAATTTTTGCACCGATAAAAAGGCCACCGCCGTCAATGGCATTCTGGGCCGCGGCAAAAAAGTCACCGCCGAAATGATCATTCCGCACGAGATTGTGGAGTCTAACCTGCACACGACGGCGGCGAAAGTGGTGCAGCTCGTCGTCACCAAGAACTATGTTGGTTCGAATGTGGCCGGTGCTATTCGTTCGGCCAATGCTCACTTTGCCAATATGCTCTTAGCGTTCTATTTGGCCACCGGCCAGGATGCAGCAAATATTGTAGAAGGATCCCAGGGATTTGTGTGGGCCGAGGACCGCGCAGAAGGGCTGTATTTTGCCGTGACCCTGCCGCATTTGATCGTTGGGACCGTGGGCAACGGCAAACATCTGCCCTATATCGAAGACGCCATGGCACGCATGGGGATCGGTCATGCTGGTCAACCCGGAGCGGATTCGCGTAGACTAGCAAGCTTGATCGCTGCAAGTGTGCTGGCGGGTGAGTTGTCCTTGCTGGCCGCCCAGACGAATCCGGGCGAATTGATGCAAGCACACGTTGCCTACGAACGTCCCAGCACACAGGCATAACCAAAGGAGTATCCGGTGAAAATAGGCATCCACGACCTGGAAGTCGCCACCTCCCACTACGTTCTGGATCTCGATACACTGGCCGAACACCACGATATCGACCCCAAGAAATTCAGCCTCGGCCTGGGCCAGGACGCCTTCTCGATGCCAGCTCCTGACGAAGACATCGTCACGATGGCAGCAGAGGCAGCCCAAACCCTGCTCGAACGCCACGATGCATCAAAGGTCCGCCAGGTTCTATTTGCCACCGAATCCTCTGTCGACCAGTCCAAAGCGGCCGGGGTCTACCTCCACGACCTGCTCGGACTCCCCGCCAACGTGCGCTCGGTCGAACTCAAACAGGCCTGCTATTCGGGCACCGCGGCACTGCAGATGGCCGTCAACGCGATCGCCCGCAACCCTGAAGAGCAAGTGCTCGTCATTGCTTCCGACGTCGCACGCTACGCGCTGGACTCGGGTGGTGAACCAACCCAGGGTGCCGGTTCGGTGGCGATGCTGATCAGCGCGGACCCAAACCTTGTCGAAATTGAACCCGGCTCGGGCCTGCACACGACCGACGTCAACGATTTCTGGCGCCCCAATGACTCCACGACCCCGTACGTCGACGGTCAACTGTCACTGGATGCCTACCTTGGCGCCACCACAGCTGCGTGGGATGACCTGCTGACCCGCCGTGAGTTAGCGTTGGACGAGGTCCACCGGTTCCTCCACCACCAGCCGTTTACTAAAATGGCCCGCAAACAACTGGCCGCACTTGCCGAACACACCGGTGCTGACCTCTCCGATGATCTGATCGAAGAGTCGATGAGCTATAACCGGGCCCTGGGCAATACCTATACGGCGTCGCTGTACTTCGCGTTGGCTGCCCAGCTGCACAACAACGCGGAGCTGGCCGGCAAACGGTTGGGCTTTTTCTCTTATGGCTCCGGTGCGGTCGCCGAGTTTTTCACCGGCGTCGTCCAGAACAACTACCAGGACTACATTTATCCACAAAACGTGGCCAAGCAGCTCGCCAACCGTGTTGAACTGACTTATGACGAGTACCGCCGACTCCATTGCGATTACGCGGCTACGTCCGAAACCTTCAGCACACCACAAACGACCAATGCACCCTTCCGGTTGAGCGGCGTAACCGAACACCAACGCCGCTACGAGGCACAGTGAGTTACCCATTCGTTGACATCCAAGCACTTGTCGCCGCTTTCGGCGACACCATGACCCAGCGCGGTCGGCAATACGTGGCCGAGGATCGTGTCCTGACGCTGAAATTCAACGAAGAAACCGGTCGTCTCGTAGGCCGGGTGAATGGCTCGGAAGACAAAATCTGGCGGGCCTCGGTCACCCTGCGTAAAACTGAGCGCAGTCTCGGTGGGGTGCCGGTCTGGGATGTTGATTTCGCCAGCTGCAGTTGCCCCGTCGGGGTCGAGTGCAAACACGGAGCCGCGTTGGTCTTTGAATCCAACCAGCGAGCGGTGGCCAGCTCGAATGTGCTCACTGCAGCCGATCTCGAAGGCAACCGTGAAGCTGACGAACCCGAACACGGGGTCCCGGGCCTGCCATGGCGCCAGGTCGTCAACGAACTGTTACCCACAATCGACTCGAATCAAGCATTCACAGATGTCGCACTCGGCGTCGAAATTGATGCCCTGCACACCGAACCTTCCGGCTACCGGACGCGCTTTACTTGGCGCGAAGCCACCGCTGCAGACCTTGAACACGAGAACGATCTGACTGTACGCTTGCGTCCGCTGCGCATCGGGGCACGTGGGGGCTGGATCAAAGGCAATATGAACTGGACGCTGTTCGATCTGCCGTTCCACCAGTCGTCCCACGGTGAATTCCAATTCCTACCTGAACAACACGACGCCCTACACGAACTCAACCAGCTCTATACCACCTCGGTGTCCTCGCTGGGCTCGACCGACGTCATCACCCTGGCCACCATTAACATGCCCCAAATGTGGGACGTACTGGCCAAAATTGATAACGCGGG
>CAZAAP010000203.1:0-2854 GCA_964482935.1 uncultured Enteractinococcus sp.
CGGTCAGCACCCCAGCCCTTTTACCCGGTAGAGACATCGGGCCTGCCCCGCCGAACAGGAAACCGGATAAGAAAAAACGCTCGGTTACCTCACCCAAGGCTTTAGTAGTCGGCCTAGGGCCCATTGATATTGCGCATCCTGCGAGCCTTGCCGCCTAGGCCGCAGAAAACAAGCGACCCTTCTGCCACAATGCTGGCAAAAGGGTCGCTTATTTGAGAGAGCTGAGAAACTAATTAGCGGCTTTGGCACCCAGCTTGTAGCTTGCACCAACGTGGTTTTCCGGTAGGTGATCGCCGCGTCCAAACATTTTATGACGCAACGTACCCTCGGTATATTCGGTCTTGTAGCGACCACGCGCCTGCAGTTCGGGGACCACGTATTCCACGATGTCCTCAAACGTACCCGGGGTGATGTGATAAGCCAGGTTGAAACCATCAACATCAGTCTCGTCCTGAATCCGGATCAGCGACTCCGCAACGGTCGTACCGGAACCCACCAGCACTGGACCAAATCCACCCACACCGACCCATGCAGCCAGCGTACGAATCGTCCACTCCTCGTCATCTCCAGAAGCTTTCCGGAAGGTCTCAACGACGGACTGGATCGCATTCGATTCAACATCACCAATTGGCGCGTCCAAATCGAACTGGGAAAAATCGGTACCCATCCAGCCTGACATCAGCGACAGAGCACCTTCCACGTCAGCGTACTGGGCTAGATCGCGGTATTTCTCCCACGCTTCTTCATCAGTATCCGCGGTGATAATGGTCTGCATGCCAAAGATCTTGATGTCGTAAGGATCGCGGCCAGCCTCAACCAGCGCAGCTCGGGTTTTGGTCACCGAGTCAGCCAACATGGCCGGTGTGGGTGAATTCAGGAACGTCGCTTCAGCATGCTTTGCACTGAAAGCGCGGCCGCGACTTGAGGCACCGGCCTGGTAAATGACCGGAGTGCGCTGCGCCGATGGTTCAGTCACAGCTGCGCCCGGGACCCGGAAGAATTCACCTTCATGACCGATATTGTGCACCTTGTTGAAGTCCGTGAAGACACCGGCTTCGCGGTCGAACTGGACAGCGTCTTCTTCCCACGAACCTTCTAACAGCTTGTAGATGACTTCGAGGTATTCGTCGGCGTGATCGTAGCGACGATCGTGCTCCATCTGCACATCCCCCATATTGCGGGATGCTGATGGCAGGTAACCGGTCACCACGTTCCAACCCACGCGCCCCTCGGTGAGGTGGTCGAGCGTGGCCAGACGGCGCGAGAATGGGAAGGGGTGCTCATAGGCGGTGCCAGCGGTGACGCCAAAGCCCAGGTGTTTAGTCACGGCAGCCATAGCGGAGACCAGCAAGAATGGATCGTTGACGGGTACCTGCGCGCCTGACTTCAGTGCTGCGTTAGCGTTATCGCCGTAGACATCATATGGGCCCAAGACATCAGCGATGAATAGGCCGTCGAACAGGCCCTTTTCAAGAGTCTGGGCAAGGTTGGTCCAGTAGGACAATTTGTTGTAGTCGCGTGATCGATCCTGCGGGTGACGCCATAGACCAGGTGACTGGTGGCCGACACAGTTCATGTCGAACGCGTTGAAGAGGATTTGACGGTTTGATGACACGATGAGCTCTCCTTCCATCGGTTCTGGCGGTAGCACCTTCCCCTACGGGGTGGTTGCTGCGGCGTCGTCGAGCCAGATCTCTTAGCCGCTCTGGATGGTTACCGCTTCCGATTCAAACACATGTGTGACCAATATTGCCAGTCTATCCGTCATATTGTTGCGCACCTCATGGTTATCCGATGGCCAATGCGGTGTACTTCCTGGAAGGTCTGTCGCTGATTGCGCCCTCCTTCGACGAGAATATGCTCACCTAGATCGTCGACTCCGGCGCCCCGTGAATCAGTCAGTGCAAAATAGTGGTCAAGCCCGACGCCGCGCCCAGCAAAATTCAGAGCGCTAACGCACTGCTCCCGCACCGATATGGCGTGGTGCCCTCCCCTAACTTGTGGGCTGGCACCACGGCATTTTTTACGTTTCGTGACGTAGTATTCCTCGGCGCTATTCCTTTTGACTTGGGGTGCGGTTATGCTTAGCTCCGTAACCATCCAGAGCGACTGAGAGACTTGGCTCGTAGACGTCGCAGCAACCACCCAACAGGGCAGGTGCTACCGCCAAGAGTCGATGGAGTGAATTTTTCATGACTCATATACCCACCCCTGCTGTTGTGTGCCGCGATCTCGGCCGTGCTTTTGGCACCAACGGCGCAACCCGCCAGATTCTGGTCAATATCGACCTGGAGATTGCCTCCGGGGAGATTATCTCGATCATCGGGGCTTCCGGTTCCGGCAAGTCCACCCTGCTGCGTGCGATCGGTGGGCTGGACGTCGGTTTCACCGGTCAAGTACTCATTGATGACGCTGCAGTAGAACAGTACGACCCACGCTGTGCGATCGGTTTTCAGGAACCCCGACTGCTGCCATGGGCAACCGTGACCGACAATGTAGCGTTAGGCCTTCCCGAAGGCACGTCGAAAGCCGCCGGCAAAACCCGTGTCACCGAGCTCCTTGACCTGGTCGGGTTAGCCCACGCTGCCGATCATCGGCCTCGAGAAATCTCAGGTGGCATGGCCCAACGGACCTCACTGGCCCGAGCCATGGCCCGGGATCCGCAGCTCCTGCTGCTTGATGAACCCTTCGGCGCGCTCGACGCGTTGACCCGCATCAAAATGCAACAACTCCTCCTCGATGTCCACGCCCGAACCGGCACCACCACGGTCATGGTCACCCACGACGTCGACGAAGCGCTGCTGCTGTCCGACCGGATCGTGCTGCTCGACACCACACCGAACATTGATGGCGC
>CAZAAP010000204.1:0-2851 GCA_964482935.1 uncultured Enteractinococcus sp.
GTGCCGCCGCCGTGAAAGGGCGGTGTCCTAGGCCACTAGACGATGGGGGCCTGACTAACGTTGAGAGGCCCTGCGGACCTCGAAGTTAGAACCACAATCCTAAAGGCAACCACTTGCAAGAATCAAATCCCACAAAAAATCCTGAAGTCGCGTCATTTTGTCGAATCGACTTACGAAACTTTTCGTCATGACATCAGCTGCGCATCATTGAAACATCTCTTCAAGGCGCTGACTAGTATCGAAGTGACATTAATCCGCATCTAGCCCGATGCACGCGCGGTACTTCATATCTGAATTATCAAGAATGACTTCTTGATATTTGTCAGGCAAGCTTGCAGCGAGATTTACGTCACACGTTCCATAGAGCCTTAGTTACCGGTTAGTATTATGTTGAAGCATTACACGGAGAAAGAGATGACACAGCAGGAGGGAGGGTTATGTCTGACCGGGTATCATCGGGCCAGTCCCTCTCCCTTCAGGTCGACGAACTCACTCTGCTTGAAGAAGATATTGAAGCCGCTCTCGCCGATCACCGGTATGAGGACGCTCTTGAAATCTTGGACCGAGACATCACCTCGAGCTGGTTTGCGCTTCGTCCTGCTCGCATCATGGAGGTCATTCGCATCCTGAATGCAAAATCTCCTGCCCCCACTCCTTTCATCCAGGTAGCGATGAGGGTAGTTGACGACATTACGCCAAATGGTCGCAACACCTCGATACCCTGCGCGGGCCTCAAACTCAATAATCCGCGCGAACTCTATATTCTCTCGCTGCTGCGCATGAGCAACTTCCGGCTTAGAGGCCACACCCGCGCTGCACTGCAGCAGAGCTGTGAAATGGAAAAACAGCTGAGTAAGATGCAGACCCTGCTGGATTCACACGACGGATTAGCTCTCCATACGTCCGTGCAAATTGGCATCTCTGCCATGCTGGCTGGTGACTTCACTCGCGCGCTGACCAACTTTACTCGTGCACAGATGCACGTCCCGGTGCCAAAATTCGCGTTTCTCACCCGGGATGCTCTGGCAAAGTCGGCACTGATCCACGCCTGTTTTGGAAACGCCACGACAGCAAAATCCCTGATCCAACGCGCCGATCGAGTGCCCCGGACCTCCAGTTGGACCGAAGCACATATTGATGCCCACCGCGATTTTGCTCATATCCTGGTGTCTTTTGAGCGCTACGACGAAGCACTTGAACGGATCGAAGCGCTCAGTCTCCACGACATGGGAGAAATGTGGCCGTTTTATATTCTTGCCATACACCGGATCCTCGAAGGCGGCGGGTACCATGGTGAGCTTGCGCATCGCATGGAAATGTTTGCATCGATGCCCTTCGCCAGAGTAGATGGCGACGGATTTACTGGCAGTATCCTTCCCCTAAAACGCGCAATGTTAGCCATGAAGGCCGGCCGCGGCACCGAAGCGCAAGATCTTCTCGAGCACGCCGACCAGGACCTGCCCTACACGCAACTTTTCCAAGCTGCCTTAAATATTTATGCCGGACGCACTCAGCAGGCTATTCAACAAGTGTCGCGGCTACGCACCGAAACACGCGGCTTCCGGTTGATGGAAGCGCGCAGACTGTCGATTATGGCTGCAGCTCAGTATCAGGCTGATGATGTCGCAGAGTGCGTAGAAACCCTCAAACGTGCCGCAGAACTCCCCCGTGGGCTCACGCTGACTGAGGTCCAACTTTTTAGTCCCGAAACGCGTGAGCTGGCCACCAAGTGCGTACCCAACTGGCCGGTCGACACTGATGCTCCCTCCGCGTTCCTTACGGGCCTTCCTAAACCCGGGTTAGCCTTGACGGACCGTGAGGTGGAGATCATCAAGCACCTGGCAATAGGCCAAAGTCGCGCCCAGATGGCTGAGGCCATGTTCATCTCGAAGAACACCCTCAAGACGCACCTGAAATCTATTTACAAGAAGCTCGATGTTTCAAGCGCTAAGGATGCTGTTCTTGGAGCTCAACGGCGCGGACTTATCTGAGACCGATACGTCCCCATCACTTCTACTTATCCGAAGACTTCAGAGAGCCAGTCTTGCCACTGTTCTTCTACTTGCAGTCGCCGTTCTTCGTCGACTGTTTCACCAGGCAGAGCATAGAGGTAGTGTCCAAGTGCAATGGGCATGCCGATTCGTTCTAGGCTGTGAAAACGATACAGCGCGTCGGTAGAACGCACGGCGAGGAAATCTTCACCGGGCTCAACGTAGTCCACGACGCCCTCAATCGCAGGCAGCCCGGCTGGCACTAGCCTGACCTCAGCGCCAACGGTCAGCTTCGAAGAACCAGCAGGCAAACCCAAGGCGTGCTCAAGCTGCCTCCAGGCGTGGTGAGTATTGGCATGATCTGGAGCCTGTGCGGTGACAAACATTGCAGGACGGCCCGCAAAGTGCGTCAGGAACTGTTTGAGGGTGTGCATGTAGAGATTCCACCCATACCCGGTAATCTCCGCGTAGTCGAAGTCGGCTCGCCAGTCCTCCCCGAGATCGCCGCTGTGAATGAAGGTCAGCATGGAGCCATCTTCTATAGGACTGATCTGGTACTCAAATTCGTGAAACGCCCCGTTTGGTTCAGTTGGGGTGCGAACGGCAAATCGGGAAGGCTGTTCTTCAAGAACCGTGTGACCTGCGAACTCAGTATATGGATCGGGAGACCAACCGGCCTGTCCTTCGCGCGTGGCGACCGCCTGCCACACTTGTTCCGGTGCCACAGGCAGTTCCAATTCTTTACGAATTTCAAAAGTGTTTGCCACGTCTGCTCTCCAAGCCTCTTCTCGGTCTACCGCGCATCGCGCATCCTTGCACCGCAGTACATTATCTACTGTAGCCGGGCTGACACGAAGCAA
>CAZAAP010000205.1:0-2841 GCA_964482935.1 uncultured Enteractinococcus sp.
TCCCACTCAACCTTACCGGCAGCAGCGCGTACACTAGGGATATGGTCACAGCGGGTCAAAGCTCAGTTTCTGGCGAGGTCTCTGCGGATGAGTCATGGGCCTCGACCATATTGCATATTGATATGGACGCTTTCTTTTTATCTGTCGAGCTGCTGGACTATCCGAAGTTCCGCGGCTATCCCGCAGTAGTGGGCGGAAGGTCACCTCGATCGGTGGTGACCTCGGCGTCCTATGAGGCACGCCAGTACGGCATCCGATCGGCCATGCCGATGGCTCATGCGCTCGCTCGCTATCCGCAACTGATCGTGATTGAACCGACCCGGGAAAAATATACAACGGCTTCGCAGAAAATTATGAATGTGCTGCATGACATCACCCCGATGGTAGAGCAGCTTTCGATTGACGAGGCATTCATCGACGTCGAGGGCGCACGTCGCCGTTTGGGGAGCCCGGCGCAGATTGCTGGTCTGATTAAACACCGGGTGCGTGAGGCTACGGACTTGCCCTGTACGGTCGGAGTCGCTGCGACGAAGTCGGTGGCAAAGATACTGTCTGACCGGTCAAAGCCTGATGGTATTGGGGTGGTTCCAGCCCACCGAACACAACAGTATCTAGCGCCCTTACCGGTCAACGTGATCTGGGGTGTTGGCCCGAAACTCCTTGAGCGACTCAACAACGGTGCTATTCATACCGTAGGCGAGCTAGCGGCTCAAGATCCTGCCCGTATGAAGCGCTGGCTCGGTTCGATCGGCCCGCAGCTTGTCGCATTAGCCCGAGGGGAAGATCCGCGACCGGTCCAACCGCGTCAAGACGCCAAATCAATATCCGTAGAACACACTTTCGAACATGACATAACGGACGAGTACCAACTCGAAAAGTACTTGTTGGATCTATCCTACGAGTGTTCCAGACGCGTGCGTCATGACGGTCTGGCTGCTTGGGGCTTGAGCGTCAAGGTCAAAGATGTCGACTTTTCAACACGCACCAAGTCCGTAACACTAAAAAATTCGGTGACTTCCGGCGCAGTCTTTTTTCAACACACCAAACCGTTACTCGAAGCGCTCATGACCCAACGCTGGCATCCGGTACGGTTGCTTGGGGTCCGAGCAGATCGCATCGCTGAGCCAGAAGAACAATTTGAGACGCAAGAATCGCTCTTTGACATGGTAAGCCCCTCCTCACAGATGAACACCGACCAAGATTGGGATGCGACCGATAGGATTCTGGACGATGTCGCCCAGAAATTTCCGAAAGCAGCGATCAAACCGGCCAGCCTCTTGCGTCATGAACGCCAGGCACGAATGTCGGATGGTTAGATGTTGAAACTTGCAGTTCACCGTGTGACAATCACAGCAAATAGTCAGGCAAAAACTTTAGAATAGAATCAAACTCAACCGAGGATTCGACGAGTTTTCGGTATCACATGTGGAGGCGACCATGGGTTTATCAGATAGAGAGCAAGAGGTATTTGCTGAGATTGAATCTCAGTTAATTTCAGAGGACCCCAAATTTGCATCGCAGATGCAAATGAATGCTAAGGGGCCGCTGCGTCGATTCTCAACGCGCAATATTGTACTCGGGGTTCTAACTGCCACGATCGGTATTGTGGTGTTGTTAACCGGAGTAACGATCGATGCTATCTGGTTGGGAATTGTCGGTTTTATCATTATGGGTAGTGGTATCTACCTAGCAACGAAACGAACCACAAAACCACCGAGCAAGTCCGGCCGTCGAGGTGGTTCTGGATCCTCGAAATCCAATCAAGGCTTTATGGAAGGGCTTGAATCTCGTTGGGACGAACGGCGGCGCCAGCAGTAAGTTCTAACTACCCTGGCACGCGCCCTTCACATAAAACCCGCAGCAAATGTTGCGGGTTTTGCCTTCCCCGCCCCTCGTCATGACTCATCGGACTTCTCGTCGGTGGAGTTTTTCGACATTGAATCGTCCTGTGCATCTGTCTCCCTCTTGGGGGCCGGTGATTCCGTCTTCTCGCCTTTTTGTCGGAGTCGTTGTTGGAGGTCCTGATATTGGGCGTGGGATGGCACTGGAACATCGGGGAACGGACCCGTGGTACCGAAGGACTTAGTGTCTTCACGCTCAAAAGGTGGAGATATCGCGGCGGTCGACGCCCAGTGACTATGGCTGCCATTAGCGAGAGGCGCCTCAAAGATCTGACTTTCAGTAAGCTCATCTTTCGGTCCCTGCACGTGGTAGGGCTTCGGACCCTCAGGATCCACGTTAGCTATACCCCAGACCCTCGTTGCGGCTTTGTGAGTTCGGAACAGCAACACGATAATGACCACCAGGAAGAGCAGGGTTATGCCTGCCACCCAAATGGTCGTAACCGTGGGGCCATTGGCATGGACCGTAAAGGTGCCGGTGGAATCCTCGATATTAATTACGCGCTCATTCGAGGCGGAATCATCACTGTGCCCGGAATGCATGGTTGGAAGTTCTACGCTGAAACTCGTCGTGTTTTCTACACCACCGGTTGCTACCTCCCAGATAGGAGATAAATCAATGTGGAGATCATATGATGCCCAGATCCCATTTAGCGGCCCATGATCGATTGACGCTTGCGTATCGACCCCCTTGGCATCCAGATAAGCATTGATCATATTTGTGAGCTCACGAGCGTCCTGAGCCCGGAATGTCGTGGTGTACACAGTCATAGAATCTTGAACGGCAGTATGAAATGAGCCCGTATTTGGTGGGGGCGCAAATTTCTCAGCCACCCTATCTTCATGGCCCTCCTGGGTAGCGTTATCTACGACAAACTCTAAGGTTTGTTCCATGCTGCCATCAAAGTCGAGTCGAGTCGAAGCGGTCATTTCCTGTAGT
>CAZAAP010000206.1:0-2837 GCA_964482935.1 uncultured Enteractinococcus sp.
GTGGTGGGATCGTATTGTGAGGGGTTGATTGTCATATTGCCTCACCTCCACCCTCAGTTTGGAGGCAATCCACTCCTGCCGCAGCGGGATAAGACGGGAATGTGGATAACTCGAGATCAGTCTCGCTCGCTGCGGAGGATACGTGCTACTCGATGGGTGGTGGGGTAACGAACGGACCGTCAGCGGGCATGTCGGGATCTTCGCGGCTGGGCAGCTCTTCGATGTTGACATCTCTGAAGCTCAGAACTTTGGCGCGTTGAATGAAGCGCGAGGAGCGGAAGACGTCCCAAACCCAAGCATCGACTAATACCAGCTCGAAATATGTGTCACCCGTTTCGTGATGAGTGATGACTTCTACGGAATTGGCGAGATAAAAACGACGGTCGGTTTCGACAATGTAGCGAAATAGTCCAATCACGTCCCGGTACTCTTTGTACAGGTTGAGTTCTTGGTCGGCAGCATAGTGTGCCAGTTCGTCATCACGATCAGTCATGCCTCACATCGTAGTGGGTTCTGTTACCACTCGGTATGCAGCTCTACAACAAACGGGGCTGTATCGCTGCTGGCACAAGGTTCCACGACTTCCGGTGATGCTCCGTTACCCCTTGTTCAGCCAACGCCAAACGATGGGCTGCTGAGCCATAACCCTTATTACCGTCCCAGCCATACTCCGGGTATAAGGCCGCTAATTCAACCATCAGCGCGTCACGCGCGACCTTCGCAGTGATGGCAGCCGCCGAAACGGTAGCGCAGGTGGCGTCTGCTTTCGTCTGCAACACTATATGAGCTTCAATGGGAGCTAACTGCTCCACGGCCGCAACCGGTGCATTCCGCAACCACTGAGTGTTGCCATCGAGAATCAACCCTGCTGGGGATGGGCTGTGCGACACCAACTGATGCCATGCACGACGACCAGCGAGCCCGAGTGCAGCCGATAAACCAAATGCATCAATTTCGTCGGCAGAGGCCAGACCAACTGCAGTGGCGGCCCAGACCGGGATTGTCTCCATGAGCTTCTCCCGCTGACGCGCACTAAGCTTCTTGGAATCCCTGAGACCAGGCAGCGGCTCACTCAGCGCCACATCGACAGCTGCTATACCGACTGCTACCGGACCGGCGAGTGCGCCGCGACCGACTTCATCCATACCGGCGATAAGGGTGCTGCCGCACGCCTGGGCTAGCTGCGTCTCAACCGACAAATCTGGAGCATTCATCATGGCTCGGGCACCTCTTCAAACGGTTCGTTATTGGACCCAGCACTCCCCCAGCGATTGACCGGCCACGCAATGACTTCAGCACGCCCCACCACGTCGGGGACGTCTACAAAGCCCTCGTTGGGTCCGTTTATGTGGCTTCGTGAGTCACCAGAAGCATCCCGGTGATCACCCATTACCCAGACTTTGCCTTCTGGGACAGTCACATCAAAATCGACATCCGAACCGGCTACACCGGGGTATAAGTAGGGTTCGTCAATCGGCGTGCCATTGACCACCAGGCGGCCGGTGCCGTCTTCAACGGTGATGTGATCCCCCGACATACCAATGATGCGTTTTACTAAGTGCTGCTCTGAGGTCGAAGGAGCTACCCCGACGACCTCGAGAGCCTGGTGGAGTACACTCGGTTGGTTTTCAGCTGGGGGTAGCCAACCGTATTGGTCTTCAAACACAACTACGTCGCCGCGTTCCAATTGTTCTTCAGAATCCACGATGAGGTTAACGAATATTCGATCGTTGACTTGCAGCGTTTGCTCCATAGAGCCTGACGGGATAAGGAACGCCCGAAAAAAGAAGGTGCGGATTACGAAAGACACCACAAGCGCAATCGCTAAGATAATCAGGACTTCTCGGATGCCGCGTATCAAGCCGCCGGAGCGTCTTCTAGCGGTATTATCTGAATGTTCTGCTCTCATCGCGTCCCGATCACCGGCCCATAAATCTTATTCTTCTGAATCATACCCCCGCCGGGAGCGCCAAGTAACGCCCTTGAGTCGATCGAGTCGTAGCGATTATCACCCAGCAGGAACACTCTATTATCGGGTACTACGACTTTAAATGGACTAGATGACGCTGGACGATCGGGCTCGGCTAAGTATGGCTCTTCTAATGAGTTGGTGTTAATCACTAGTTGACCATCATCGTCACAACACTCGATGGCATCTCCGCTCACGCCAATTACACGTTTGACCACGGCATTATCTTGCGGCGCCATTCCAAACAAACCCAGGGCCCTATCGCGGAAACGTTTCGCTGTTGTTTCAGATTCATACGGGTAAAAACTTCCTGTCCCATCGAATACAACGATATCGCCACGTTTCGGTTCGGAATTTTCATATGCTCCCGGGTCGATTTCAATGCGATCACCGACCTGCAACCCCGGTTCCATCGAAGGTGAGGGAATAGTGTAAGTGTTCACGTTATACGCTCGCAGTGCGAAAACAGCCGCGACGGCCAAGATGAGCGCTAAGAGGCTAATCGACCACCACTTATTAAAGCCCACAGCGGGCCGGCTATTCCTCGAGGAATGCCCGGCCCGCTGTGGGGATGACGCAGTCGTCACGAACAGTAAAAGAGCTTAGTTACGTTTCTCTGGGATACGTGCAGCCTTACCGCTACGATCACGCATGTAGTACAGCTTGGCACGACGGACCTGACCGCGCTTCTTGACTTCAATTTTGTCAATGATAGGCGAGTGCACTGGGAACTGACGCTCAATGCCAACACCAAACGAGGTCTTGCGAACAGTAAAGGTCTCGGAGACGCCTCTGCCCTGGCGAGCCATGACAAAGCCTTCGAAAACCTGAATACGCTGGGTTTTCCCTTCAACAATGTTCACGTGCA
>CAZAAP010000207.1:0-2788 GCA_964482935.1 uncultured Enteractinococcus sp.
CACACCGGCAGGGGCGTCGTCGTCGGTATAAAGTGCGCTCGCGGACGTATGTGGAGTCCGAGCTGTGTATGTTCGAGATCAAGACGAAGGGGCTGCGCGGGGCGACGGTTAAACATCGTCGCGAGCAGCCGCTGGCCGATGCGGAGAAGCTGACCCCTGAAAATCTGGCGTTTGCGGCTCAGGTCCTTGCCGAGGAATACGGGCAGGCTGTGCCCGAGCTGCAACCGGTGTTACATAATGCGTATCGGCGGGCGACCCTGGTCAATCCGGTCGACGGCGAGCGGGTTACCTGTGATGTGGACCTGCGCTACGCGGACGCTGAGGATCGGGTCCATGGTCCAGATATGGTTATCGTGGAAACGAAATCGGCAACCGGGCGCGGCGTATCGGATCAGGCGTTGGCCGAGTTGAATATTCGTCCGGTGAGCATGTCCAAGTATTGCTTGGGCGTGGCATCGTTGAATCCGGAGTTGCCGGCCAATAAATGGTCCAGGTTGATGACCCGGTATGGCTGGGTGCGCGCAGCGTAGGTCTTAGGCCTGGGAGGCGAGCCGGTAGCCGACACCGCGGACAGTTTCGAACCGCTCGGCTCCCAATTTATTGCGCAGATACCGCACGTAGACGTCCACGACATTGGAACCGGGATCGAAATCATAACCCCACACGCGGGAGAGCAGCTGTTCGCGCGATAACGCTTGGCCGGGGTGTCGCAGGAAGGTTTCGGCTAGCTCGAATTCGCGCGCGGACAGATCGATTTCGACGCCGTCGACTTTTGCCACGCGCCGCAACAGGTCAAGTTCGAGGCCGTGGTGGGACAGAATTGAAACTTCGGCTTCTTGCGGATCGGTCCGGAGTCGCAACTGGACGCGCGCGAGGAGCTCATCGAAGTGAAAGGGTTTGGCCATGTAGTCATCCGCACCCGACTGTAGGCCAGCGACCGTGTCATCGATCGTGTTGCGAGCGGTGAGAATGATGACGGGAATGTCCAGGCCAACCGAGCGAATGTAGTTCAACACGCTGTACCCGTCGGCATCGGGCAGCCCCAGATCCAAGATGATCAGATCGAAGGTCGCGCTGACGGCTTGGGCGCGGCCTTCTGCGGCGGTGGCGACGGTTTGAGTGGTGAAGCCTGCGGATTTGAGGCCCTTGGCGAGGAACGAGCTGATGCGGGGCTCGTCTTCAATGATGAGAATTCTATTCACCGACCGTACTCCTGCTCGCTCAACCGGGACGGTTCTAGCGTACCCGCCGACTCAGACAGCGCCGGTGACTGTGCTTCGTGTGTTAGCGGAATGGTCAGGATGAAGATTGAGCCCTGCCCGGGGGCCGACTCCACATGGATAGTCCCGCCGTGGGCAAGGGCAATGGCTTCGACAATGTTGAGCCCCAAACCCGAGCCCTGGGTGCGCTGCCCATTGCCACCGCGCCCGAAGCGTTTAAAAATAGTCTGTTGATCTTCTGCGGTGATCCCAATACCGGCGTCGGCCACCCAGAGGCACAGTTCGGTTTCTCCAGAAATGCTGAGTCGAATCGTACTGCCCAACTCAACGGGGCTGCCGGGGTCCGAGAATTTCACGGCATTGGTGCACAGTTGTAGCATGGCCTGGGTGAGGCGTGGTCCGTCGATCAGCACGAGGCCTTCCGCGTTGGCTTTCAGCACCCAGTCGCGGTCACCTAGGGCTGCGGCTTTAGCGGAGATATTGCGCATCAGGGCGTCGATGTCGGTCGGTTCGGCGCGAATGAAGTCCGTGCTATTGGACTGGGCCAGTGTGACAAGGTCGTTGACCAGCAGTGACATGCGCTGGAGTTCATCCAGTGCGATGTCCTTGGTCTGTTTGACGTCTGCGGGATCAGTGTCATCCATGACTTCTAAATGCCCGCGAATAATAGTGATTGGGGTGCGCAGTTCGTGCCCGACGTCATCAAGGAGTTGTTTTTGCTGCTCCAGGGAGAGCTGCAGTCGGTCAAGCATGTCGTTGATCGTCTCGGTCAGCTCGGCGAATTCATCATGCCCGCGCGCCTGGATCCGCGAATCGAGAGCTTGTTCCGAGATGCGCTGCGTGTTTTCTTGTAGGTCGCGCACGGGTTGAAGCATCCGGCCCAATAATAACCAGGCGACCACCCCGCCGATGAGCATCGCACCCGCACCGGCCCCTGTGAAAATGAACAACGACACGCGCAGTTGGTGCAGTTCGGCTTTGACGTCGAAGGCAGTCAAGAAGACGGCCGGGGTGTCATCTTCGGCCAGTTGCACGGGCACAACCGCCGAGCGGTATTTGGTGAGGTCGGTTTCCACTGAGGTCAGATAGACGGACTCGGGCGATAGTTGGGCTGCCCAGTCGACAAACTGCGGGTCGTCTTCAAGGCGCATCGACACATTTTCCGGGGCGCTCCACACGATGTCGCCGTTTTGCATCCCCAGCATGCTCTGGGTTTCGGTGATCTGGTTGTACTGCATCGCAATGTACATCAGATCAGCGGCCCGGGTGAAGTGCTGTTGGGTCTGCGGGTCGATACCGGTGTCGGCCAGGACACGGAATTCTTCAACGTCGCGGGTCAGAGTGTCATCCAACGTGGATGCAAGATTCTGGCGTTCCAGTACATAGTTGACGGTTCCGGTGATCAACAGCGTCAGACCTGCCAGGAGGATCATCCCGACCAATAACCTGGCCCGAACCGAGAGCCGACTGCCCGCCGCGCGGCGGGATGCATTAGTCGTCATCGTCGTCATCATCGTCCCAGTCATCATCATCGTCGTCATCGTCCCAGTCGTCGTCATCCCAGTCAT
>CAZAAP010000208.1:0-2785 GCA_964482935.1 uncultured Enteractinococcus sp.
TGGAAGTCTTCGAAGAAGAACACATCCTGCTTGCCGGACCCGCACGCAGTGGTAAATCCACGCTGTTGTGCGCGATTGCCGAGCTGTTGCTGACCGCCCCGGCCGACCAGCGTCCCGCTATCTGGGGCATCTCCAACCGGCGTTCCCCACTGGGCGACATGCCGCTGGACAAGATCGCCGAAACGCCCGACGACATTCCCGGCATGCTGGCCCTGCTGCGCCTCGAGCAGGGCCCGGTGTTCCTGCTGATTGATGACGCCGAACGTGTCGACGACGCCGACCAATCGATCGCGGGTCTGCTGACCTCCACCAATCCCCGCGTGTGCGTCATTGCGGCCGGTCGAGCCAGTGATTTGCGCTCCCAGTACGGCCACTGGACCAAGAAACTGTCCAAGGCGCGCTGTGGTGTGCTGTTGCAACCCGACGTCGATTTTGACGGCGACCTACTCAACGTGAAAATCCCGCGCCGCGCACCCGTCGCGATGACAACCGGTCGCGGTTATGCCGGCGTCGGCGGTTCTGTGGCGTTGATCCAGTCGATGAGCCCAACCGACCAGGTCACCTCGGCCGAGCCATCCCTCGAAGTACAAACCAAGATTTAGTTGTGGAAAGTCCATGGCTTGATACGTGTTCTAAGGAGAACTCAATGACTATTGCACGCACCTCGAAGAAGAAATTCGCCGCCCTGGCAGTTTTGCCATTCGCAGCCGCTTTGACCCTGTCGGCCTGTGGCGGAGAAGAAGCCACCGAAACCGCCTTCACCAACAGCATGAACGGCGTCGAAATGACGTTGACCTACACCCATGAAGGTGATGAGGTCATCAAGCAAACCACCAGCAACGTCATTGAGTACGAAGCAGCCGGACTCGCGGACAAAGAAGAAGCTCAGGCACTGTTGGACCCAATGGTCGCGCAAGCCGCTGACGTCGAAGGATACGAGCAATCCATCGAATACGGCGACACTTCGGCAACCGAGGAAGTCAGCATTGATTACGAAGTCGTGGATATGAGCCAGCTCAATGGTCTGCCAGGTTTTGAAGGCTCAGCCAACATGGATGATGCCGACTTCGTCAGCCTTGAGGAAAGCCGCAAAATGCTCGAAGAGCAAGGTTTCACCGAAGTCGAGTAAGACGGTGTCGTTGCCACGACGATGAATCGTCTCCGGTCTCGGGGAGTCTTTGCACAGTGCGAAGGCTCCCCGTTTCCACATCGGGCCGATGCGGTGTGGACCGATGAAAACCCCAGTTTTAGCCGTGAAACTGCACGGCTTCATAGTGTTCTAGGGAGAACTCAATGACTATCACTCACTCTTTGAAGAAGAAACTGACAGCCCTGGCAGTTCTGCCTTTTGCGGCGGCGCTGACGCTGTCGGCGTGTGGAGATGCTGAGCAGGAGGCAACGAACGTCAATATTCAACCGCTCGAGACGCAGGTCGAACCAACCGAGGAGACCACTGCTGCGGCTGATACTGAACTCGATGCGCCTGAAACCGATGGCGCAGTGACCGTGAAGTCGTTTACGCAGTCGCAAAATGGTGTCACGATGACGTTGACTTACACCGCCGTCGGTGATGTTGTGATCAAGCAGACCACGACCAACGTTATTGAATATGCTGCGGCAGGGCTGGCGAATAAGGCAGAAGCCCAGGCTCTCCTGGATCCTATGGTTTCACAAGCGGACGACGTCGAGGGTTATGAACAGTCCATCGAATACGGTGAAACCTCGGCGACCGAAGAAGTCAGCATTGACTATGAAGTCGTTGACATCAACCAGCTCGAAGGCCTGCCAGGCTTTGAGGGTTCCGACAACATGGAATACGCCGACTACATCAGTCTTGCGGAAAGCGGCAAGATGCTAGAAGAGCAGGGCTTTACCGTCGTGGACTAACACTCAATGACAGCGCGTTACGGCGTGTTTGGGTTAGGCCGCTGCACACCAGGCGATATCAATGGTGACGTTGAGTGGTGGGGGATCGCTATTCCAGCGTTTGATCTCCGCCAGAGGTGGCAGGGTGCCGACCGTATAGGAATGTCCGGTCGGGGTGGTCACGATAAGCTCATCAGGGGTGCCGGTATAGGCCCAGCCTCGGTTTTCTTTGCGTTGGTTACACCGTTTGCATAAGCCGGTGGCGTTGGCCCAGCTCGTAGACCCGCCGTGGGCCCAGGGACGACGGTGATCGGCGTCTTGCACGGGGCTGTTACACCACGGAGTGGCACAAATATCGTCGCGGATTCGCAGCATTTTGGCTAACCCCTCGGGGAAGCGGCGACGGCTGGACTCTAAGGCCACGAGTTGGCCATCGGTGGGCCGGGTGTACAGGCGGCGGAGAGACTTTGTTGTTTCTGGGTCAGCTAACCAGTCTTTGGCTGCGCTGGCTGGCAGGGGGCCGTCGCCGAGGAGCCATGCGGGCAGGTCGTCATCACCCAGAAGAGTTGTGTCATGCATCAGGACGACCACTTCGGCGGTGACCCCATTCGCCGTGGTCTGACCGGTCAGCAGTTCCACGAAGATATCGGCCATGACCTGATCACGACCTAAAGGTTGCCCGTCATTGTCGACCGCTTGGCTGCTAGCAAGCCGTTGATTGGTGAGCTTATTCAGCGCGTCCATCACCGCCGCGCCTTGATGCGCGGGCAGTTCAGCGGTGACATATGCCATCCCATCGGTGGCCGGGTCCATGCACACCCGGCGTCGACGTTTATTCTGTTCAGCACGTGCCTCGGCGGCCTCGCGGTCTAACCGGTAAGCATGACCCTGGATGAGCCTCCGCAGCTGGGTGGTGGAC
>CAZAAP010000209.1:0-2738 GCA_964482935.1 uncultured Enteractinococcus sp.
AACTTACCTCCGCACAGTTGCAGCAGGCATCGCTCAAAGAGCATTTCTACGCGCTCTGTGATGAGCTAGGTATTAAATACCCGAAAACAGCATCGATCGATTGTTCTCAGGGTGAGGGCAGGGTCGCGGATTTCGTGAGTTCACTGACAGCTTTGGGCCTCGAGTATCCATTGATCTTGAAAGCTGGCGACGGCGCAGCCTGGGCTAATACTCGCTTTCCTGGGCGTCGTAAAGTTCACTACATTCACCAAGCTCAACAACTGACCCAGGTCATAACGCAGGCCATGCACGCCGGATACCAGGGATCGCTGATTATCCAACAGTTCATTCCGGGACCGGACTCTAACCTACGTATTCTCACGCACTTCCGAGACCGTAACGGACTCAACGCGCTGACGGGGCTTGCGGAAGTCATCGTGGAAGACCATGCACCCGGCCTAGAAGGAAACTCACGGGCCGTCGTAGCCGTAGCGGACCAAGTGGTAGAGGCCCAAGGCGCACAGCTGATGGATGCATTGGACTGGCACGGCTTTGGGATGTTTGACATCAAAATTCATGAAGCCACCGGTGAAGCCTATTTTCTGGAGATGAACCCGCGCCTAGGGCGTCACCATTACTACTTGACCGTCGCCGGCGCCAACCCCGCCACCTACTTGTATCGTGAGCTGATCGAATCGGCACCTTCGGAGCGACCTGTTGTCACCGACGGGCCCGCCGCATCGTTGACCATACCCCTGAAACTTGCCAAGCAGTACGCATCTGTTGAACAGCGCCAATACCTTGACGCAGCTAAGCGCGCGAACCGTATTGGGCGGCCCCTTGAATATGGCAAGGATCGGAACCTCAAGCGTGACCTCTACCAGCGGTACCGACTGACGAAGGCAGCCGACGAGGTAGCCCACGTGCCTGGCACCATGAACAGTTAGAGCTCCAGCAGGGTGGGTCGAGCGGACGCGAGACTAAGATGGGGCTGGTTGCGTGTCGGTTCGCAACACGGTGGACAGTTCATGCACCGGCATGATGACCACGTCTTGGATCTTCCAGTCCAAGGACTTGCACCCCATTTGGGCTTCCTTCAGGGCGTCGACCGAGGTCCGTTCCGGATTTTCAAGAACCACGAATGCCTCGATATGAAATATCTGACCTTCTTCACGGACTCGACATCCCGCTTCCTTGACCCACCCCAGTTGGGTTAAATAATGGTTCACGACCGCTGGCAGGGGGTGCGGATCCTCGGTCTCGAGCGTCTCGGGAGCAGAATCCACCATTGATCGCAACGCGCTGCGCAGGTTGCGGGCCCCGTCCAATATGATGTCCAGGGAGATGATGATGGCAGCGACAGCATCAGCCCACCAAATGCCAAACCCGATGCAGAGTACTCCGATGATCGAAGCCGCAGACGACAGCCAGTCGGCTTTATTCATTTTGCTATCGGTATAGAGCACTTTGTTGTGTAACTGCTTGGCGGGTTCGAGTTTCAGTCGACCTAAGATTAGCGGTGGAAACACTCCTACGAACATGAACGCGATCATGATCCAGCCCTGCCAGATATGAAGGCCAAAGACGGACATCAGCCCGATAGCAGGAGACTGTGCAGTGAAGAGTGTCATCGCAGATTCAATGAGAAGAAAACCACCGAATGCCAGGAGCGCTACTGCTGCGACGAAGTGGGCAATATCCATAGACTGGTGATGCCCGTATGGGTGACGCTTGTTAGCTGGTCGCCCCGCAATCCAAATGCCGAGGAGGAAGGCAACCGGAGGCACCATCCCCAGCAAGTCCTGAACCCATGCGGCCTGCATAGCTTGTGAGTTCCCCTTAATGAGAAACAAGAGCGCTGTATCGACGAGCAAATACCCAATGGTCCACCACGAGAGTTTTTTGCCCAGTTTCAGAGCGCGTTGTTGCGCATCAGGCATACCTTCACGTTCTGCTACTGAGCTCATGTCGCGCTCTGTTTCCATCGAGGAAGAGCAGGGGTGGCGCCTAACCTGTCCGGAAGCATACCGGGGTAGAACGCGCCCGCCTTCACGTACTGGCTGTGTTAAAAGTCTGCTGCAGGTACACCACTTTGGCAACTACGATTTGACCAACGCTATAACCTTGCCTGCTACCACAAACACGCGAAACACGATCCGGGGGAGCTTCTGGGATGTGAGTTTTTCACCTTGCACGGCCCAGGAGTACCGAACAATGGGGCGGACCCCTATCTCACGTGAAATTGTGGCATTGGTGCCGAACCTGGTACACTGAGAACGATTGTTTCAATGTGGCAGTAGGACTCTGTCCGGGTTGCGGGGAACTTGCGCAACAAATGCCACCTTTTTGCACGTCTAAAGACGAAATAATTCAGACGTCGAAAAAAGACCAAGCTTTCTTTCGATTCGAGGCGCATCCAATCGCTTCGGGCCGTTCGAAAGAAGATAGATATACGGAGATTATATTGCCAACAATTCAGCAGCTGGTCCGTAAGGGCCGCACACCAAAGGCAAAACGCGTTGGTGCGCCTGCGCTTGATGCGCGCCCAATGCGTCGTGGCGTGTGCACTCGTGTGTACACCACGACCCCCAAGAAACCGAACTCCGCGCTGCGTAAAGTCGCACGTGTTCGTCTGGCCGGTGGCATCGAAGTTACCGCATACATCCCAGGCGAAGGCCACAACCTCCAGGAACACTCGATTGTCCTCGTTCGTGGCGGTGGCGTGAAAGACCTTCCAGGTGTCCGCTACAAGATTGTTC
>CAZAAP010000210.1:0-2707 GCA_964482935.1 uncultured Enteractinococcus sp.
TACGGGTCCTTGGATTGCGCAAGCGTCACCAACTTGTAACCCTTAAGAAAGCCCATCTCACAGGCTGACACCTCAAGATACTAGCAACGGAAATGCCACGTATGAACCCTCAATCCAAAATCGCGTTGTACTACCACTTCGCACCCATTACTGACCCACAGGCCGTAGCTCTGTGGCAAAAAGAACTGTGTAAACGCCTCGGTCTGACCGGTCGAATTATTATCGCCGAACACGGTATCAACGGCACAGTGGGCGGACCGATTCAGGCGGTCAAAGAATACGTCAAAAACACTCGCGGCTACGATGCGTTCAAGGATTTGGAAGTCAAATGGTCCGACGGGTCGGCTGAGGATTTTCCACGCCTCAGCGTCAAAGTCAGACCAGAACTCGTGGCCTTCGACCGACCTGAAGAAGTCAAAGTCGCCCCCGACAACACCGTGGTGGGCACCGCACTACATCTGAGCCCGCAAGAAGTCAACGAACTGGTGGCCCAGAAAGAAGCCGAAGGTCGCCCAGTCACATTCTTTGACGGTCGCAATAAATTCGAAGCCGAGATTGGCAAATTCAAAGACGCCGTCGTCCCGGATGTCACCACCACCAGGGATTTCATCGAAGAATTAGAGTCAGGCAAATACGACCACCTGAAAGACCAGCCCGTCATTACGTATTGCACCGGCGGGATCCGCTGCGAAGTCTTGACCGTGTTGATGGCCAACCGCGGATTCCAAGAGCTCTACCAAATTGACGGCGGTATTGTTCGCTACGGTGAAGCCTTTGGTGACGAGGGTCTATGGGAAGGCTCGCTGTACGTATTCGATGAACGGATGGCGCTGAACTTCTCCGACACCCCGAAAGTCATCGGCTCTTGCACCCTGTGTAACACCCCGACCGCTCAGCTGCGCAACTGCACCGACCCGGGGTGTAAAACTCTGGCCGTCATGTGTGATGCCTGTGAAGAAAACAATCCGGAACGCATCTGCGAAACCTGTACGACCAATGCGACGGTGAACCGCTAATGCATCCTGCTCCAGTTGCAAATATCGAACCCATCGCCGCGCTGGCGGTTGACCTGACCACGGCCAGCTACACGTCGCAATATATCGCTGAACTGCTTGGTCCAATCGCAACCGCTGCCCTGGATCGTGACCAACTCATTCCCGCCCGTCAGGCGCTGGTGGAACCGCTGGCCGCTGGCAATCGCTTAGCCGGGCTGATCAGCTGTTTCATGCTCGCCGATCCGATCAGCCCAGCATTGGCCGAGCAGGTATTTGCCACGCTGGGACTCGACGGTGCCCTGCAACTCAACATTGTGCGCCTTACCGATGACCGCGACGTCGTCGCCACCGTGGACCTGTCAGCGTATGCAACCGATCATCCCGGCGAGATGTGGGTGGCCTCAGACCAAACAGCGTTGCAACTGGGCAGGCCCTTACCGGCAGAACATATTCTGGGTGTGGGGAAAGCGTCGATGACCCTGGCCGAAATTACCCCGCGCCACGAGGTGGCCACAGCCTTAGACATTGGGACCGGTTGCGGCATCCAGGCGTTGCACCTGCTAACGCATTCCCGTCATGTGACCATCACCGATATCTCACAGCGCGCACTCGATTTCGCCGTCTTCAACATCCTGCTCAACGCGGCGGTGGTCGGCATCGATCCCAAGAGTCTAGAGGACCGCGTCACAATCCTCGCGGGTAATATGCTGGAGCCGGTAGCCGGGCAAACCTTCGAATTGGTCGTCACGAATCCGCCGTTTGTGATTGCACCGGCTGCTTCAACGACGACGCACACGTATCGCGAAACCGGGCAGACCGGCGACCAGGTGGTCAAAGAACTTCTCTCCACGATCGATACTGTGCTGACCGATGGAGGACAAGCGGTCATGCTGGCCAACTGGGAAATGTTCGGTCCCGGTGCCTGGTACGAACGGGTAGCCTCCTGGCCGAGTTCATCAGTGGATATGTGGGTCATCCAACGCTCCAGTTCAGACCCGGCCCAGTACGCGGAGATGTGGCTGCGAGATTCCTCAGAGCACCTGGATCCCGCCGCGTATGCACAAGCCTATGCAGCCTACCTGGAAGATTTCACCACGCGCGGCGTCACACAGATTGGATTTGGGTGGGTCTGGTTGCGCAAACGGGCCAACACTGCCCCGCTGCATCGTTGCGAATACCTCACCGGCGCTGTCCACCAGCCCGTGGCCGGGGCATGGGCGGCCTCAGTTGCCAGACATGACGCTGTACACACCGATAACCCCGGATGGGCGCTGGCCGACACACATTTGACCGTGCCCGACTGGGTTACCTACGAGCAGTACCAACGATTCGGCGTTGAACACCCCGAGGTGCTCATGGCGCGTTCTGGCACCGGTTTTTGCCGGCACGTTCGGTTAGATACCGCGACCGCAGCCGTGCTGGGAGCATGTGATGGCGAGTTAACTGCCGGACAACTCACCGCCGCCGTGGCAGGATTACTAGACCTGGATGATACCCAAACCGATGCGCTGCAAGACGAAATCACCAGGTTATACGTTGACGGATTTCTGGATGTATTCGAGCATGACACCGCAACGGGTTAGATTAGTGTGGAAGTTGCTGTATTGAAAAGGAGCCACGTGAGCGCAAATAGTTCTGCATCAACCAATGGTGACGTCACCAAATTGGTTATCGTGGAATCCCCGGCGAAAAGCCGATCCATCGCCAAGTAC
>CAZAAP010000211.1:0-2701 GCA_964482935.1 uncultured Enteractinococcus sp.
ACTCGCCGGCTTCCCATGCTTGCATGCGGCGTCGACGCCAGGTGGCGTGCGCTAGGATCGCTGCACCCGCGATGGCAAAGACGAATCCCAAGCCAACCGCCAATTGGGGAGTCTGTAAGTTCAGAGGCTCAAACATACTTCTATTGTCTATGATTCGTCGGGTGAGCGCCGTCATTTGTAGGGGTTTTGACTGAACGCGTAGTTATTTCTGGTGCATTAGAGGTCAAAGCGTACCTTGGAGGCTCAGAATGTGATGAACTTGGGACTATGAAATTAGCTACGTTCCGAATACCAGAACACCGTGTGGATGAGCCCGGAGCGACGTTTGCTGCGGCCATTACCGAAACCACCACAGATAGTTCAGGCGTAGAGTACGCCACCCAGGCTGTCGTGTTGGAAGGCATCACAGACGTCGGCGCCTACCTCACAATGCCGCTTGCTGAGCGCCAAGACCTTGTGGCCCAGGCCATCAATACCGCACAACAGGACCCCTCCAAGATCATTGATGTTTCCGAATTCACATACGACACACTCATTCCGTACCCGTCGAAAGTTTTTTGCATTGGACTAAACTATCGAAACCATATCTTAGAAACGGGTCTCAAGTTGCCCGAGCACCCAACGGTGTTTGCTAAATACGGACAGACCTTGACCGCTCCTTATAGTGACATCGAGATCCCCGAACTTGATCACCGCCTCGACTACGAAGGTGAACTGGCGGTCGTTATCAGCGCACCAGGCAAGAATATTCCTGCAACTAACGCGCAAAATTACATCGCTGGCTATGCAGTAAGTAACGACTTCTCCTTGCGCGGCATGCAGGGACGCACGGACGAATGGACGCAGGGCAAGATTTTTGAAGCAACAACACCGGTGGGGCCATGGCTGGTGACGCCTGACGAGTTCAAAGAAGATGCTCGGCTGACTACGCTTGTCAACGGTGAGATTCGTCAGGATGATTCCGTTAATGACCTGGTATTCAAAGTTGATGAACTTATCGAGTACTTGTCGAAAATCATTACCCTGCTTCCCGGGGATATTATATTAACCGGAACCCCAGGGGGTGTCGCCCTAGCTATGCGTGATGAGAATGACCGTCGCCCGTGGTTGAAGTCAGGCGACGTCGTGGAAACACGGATTGAGGGGCTGGGTGCCCAACGCAATGCCATTGTTTGATCGCATCGGAATCCTTGGAGCTGGCCGTGCTGGTACCGCATTTGCTCGTGCAGCAGCTCGCAGCAGGATCGGGGTGCAGATCGCTTCGACACGCACACCGTCGCAGATGCGATATCACCTGATGCAGTACGCCCCTGAGGCTCAGGCAGTACAGGCAGAAGATATTGCCCAGGGCGTCGAGCTCGTTATTCTCGCCGTGCCTCAGGAGGATCTCGATGACGTCGACCCTATGTGGATTGAAGAACGTATCTTGGTCGATGCCACGAATCGGTGGGAGCATGAACCCATACCGGATTGGTTCGAAACTGGATTGGCAGGTGGGCGGAGTTCATCAGAGATTATTGCCCAGCGCTTCCCTAAGGCACGAGTTGTGAAAGCTCTCAACCACATTTCGCATTGGGCTATGGATGCGCCCCGCTCCGATGAGGCACGCGGCGCGATTGTTGCCTCAGATGATCCGGTGGCAGCCCAGCAAGTTGCGCAGCTTGTGACAGATCTGGGTTTGGAGCCGGTCTTCGCCGGGTCGTTGGCAGCAGGTCGGCACGCTGAACCCGGGACACCCTTTTTCAACGTAGCGGCCACCGCAGAACAACTCAGCCGACAGTTGTTGTGAGTTCACCCAACAAAAAAGTGGATCCGAACATTTTTCGGATCCACTTTTTCATGAGTCTCTGTTAGAAAGCTGCTGGGCTCTCCCAGAGGTTCAGCGAAGTGCCAATGTTATTTTCTTTGGCGTACTGGTAGATGTCATGCGCCCAAGCCACATCTTCAACTGGCATACCACCCACGGAGTAGATGATGATTTCGTCATCGGACTTTCGGCCTTCAACACGGCCGGCTGCGATATCACCGATCTGCTGTAGGTCCTCGCGTGGGAAATTACCATCGTGCTGTAGCTTCAGCATGCGCGAACCGATGATCCCAATCTGGTCATAGGCCACCTGGGTGGTGTACTCGTGGTGCCATTCGTCGTAAAGACCCATGTAGTCAACAACCTTGCGGGTATTGATGAGGAAGTCGTCATCAAAGTGGGTAGCCCCAGGAGCGATAACGAGGGTACCTGGAGCCAGCCATTCACCTTTGACCTGCGGGAAGTCTAGGTGGCCGTTTGGCGACGCGTTGGCCCCGGTGATGAGGATTTCGACGTTTTCGACAGCTTCTTTTTCGCTGTCAACGATGGTCACCGACTCAAGCTGCGGGTGTGCCGCACGGATTTCTGCAGCGGATCGCTCCGTGGATTCTTTAGAGCGACCTTTAATTTTGACGTGCTTGACGCCCGAACGCTGGGTCAGGACGCCCTTGAGGGTCGTTTGAGACATGACGCCAGGGCCAATGATGCCGATGGTCTCGACGTTGTCAACGGCCAGGTGCTTGGTACCAACATTTGGAACCGAAGCTGTCCGATAGGCCGACAGCAAGTTACCGGACATAATAGCCAGCGGTGCAGCGGTGTCGGTATCGTTCAGTACGAAGACGTGAATCGAGCGGGGCATATCGGACTTACGGTTTTCAATGTTCGAGCCGT
>CAZAAP010000212.1:0-2693 GCA_964482935.1 uncultured Enteractinococcus sp.
TCGATCGCTTGGCGCGCACCTATGCTGATATTTTTACGACCAATGAGTTGCTCGTAACATTCCACGAAGTATTCTCTGGCGAAGATGACACCGATGAGAACCGCCAAGAGCTAGAAACGCTGGCGGCCGGGATTAAAGCCCTCACCACGTGGAATGCCATGGATGTTTACCAGGAGGCACGCGAAGCCACCGGTGGGGCCGGGTACATCACTTCCAAAAACCGTTTCAATGCACTGCGCGATGATCTCGACATTTACACCACATTCGAGGGTGACAATAATGTTTTGCTGCAATTGGTCGGGCGACGATTGCTTGGCGACTACTCGAAAGAGTTCGCTAACCCGTCATTCAAGGTGTTGACCCGCTACGTTGCAGAGCGTGCCGAGTACAGTCTGTATGAACGCTCGGGTTTACGCCGCGTCGTCCAACATGTCTCCGATGTGGGCTCTGAGCGGCGCTCCGCGGCCTGGCTCAAAGATCCGGAAGTGCAACGCGAACTGTTCTCCGACCGGGTCCGAACCCAAATCGCAGAAATCGCAGACATCCTACGCCCGGTGGCTAAAGCATCCCAGGCTGACCAGGCTCGGGTGTTCAATACAAATCAATACGATCTCATCAAAGCCGCAAAATCTTACACCCAGTTATTGCAGTGGGAAGCCTTCACCACCACACTCGAGAGCATCCAGGATACCGAGACGAAAAAGATCATGACATGGATGCGTGACCTCTTTGCGCTGTCCACTATCGAACAAGATTTGGGGTGGTTCATTGAATACGGTCTCATCTCGCAGCTTCGTGCAAAGACGTTGCGCCAATATACCAACCGACTCGCAGCCAGACTGCGTCCTCATGCACAAGACCTGGTGGATTCTTTCGGCTACAACCAACACCACCTGCGCATGGATATCACGTCCGGCTCAGAGCAAGAACGCCAAGAAGAAGCCGCAGAGTATTATCGCCGACTGCGTGCCTCCGGTGAGGCCCCTATTCCAGAGAAGGTCCACCGGGCACGACAAAACTAGCCCGAAGACGCAATGACTGCAAGGCAGCGCGTTGGCCCGTTATCGCTGGTCCGAACAGCGCGCTGCGGAGTGCTAGCACTGTCGGGTACTCTTAAGGGAGACGTTATAGGAGACCTCGGCGGGTGTTCCAATGGTTGAATAAGGAGCATGTCATCTACCTCACAGCTGGATAATGAACGTCTGACTCGAGACGAAGCGCACTCTCGTGCCGAGCTCATCAAAATCAACTACTACGAAATTGAGCTTGATCTCTCAAATGCGATGACCCTGGAGGCAACCACCTATCGGGTAACCACTAAGATGCGATTTGCGGCCAGCCGCCCGGGAACAGAGACCTTCTTAAACTATCTGGGTGACTCGGTCGAATCGCTCTCGATTAACGGGATCGCACAGGATGTGACTCAGCTTGCTGGGACAGCGCGCATCCTGCTTCCACATCTAGCAGCAGAAAACGAAGTCGTCATTCGTTCTCACAGTCGTTATTCGCATTCGGGTGAGGGGCTTCACCGTTTCGTAGACCCTGTCGATGGTCAGGTGTATCTTTATTCGCAGTTTGAGCCTGCAGATGCCCGACGCGTATACCCGAATATGGATCAACCGGATCTGAAAGCCGCATTCCATATCACAATCATTGGCCCTGACACGTGGACGTTAGCATCAAACGGCGACGAAGTGGATCGGGAAACGATCGCCCCTGGCATTGATCGGGTACGTTTCGTTCCGACAAAGCCTTTGTCCACTTATCTAACCACCTTTCTTGCTGGCCCCTATGCTCGGTTCGACAGCCACTGGACGGATCCTGAGGCCCCCGCCGCTGAACCGATTCAGTTACGCATTTTTGCCCGCCAGTCGCTAGCCGAATATGTAGACGCCGAAGAACTTTTTACCCTGACGCAGCAAGGGTTGTCCTGGTTCCACGAGCAATTTCAATACCCCTACCCCTGGGGCAAGTATGACCAGGCATTTGTTCCCGAGTACAACTTGGGCGCAATGGAAAACCCCGGGTTAGTCACCTTCAATGAGTCGTATATCTTCACCTCACACGCGACCGTGTCTCAACGCATGGCCAGAGCAACGACCTTGATGCACGAAATGTCACACATGTGGTTTGGAAATCTTGCCACGATGCAATGGTGGGACGACCTGTGGCTCAAGGAATCATTCGCTGATTTCTTTGGCACTAAGGCTGTCGCTGACGCCACCGACCTGCCTGGGGCTTGGCAATCATTTGCGCACCAACGCAAAGCCTGGGCGTACGTACAAGACTCCTATCCCACAACCCACCCAATCGTGGCGAACATTGTGGATCTCGAAGCGGCTCGCCAGAACTTTGATGGCATCACCTATGCCAAAGGCGCTGCGGTGATCAAACAACTCTTCCACTACGTCGGAGCAGAGGCGTTCCTGCGTGCGTGTCGCACCTACTTCAGGCGTTTTGCCTTTTCGACAGCACAACTGCAAGATTTCCTCGCAATCCTTCAAGAAACCTCCGAGCGCGACATGCAAGAATGGGCTGCCGCATGGCTTCAAACTTCGGGTCCGGCTACGTTGAAGGCTACTGTTTCCGATGCCGGCACGGTGACGGTCCATCAAGAAGCGGTCGACCCCACAACCGGGGAAACTATATTACGACCGCATGCCCTCTACGTAGCCGTCTTAGAGCTCGATGAT
>CAZAAP010000213.1:0-2677 GCA_964482935.1 uncultured Enteractinococcus sp.
GTGCCTCCGATGGGACTCGAACCCATAACACAGCGATTTTAAGTCGCTTGCCTCTACCTATTGGGCTACGGAGGCGAACATTTAGAGTTTAGCGCATTTGGTTCCGATGGTCACACTTTGCGAACCCGTGTGCGGTTAAGTGCTGCGGTCCACCTGAAAACCCCGGTGGACCGCAATCAAACCCTAACGTTTATGCGGTAGCAGATGCCTCGTCGCGCTTATCAAGGCGGTTTGGCAGTCGTTCCAGACCGGCTGCTTCACGGAAGGCGTTGTGTGGTGTTTCAAGTTCTTTCAACTGAGTGGTGTCTTTGCCCCAGAGGACTTCGTTGATCCAACCGGTCAGTACACGTGAGCTGCGTTCAAAGGACGGCAGCGCGTAGTTGTGGTAGGCGCGGTGAGCAAACCAAGCGGCAAGACCGGACAGTTCGATACCCAGTGGGTTACCAATGCCTTTGCCAAGACCCATACCGGCTACAGCACCGAGGGACTTGTGGTAGTACTCTTCAACAGCACCCTCACCGAAGCGCACGGCCATGAGGTTATCAGCCAGGCGCTGGGCCTGACGTCCGGCGTGCTGGGCATTTGGTACACAGAAACCACCTGGACCGTCACCGGTCAGGTCTGGGACAGCGGCAACGTCGCCGGCGGCCCATGCGCCTTCGAGTACGCCACCTTCGCCATCGGAGACCTGCAGGGTTGGGGTGACTTCAATGCGGCCGCGGTCTTCGACTGGGAAGTCGGTCGAGCGAGCAACTTTATTTGCTGCAACGCCGGCGGTCCAGATCAGCGTGTCGGCGTCGAAGGAACCAGCATCGGACTGGTCAGACATGTTGACCAGCTTCAAGTGGTTATCAACGGCTGACGACAGCGAGGTGTTCAGCAGGACCTCAATACCGCGGGCACGGAATGCTTCGACGACCGAGGCCGCTTGTTCTTCGCTGACCTCGGGCATGATGCGACCCATGGCCTCAATCAATACGAGGCGAGCATCGGATTGTGCCAGGCGCGGGTTCTTGGAGATCGCGGTGCGCACAAGGTCTTCGATTTCACCGATGAGTTCTGCACCGGCGAATCCGCCCCCGACTACAACAAAGGTCAGGGCGCGACGGCGCTGTTCGGCGTCGGTCATTAGAGCAGCGGATTCGATACGCTCCAGGACCTGGTTGCGAATACTGACGGCTTCTTCGATGCGCTTCAAACCAATCGCGGCTTCACCCAGCCCCTCGATTGGGAAAGTACGAGAATCTGCACCGGCGGTGACGACGACATCTTGGTATGGCAAATCGAAGGTCATGCCCTCTGGACCTTCGACAACAGCAATTTTCTCGGCGTGTTTAATTTCGACGATTTTGCCCTGCACGATTTCGGACTGACGCAGGTGGCTGCGCAGATCAACGAGCGCGTGCCGAGGTTCAATAGATCCACCCACCACTTCTGGCAGGAACGGCTGATACGTCAGATAAGAGTTTGGTTCAACGACGGTGACAATGCCGCCACGGTCGCGAATCTTTTTCTGCAGTCGCTTGGCAACGTAATAACCGGCGTAGCCACCGCCGACCACGAGGACGCGCGGCTTTGGAGATAGATGAGGAGTAATAGCCATATGTCCTACCTTAGTGCTCCTGGCGCGACATTGTGAAGTTTTTACCAAAGTCACGAGCATTGTGCTTTTTGTCACGCTTTTTCAGGAAATAGGCGGCGATAAAAGCCACTACGAGCAGTAGGAACCCGAAGCCGATCACCACGACTGCCTGCAGTGTGGAGGGCTCTTTTTCGAGCTGGGCTGCGGTGGGAAGCTGTGTTGGATAATCGATCGGACCGGCGACGTCGCGCGTTTCCTCGGTACTACTGGTGTCGGCTATTTCCCCGCGACGATGAAGCGTGATCCATTCGGCGATTGACCCCATCGGGTTGGTCTCTACGGTTGGCACCTCTGCGCTCACCGCGGCGGCTGCATCCACGATGCCGCGGCCATAGAGATTACTTTGGCCGGCGTCGCCGGTGTTGTGGGCGGTCTCCAATATGCGGTTGATCACCTGGGCCGCTGGCATTGATGGATCATCCGCTCGAATCAGCGCGGCAAGGCCTGCAACTAGTGGGGCCGCCCCTGAGGTACCAGACCAGTGGGTGTACCCGTCGTCCGGCAGTGCTCCGATCAATGGATCGGCGGGTGCGGCAACACCGATCGTAATGCCTTCAGTTGACGCGTCCCAGGACGCATTGCCGTCTTCATCCAGCCCGGCGACCGTGAGCACCCCGGGAATAGTAGCGGGCGCACCCACGATGTCGGATCCTGAGGCACGGTTGCCTGCGGCCACGACCACGACGACGTCATTTTCTTCGGCGTATAAAAAGGCATCATCCCAGGATTCCGGCCAGTCTTGCGCTGATGAGGCGAGCGAGATGTTGATAACGTCGGCGCCCTGATCAACCAGCCACCTCATGCCCTCAGCAATTTGTTGGTCCACCGTCGGGACATCTGGCGGGCTGTCGTCGAGCAGCACCGATACCGAAAGTAGCTCTGCTTTGGGTGCGGTGCCAAGGATACCGTCGGTGCCGAACTCATCGATGGGCGCTACTGCTTCTTCCTCTTGGGCCTCGTCTTCCTCGTCCTTGTCATCGTCGTCCTCCTCGTCGTCTTCTTCACGTTCGGGAGGATCACCGTGGCCGTGACCAG
>CAZAAP010000214.1:0-2676 GCA_964482935.1 uncultured Enteractinococcus sp.
ACAAAGCCGGGGACGGCATCACGCATCTGCTCAAACACAGGACGCCATGCGCGGAGCGCTACTTCCAGTGTCTGAGCTCGGTACATGGGATCATAGGGTGCAATTTCCAGTGGTTCAGACTGCAAGAGTATGCTCCTTCTGGTGTCGGACAGTGACATCTCCCGGTCTTGTTCGGTACTTATAATTTTACGAGAGTCTTCACGACCACACATCGGGGAGGTATGCCCGTCGAGGTTTTCTCAGACCAGGCCATACCGGCGGGCCACGGCTGTAGCCTGTGTTCGGGAGCTCACGTCGAGCTTGGTGAAAATATTCGACAGGTGCCTGGCGACCGTCTTGATTGACAGATGCAGGTCACCGGCGATTTGTGCGTTGCTTCGCCCAGCAGCAACGAGGTTCAACACTTCGACTTCTCGCTCCGTGAGTCCACCGGGACGACCGACCTCGCCAAGCCACTCGGTTACCTCGCGAGCATCTGCGGATGCTCCCTGTGACTCGAATGCGGCCTGGGCTGTTCGCAGCTCAAGTGCAGCGCCATCGTCGTCACCGAGGAGTTGGAGCGCGCGGCCAATCAGGACTCGAGAACGCGCCACCTCATATGCGGCATCAAGGGGTAACCAGGAGTGCAGGGCAGACTTCGCGGCAGCCAGGGCGGCGTCCGCGTCACCCCGTGCGATGCCAACTTGAGCAGCAACGACCCCTGCCGCGGCCCGCACGGCCACGCTGCCATAATCTGCAGCGATGGCAGCCAGTTCATCTGCGAGCGCAGCTGCTTCTTCGGCTCGGTCTGCCGCCAGCAAGACTTCGACGCAAGCGGGGATGATTCGATGCCGGAAGATATCACCCTGGACGGCTGCCAGAACTCGGCGAACCGTTGCTTCAGCATGCGCGATATCTCCGCGACTCAGGCTCACTAATGCCCGCCCAAGTTGGGCATCGCTGCCGTGCAGTATTGCAGCCGCGTAGGCTCGGTCGGCTCCGTCGAGGTCTCCCATTAACCGCATTACATCGCCGCGTTCGGTGTAGGCCAGCGCGACCGCAGTATGGTTGCCTGCCGCTTCGTACCGCTCGACGGCTCGTTCAAGTTCGACGATGGCGTCAGCGAAGGCGCCATTGAACCGCATCAGTTGGGCCCGGTGGACCGCGCATTGGCCTGTGAAGGCCACTAGATTGACCTGTTGGTCGCACCAGTCGGTGAGCGCGCGGGTCCATTGACCGGCTCGACCCCAGTCACCGATCCACTGACAGGCTTCGATCATGGAACAGTAGACCTCGCCGGCGAGCAACGGATCATCGACCTCACCTGAGACGATCCCGGTCATCGCTTCGTCAAGCAAGCGGACGCCTTCCGCGACCTGCCCGATCACTGTTAATATTCGCCCCTGCTGATTCAGCCCAACCGCTAAGAGATTGGCATCGCCGTGGCGGCGGGCGCAGGCAATGATCTTGGGTGGCACTTGGGCGGCTGTCTCTAAGTCACCCACCCCGACGCGCTCAAGCATCCGCGCAGCCAGCAGGTACCCAAGCTCGACGACGTCGTCACCGATTTCCTCGAGTAATCGCTCGCCGTTAGCAAGCCATCCGCCAGCTACCGCCGTTTCACCCCGTAGAGCCAGCAACATCGCCAGACGCGCGGCGGCACGTGTCGCGATGATCGGCTCACCGGCATCAAGTGCAGCATGATGAGCCCGTTGTAATGCCTGAATGGCGTCGTTGGAGTGGCCCAGCAATTCTGCTGTGACAGCCAAGGTGATGAAATCCGTAGCTGTGAGTGCTGTGTTGTCGAGATCTGACAGTGTCTTGTAGGCGGTCAGCCACTCGCGACGCTCATAAGCCTCGCGTGCACGGTGCAGCGCTCTGACCACGTTCATAAAACTATTCTAGTTGGCACAAGCGACACCCCGGAGAGCAGCTCCCGCGCACGATCCTTGTTCAACGGCCACCAAGCTACCGGTGAACAAAGACGCTCTGCGGGTGCGGGTAGCTCAAGCTGCCACAACGTGTGCCCGGGTATGCTGGACAATCCGGTCGGCAAGATAGGCCGCGTCCCGTCCGACACCACTCATTTCACCCGAGCTAAACGCGTATTGGAAGGCTAGCCCAAGGAAGTATAACCCCGGCAGCTCCGCTACGACTCCACGATATTCGACCGGCCAACCGTGCTCAAGAGGAAGCGGCAGATCAATCCACGAGTAGTCGTGTTTGAAGCCCGTGGCCCAGACGATCGAGGCGACGTCGAATGTCCGACCGTTCGCCAGCTGTGGCAGACCGTCTTCGGAAACCCCGATGATGTGCTCCTGGAGCCATTCGATCCCTCGTGCTTCGAGATGATGGCCTTTGACCCGCAGCTGAGGCGAACCGTGATGGCGCAAATTGTGGAATACTTTACGCCCGATTGGCGTGCGTCTCGTCAATACATGCTGGAAGATAAACTCGATCAGAGGGAAAGACCTCCGCATCACGCGCGATCCCCATTCGAAGGGGATGTTACCGCGAGCCGGACCCACTAACGTCGTCTCCCGGTCTGCGCCAAGTTCGAAAGCAAGGTCCAACCCACTGTGCGAAGCACCAACTACCAGGACTGGACCGTCTGGTAGATCGGCTGGGTGATGATAGTGCATCGAATGCATCTGAAAGATGTGTTCAGCAAGCTCATCAGCAAAGTCTGGAACCTTC
>CAZAAP010000215.1:0-2670 GCA_964482935.1 uncultured Enteractinococcus sp.
GAGCTTACCAAGGTGTATCGGCAGCCCACCAGGGACGTCGTGGCCATCGACGACATCAATTTAGATATTGACGACGGCGAAATCCACGGGATTATTGGCCGCTCCGGGGCCGGGAAATCCACCCTGGTCCGATGCCTGACCCTGCTGGATCGCCCCACCAAGGGCCAGGTCATTGTGGGCAGTCAGGATCTCACGGCGGTGTCCGATACGAAGCTGCGCAATGCGCGCCGTCGGATTGGCATGGTCTTCCAGCACGCGAACCTGTTGTCGTCGCGCACCGTGGCAGAAAATGTTGCGATGCCGTTAGAGATCGTCAACGCGAAGAAAGCTCAGCGGCGCGCCACAGCACTCGAACTTCTTGAGCTCGTTGGACTGCAGGGCCTGGAAGATACGTACCCGGCGCAGTTGTCCGGTGGGCAGCGTCAACGCGTTGGTATTGCGCGTGCGCTGGCGGCCGATCCGGATGTGTTGTTGTGCGATGAACCAACCTCGGCGCTGGATCCGAGTACGACCGACGATATCCTGGCGCTGATCCGGTCGGTGGCCGACCGGTTGAACCTGACCGTCGTCGTGATTACCCACGAGATGTCAGTGGTCAAAAACCTGTGCGACTCGGTCTCGCTGCTCGAAGCGGGCAAGATTTTAGAATCCGGCAAGCTATCCGAGGTGGCGGCCGATGTGAATTCGCGCTTGTCGCGTTCGCTGCTGCCGCTGCCAACACACGAGACCGCAGTGGCAGATCTGGTGTTGGAGGTCGTGGGCCGAGCCGATGCGGTGGACGTGCCGATTGCAACCAAGATTGCCCAGGAGAATCCGGTGACCGTGGAGATTGCCGCCGGCAATATTGAAACTTTAGGTGACACCCGGTTTGCGCACTACCTGCTGGCGATCAACAGTGACACTCCGATCAACATCACCGGCATTGAAGCGACCCTGGCCCGCCACGGCTTTGGGATTCGCGTGCGCGCCAAGCAAGGAGTTCAAGCATGAGCTGGTTTGAAGAACTCCTCAATAACCGTGCCCTACAAACCGCGCTGCCCGAAGCCATCTGGGACACCATCGTGATGGTTGCCATCTCAGGGATTGCCACCGTGGTCATTGGTGGGGTCATCGGGATTATCTTGCACCTGACCCGCCCCGGCGGACTGGTGCCGATGCGCGTTACATATGCGATCCTGTCCTCGATCATTGTCAATATCACCCGGTCGATTCCGTTCGCCATTTTGATGGTCGCGCTCATTCCGTTTACCCAGTGGCTCATTGGCACCTCGATTGGGCCAATTGCCGCGACGGTGTCGCTCACGATTGCGACCGCGCCGTTCTTTGCCCGACTGGTAGAAACCGCACTGCGCGAAGTCCCCGTCGGCACGGTCGACGCCGCCCAGGTCATGGGTATGTCCAATGGGCAGATCGTCACCAAAGTGTTCTTGCCCGAAGCTCTGCCGGGCCTGATTGCCGCGACCACGAATACGACCGTGGTGCTGATCGGGTACTCGGCGATGGCCGGGCTGATTGGGGCCGGCGGTCTAGGACGGTTGGCCTATAACTATGGGTATCAACGCTTTGACTCCCAAGTCATGATCGTGACCATTATTGTGATTGTGATCGGGGTCCAACTGATCCAATGGATTGGCGATAAAGTAGTAGCGGCTGTCGATCACCGCTGACACGCACCAGCATCAGCGTTCCGGTCGCAACAACCACACCATGTCAGGAGTACACATGTTTCGTTCATCACGCACCTCCCGCCGCTTGGCATTCACCGGTTTTGCTGCGGCCTCCGCACTCGTGTTGGCCGCCTGCGGTGGCGGATCCGAGGAAGCCGAAGGTCCCACCGCGAATGAAGACGGCGTCACCACGCTCACCGTCGGCGCGACCCCGGTCCCCCACGGCCAGATTCTGCAGTTCGTCTCCGAAGAACTCGGCCCAGATGCCGGACTGGAAATCGAAGTCGTGGAATTCGATGACTACCAGCTGCCCAACCGCCAGATGGATGAAGGCAACCTGGACGCCAACTACTTCCAGCACATCCCGTTCCTCGAACAACAAATCGAAGACCACGGGTACGAAATCTCCCACGGCGAGGGCGTCCACATCGAACCCTATGCGCTGTTCTCATCCCAGCACGACGACGTCGACGACCTCAGCGAAGGTGCCACGATCGGGATCACCTCGGACGCCGGCAACCAGCCACGCGCCCTGCTACTGCTTGAAGCCGTGGGCCTGCTCGAAGATATCGACGGCGAGTCAGCCGCGCTGACGCTGACCGATGAGCAGAACCCCATGGGTCTGCAGTTCGAAGAAAACCCACCCGAAATCTTGGCCCAGGTGGTCGATGACGCGGCAATCGATGCGGCCATCATCAACGGCAACTACTTCCTAGAAGCCGGTCTCGACGTCGACGACGCCCTGATTGTTGAAGAGGCTGACGACTCCCCCTACGCCAACATCCTGGCCTGGAACTCCGAAGATGACGACAATGAAGCCATCCAAAAACTCGATGAGCTGCTGCACTCCCAAGAAGTAGCCGACTACATCACCGAGAACTGGCCAGAAGGCGAAATCATCCCTGCTGGTCAGGGTGAATAAACTAGCCCCTCGGGGTCCTAGACTCCGCTGATAGCACGGCGCGGTACCTGTCCGATGACACGGCAGGTGCCGCGCCGTCGT
>CAZAAP010000216.1:0-2643 GCA_964482935.1 uncultured Enteractinococcus sp.
ACGGTGCCGGCCTCGGTTGCTTTGACCGGAGTACCGGTTGGCACCGGAAAGTCTGTTCCTACGTGAAATTGTGAGCCTGCACCGGTGGGGTTACTACGCATACCAAAGGTTGATGATGTTCGTAGGGAATCAGATGGATAGCTCATCTGCAGATTTCCTGGCAAGGATTTCAGCGAACCGTTGTGTGGGTTTTGTGCTTCGGCTACTGCTAGTTGCCCTGCGGCGACATCGCCTTCGCCTTCTTGATACAGGCGACCGAGACCGACCTGGGATGCGGCCATCTCGTTGGTCATCTTGGCGACGACGCGTTCATCGCCACCCGAAATAGCTGCTGGGATAACAGTAGTCTGACGCGGGGCGGCTTCGAGAGCGGAGTCATTACTGTCGGCATGAGCGGTGTCGCCAAATGCGAACAGGTTGCCATCCGAAGCAGGGCTGCCACCGAATGTCACAGCCGCAGAAGACACGGCAACTGCAACGCCAGCCGTTATCACGGTAGCTTTGCGTGCGTTCTTCTTTTTGGCTGCGGCTTCGCGCAGCGCACGGCGAGAGGGGTATTCAGAAACTGTCATAAAAGCTGGTCACCAAGAAAGGGAGGTTTGATTTGCCTGTTACATCGTAGCGTTATCATTTCGTTATATCCAATCGGCTACTACTTTCAAATGGATATCAAATTGTTAGGCGCGCTTCCTGCACCGTTACAAAGCCGGTCATGGAGCATTCCTCGGTCTTGTCTGAGGAGGCAAAACACCCACTCGTCCGGCAGCTTCGTGTTACCGCATGAACGCCTTGTGTTACGTCGGTAAATACAGTTCGTCCAGCGGCGAAACACCAGGGAGGATAACGGGAGTGGCCCCTTCAACATGGTGCTTAGCTTATGGAGCACTGTCACCAAAACGAGGTAAGTGGCACCGAAAATGTGGATAACTTCTTGATTTCCACACGTTCGGCGCCGCGAGGCTCTGACGAGTTGTATGCTAGACACAGTGTGCCAGCTATCAGCTGGGGTGCTGACGTTACCCACAATGATGTGAGTGACACTCTGAAACGGATCGTGTTTTCCGCACAAACCTGCTCCACATCAGGAGCAAATATGAATTTTCGCCCGGGCCCGTGCCCGGGTCTTCGTATGTATAAACCGCAACGCTGCAGTCCTATGGCAGTACGCACCGTTGGAAGGTATGGGATAGAGAGTCATGACTGAAGTTCAAACACAGGTACGCACCGAATCGGATCTAATCGGCACAGTCGAGTTACCCGCCGATGTTTACTACGGTGTCAACACTGTTCGTGCGGCTGAAAACTTTCAACTGTCGTCGACGAGAGTCGCACAGTTCCCTGAGCTCATTGAAGCTCTGGCCATCATTAAGCACGCTGCTGCCGCGGCCAACCGCGACGTGGGTGCCTTAGAGGAAACTATCGCCAGCGCGATTATTGCCGCGGCCAAAGATATCGCTTCAGGCCAGCTGCACGACCAATTTATTTTGGACATGATTCAAGGTGGAGCAGGAACCTCCACCAACATGAACGCCAACGAAGTCATCGCCAACCGTGGACTCGAGCACCTAGGTCTAGCTAAGGGTGATTACGAGGCGTTACACCCGCTCAACCACGTGAATATGGGACAGTCAACCAATGACGTGTACCCCACCGCTCTGAAACTGGCACTGCACAAAATGACCGGCACGCTGTTGGAAAGCCTCGAGGTGCTCAAAACCTCCCTGCGCGCTAAAGCCAAAGAGTTCAGCGCAAGCGTCAAAATGGGCCGCACCCAGATGCAGATCGCCGTTCCGATGACCCTAGGTCAAGAATTCGCAGCCTGGACCAGCATGCTAGAACGCGCCGAGACCGGGTTGAAGCGTGTTCGTTTTGATCTTCTCGAACTCAACCTCGGTGGCACCGCGATTGGTACCGGCATCAACGCAAATGCAGGATACCGCGAGCGCGCGATCGAATACCTGCGCGAAATTACCGGGCTGACCAATATTGCCTCAGCCCCAGATCTGATCGCAGCAACCGCAGATACCCAGATTTTTGTTGACCTCTCGGGCGCGTTAAAGCGCGTGGGTCTGGTCATGTCGAAGATCGCTAATGACCTGCGTCTGCTGTCCTCCGGCCCCTCGGGTGGTTTCGGGGAAGTCAACCTTCCTGCCCGTCAGGCAGGCTCATCAATTATGCCTGGCAAGGTCAACCCTGTCATCGCTGAAGCCGTCAACCAGGTGGCCTACCAGGTCGCAGGCCATGATGCAGCGATCAGCATGGCAGTAGAAGCCGGCCAGCTTGAGCTGAACCCATTTGAACCGATCATGGCCCGAGGGTTGTTCGATTCGATCGGCATCTTGTCGAATGCAGCAACCATGTTCGCCGAGAAATGCATCGACGGTATCACCGCGAATGAACAGCTCATGCGCGACGTCGTCGAAGGTTCTGCCGGTCTCGCCACGGTCTTTTCACCGGTGATCGGCTACAAAGCAGCCACCGGTCTAGCCGTGGAAGCAACCCGGACCGGCGCGAAGGTCACCGACCTGGCCGTAGAAAAAGGCCTTTTGACCACCACACAGGTGGAAGATCTCATCAACGAAGCGCTCGAAGTCTAAGCACCAAGTTTCGGTGCGTTCATGACGAGCACACCGGCAATCATCA
>CAZAAP010000217.1:0-2614 GCA_964482935.1 uncultured Enteractinococcus sp.
CGTTCAAGTTCGCCGAGTTGGGGTGCCGGATAAGTTGGTTCCGTGGTCATAGGCGTGTGCTGATGTGCTCCTGATTGAAAGACTGGTTGGTAGCTGGGGTTGGCGCCACGCTACAAAGGATCTGCCCTTTGAGTCGCCACAGTAACGCGATGCTGGTCAACAGCAGTGCTGCAATGCCCAAAAACGCTTGGATCGGGGCGAAGTAGGTGATAGCACCAGAATAACCGAAGGCGATCAGGGCTAGTTTATTGCAGACCGGGCAACCGACAGCGAACCAGGATAAAAAGCCGCCGATCATTCCCATCTTCCCCTGGCGTCCCTTCGGGTCACCCGCTTCGACATCGACGGAGGCACCTTTGATTGGTTGAATATAGGTTGCCAGCAGCATTCCGCTCACAACCGAAGTGATAATCCAAACGGGGTAATTCCACCACACCGGCGGGATATCACGGGCGAATAACGAGTTCGGGATCAGGACCGTCACAAAGCCAATGATCAGGCCAATGACAACGGATGCGAGGGCGGCTACGAGAACTTGGCGCGCGGTCCACTGCGTCAGCGCCTGTTTGGCGTATCCAAAAGTCTTGAGCATGCCTTCTACTATGCCTCATAGTAACGAGCGTGTATAGTAACCCAGCGGAGTCGTTACTATCTCGCGTAGTAAATATAGTGCTCTGGAAATGCCTGTAGTACAGAAGGAAAAATTTTGACCCAGCAACCCACCAGCTCGAAACCGCCATGGCTTTTGCCAGTCGTGGTCGGCATCGTTGCACTCGTCGTGATCGGTATAGGATATTTCTTCCTCTTCGGTTCCAATGGCTCGAACGATTCGACAACCGCGAACACCCCGGACAGCGAAAGCGGCGGCGTGGTGGATGTGGCCCCACAGGGCGAACAAGACCAGATTGACCTCAGCCACATGGAACGTCATGACCCCGAAGACCCGTTAGCCCTTGGCAGCGTTGATGCTCCGGTGACCATGGTGATGTTCTCGGACTATCAGTGCCCGTTCTGTGCGGCATGGAATGATGAAACCCTGCCGGTCATGATGGACTATGTCGAAGACGACCAGTTGCGCATCGAGTTCCGCGATCTCAACGTCTTTGGCCCAGAGTCCGAGCGCGCTTCACATGCCGCCTATGCCGCAGCGTTGCAGGATTCGTTCATGGACTACCACGGCGCATTATTTGAAGGCGGCGAAATCCGTGATCCCTCCGGGCTCAGCGAAGAGGCCCTGATAGAACTTGCCGCCGACCTCGGACTGGACACCGACCAATTTACCGAGGATATGCACTCGGAAGAAGTCAAAGCACAAATCCTTGAAAACCAAAGCCTCGGTACCGAAATGGGGGCGTACTCTACGCCGTCGTTTGTTATTGGTGGCCAGCCGATGGTCGGCGCCCAGCCAACCGATGTCTTTGTTGACGCCGTTGACCAGGCCTTGGCCAAAGCTGAATAAACGGATTTCTCGGTCGCGTGGCCACCGGAGGTTATGGGAAGGAAGCGGTCTGATGTCAGTTCGGCGCAGTGCGCGAGTTCGAGGACCAGTACGCCTGGGCGCTGCACTGGCTGCCGCCCTAGTGTTGAGCGCGTGTGGTGCTGGCGGCGACGGCTCACAAGGTCAAGCCCTACCGGATTATGATCCACAACCCGAACAAATCAACAGCCCGGCCGCCGAAGTGAATAAAAACGAGCTGCGCGTACCGCTGCAGTTCACGGATCAAGCCGTGGTCGCACCCGGATGGCAGACCCCACCGCACACTGCCGATGATGTGTTCCTGTCCGCCGGACATGACGACGACGTCCTGACGTTCCGGGCCGTTGATGCCACCGGAACGATCCTGTGGGAAGCCCAGCGCCCACTGAGCTGCACCGGTTTTACGCTCACGACCGCCAACGACGAGAGCTACGCGGTGCTTACCGACATTGAAGCCGACGTCCAAACCTTTGGGCAGACCGTTGCCGCCGCCTATGACCTGCACACAGGCGAACAAGCATGGGGGCCGGTCGATGTGCCTGGCCCGCATCAAGGTCCGGGCACCGTCTTTGCGGCCCCGCCGGAAGAGTCCATGGGGGATTCTGGTCCGAAAGTCGTGCTGGATCCCGCTACCGGCGACGTCCTCGTCGATGAGCGTGAGACCCCCGACGTGACGATCCTGGGGGAATTCCATGGGACCGTGCTGTTGGTCGTCGATGATCAGGTCCAAGCACACAGCGCACGCGACCTGGCCCAAAACGGCCCACCCGGCCAACCCCAGTGGAATATCCCCCTAGATGACTACCACTGGGATCCACCGCGACTCACTGCGACCGCGCCGACCCCGAACCCGGGCGTTGAAGAACAGGCCGGGGGCGTGCTCATTGGCACCAATGATGCGGACCGCATCCTCGTCACGCTGGCTGACGGAGAAGTGATCGCAGACGAGTTGTCTGCGGCAGGCCAAGACCCGTCGAGTCAAACCTGGGTGACCATTGGTGAAGAGGTGGTCGGCTACGACCTCACCGGGCAAGTACTCTACGAAGAACCCCATGACGGGGTGGACGACCTCGTCGGTGTTGGAGCGGCGATTGCGTATGTTCGCAACGCCGAGGGCAATATTGAAGCGCGCAACGT
>CAZAAP010000218.1:0-2607 GCA_964482935.1 uncultured Enteractinococcus sp.
GAAGTCTAAGCACCAAGTTTCGGTGCGTTCATGACGAGCACACCGGCAATCATCAAGAGCAGTCCGATCACTTGCAGTGGTCGGACTGCTCTTTTTGGTGCAGACAACAGCCCGAACTGATCGACAATCAATGACCCGGCAATGAGCCCAACTTGGATGACGACCACGGTCACCGCCGACCCGATGATCGGCGACAAGAATGCCACCCCGGTGACATAGAGAGCGCCCAGTAATCCACCGGTCCACATCCACCATGGATTGCGCGTTTGTCCTTCGGGCACTCGCAGGCGCAGGGGCGAGCGCGTGACGGCGACCATGGTCATAAGCACGAGACTGCCGACGAGAAATGAAATAAAAGCACTGTGAATGGCCGAATTGAGCACCACGGTGAGTTGCCCATTGATGGCTACCTGGAAACCTAAACACATGCCGACCGCCAGCCCGGCCGCATACCACCCTGGTGAGGTTGGTGCCCGGTTCAACTGCGGATTCGCTCGTCCACCGACCACTGCAACGACTGCGGCCAGCATCACCATCAAGGCGCCGGTGAGCCGCCAGGCATCGGCCGGATACACCTCGACGTTGAAGAACCCGAAATGATCGATAATAAGGGTCGTGATGACCTGTGCGGTCAGGTTCAGCGCGGTTGAATACAAGGCGCCAATGACCGGTAACAACAACACCGTCGTCGTCATCCCCACCACCCCGAATACGCCGCCCGACCAGATCCACCAGGGCTGTGTTGATAGCATTGTGGGGTCAAATGTAATGGTCCCGACGGTCGCCCACGTGAGGACTAGGAGACAACTCGTGCCGACTAGAAACGAGATGGCCGCCATAACCCACGGGGTGGAGACGGCGTTTCGTAGCCGGTTATTAATCGCAGATTGGCTGGGCAGCAAGACCCCGATGGCCACACCCAGCACAGCGTAAATCATAGGACTCCTGAATGTATAGTGGCCAACCGGAATGGTCCCGGTTTAGATCGCACGTGACGGGGTTAAAATACCGTTGGGGTCCAGAGCGTGTTTGATCGCGCGCTGGGCGTTGAGCACTGCGTCATCGAGTTGGATGGGAAGCTCGTGGTGTTTGACTGCGCCGATGCCGTGTTCCCCGCTGATTGTCCCACCCAGCGAAACCGCGAGTCGCGAAATGTCCACGATGACCTCTTCAGCTGCAGCATGTTCTTCTGGGGTGTCCCCTGCTTCCACGGTGGGGTGCAGATTGCCATCGCCGGCGTGGGCCACAATCGAGATCGCACGTTCGTGTTTGGCTGCGATCTCATCGATGCCCCGGAACACGTTGGCCAACTCGCCGATCGGGACACCGACATCACAAGACACCCGAAGGCCACGAGCCGACAGCGCAGGATTGGCTAACCGCCGGGCTTCCAGTAGCGCATCATTTTCTGCAATAGCAATGTCGTGGCCGCCATGGCGGGCACACATCTCGGTAATGGCTTTTGCATCCTCGGCTGCGGTATACCCGACCGTCTGGCCGATGAGGACCGCGGCTTGAGGCACAGGGAGCCCGGAAGGATAAAACTCCTCAATGGTTCGCACACTGTGGGCATCGAGGAGTTCTAAGACTTCTGGTTTGGCTTCGCCATTGACGATATCGGTCACGGCCTCTCCGGCTGCGTGGATCGAGTCAAAACTGGCGCGGAAGGTATGCGAGATCCCAGGTGGTAACGGTTTCAGACGCACGGTGGCAGCCGTGATGATCCCCAGGGTGCCTTCGGATCCGACAAAAAGGCTGGTCAGGTCTAGGCCGACCACGTTTTTGCGGGTGCGGGTGCCGGTGTGCAAAATGGTGCCGTCGGCCAGCACGACCTCAAGAGCCGCGACCGAATCGCGTGTGACACCGTGCGAGATGCAGCGCAATCCCCCGGCGTTGGTGGCGATATTGCCACCAACGGTCGAAATTTCGACACTGGCCGGATCGGGTGGGAAGAATAAGCCGTGTTCACGCGCCGCCTGGTCCAGCGTTGCGGTAATGACACCCGCTTCAACGACCGCTAGACGGTTGACTGGATCGATCTCGCGGATCGTATTGCAGCCCTCCATCGAGATGATGAGGCCCTGATCATAGGCCACCGCACCACCGGCCAATCCGGTGCCGGCGCCACGCACCGAGACCGGAACACCGTGGCGATTCGCCCAGGCCAATGCGGTGGCGACATCGTCGGTGGAACGTGCCATAACTACGGCGAGCGGTTGCCCCTGCGGAAGATACCGGGAACTATCTCTGGACAAGCGCTCGACTTCGGGGCCGGCTTCAACAATCTTTTGGGGCAATTGCGTTTTGAGTTGGCCAAAGGCTTCGTGCAAACTGCTAGCAGTGTGGGGCATGGTGGTCCTTTTCTTTCAGCTCCCACATTAGCGGTGACACAGACCATGAGCCAGTAACACGGACCACAAATCCAAGCCGGTAGGATGACTGCAGCGATGTGAGTGACAATTTGTATGGTGGATCCTGAACGACTAGCCTGGCACGGCGGTGGTTCTCCCTCGAACCAGGTACAATAACCGTAGGGTAGAACGCTTTTATTGTCCCTTGTGGCGCTCTAGTATTTGACAGCTCAGGTAATTCAAGGAAAGAGAGGAA
>CAZAAP010000219.1:0-2561 GCA_964482935.1 uncultured Enteractinococcus sp.
GTTGCCGCATTACGACACTGAGTTGAACGTGGACGCGCTCCAATACGGTGCAGATCTCATGGAAAAATACGGCATCACTTCGGGACCGTTGGAGGTTTCCGAGTTGGTTATTGAGTAACCTCTTATCGCATCTTGAACAGAAATGCACACGGGAGTTCTAGTTTGGATCACCCGCTTTGTACTCGGTAGACCGTTTGGTGTGAAGTCTGGGGTGCGCTTCTTTTCCATCTGTGCCATTGCGCTGGCTTGAGGTGTGTCCATTTTGATTGACCAGACAGGTCGGACACTGGGCGCTCGTATCGTCCGTGCGGGACCCAAACCGCTTGGCGAGATCTGCAGCTAGTGTTCGCCTGAGCTCTTGAAAGTGTCGTTGCTTCGTTCTTTCTTCACTCTGCACGTGATCTTGGTGCAGAGCTTTGAGCGTAGCAACACACATCAAAAGCAACAGCACACTAAAGGGCAAAGCTGTGGCTAATGCGCCCGCTTGTAATGCTTGCAGGCCGCCAGCAAGCAGCAGCCCTACTGCGAGCGCTCCTTCTAGTAGAGAGAACAGTATTCGTGACCATGCGGGTGGATTGGGATGTCCACCTGAGGCGAGCATGTCGATCACCAGGGATCCAGAATCGGATGAGGTAATGAAAAACAGGCCCACCAGGAGGATTGCTAATACACTCAGGATGGTGCCCATGGGCAGTGAGCCGAGGACGTCGAACAGCGCTCGTTCTGCTACTACCCCTTCTCCTGGATCGACCAGGTCTGGCTCCCCGAAAAGTTGTCGGTGGATGCCGGCGCCTCCCAAGACCGCGAACCATATCGTTCCCACCACGGCGGGCACTAACAGGACTCCGGTAATGAACTGACGAACCGTACGACCGCGGGAAATTCTGGCGATGAAGATTCCAACAAATGGTGCCCAAGAAATCCACCAACCCCAGTAAAACAGGGTCCATCCTGAGGCCCAGGCGCGGCCTTGCTCCCCGGTATATGCACCGACCTCAAAGGACATATTCATCCAGTTCGCCAGGTACGTGCCAAGTGACTCGACGAGATTTTGGAAGAGGAATAGGGTGGGTCCCAGGAGCAACACCGAGATCAGCAGGACTCCGGCGAGCGTCAGGTTGATATTGGATAACCACTTCATGCCGCGGCCGATGCCTGATATCACGGAGACCGTGGCAATCAGCGTGATAATACCAATCAGTACTACCAGCAACACGTTATCCGTAGCGTCCACGATCCCGATGGCTTGCATACCTGAGGCGATCTGTTGGACGCCCAGTCCCAGAGAAGTAGCCACCCCGAAGATCGTGCCGAAGATTGCGAGCACGTCAATGACATCGCCGATCCAACCTTTAACTCTGTCACCGAGGATCGGTTCGACCACCCATCGGATGGAAACCGGTCGTCCCCGGCGATGGATAGTGTGTGCCACCGCTAAACCAATCACCGCATAGATCGCCCAGGGGTGTAGCCCCCAGTGCACGAAAGTCTGGGCCATCGCCAGCTTGGCCAGCTGCGTCTCGTTTCCTTCCCACCCCGGCTTGGGATCAACCGTGGCATAGGTTAGGGGTTCACCAACACCGTAAAACACCAGACCGATGCCCATGCCTGCGGCAAATAACATGGCAAACCAGGTCAGCATGCCAAACTCTGGTTGTTCGCCGTCTCGCCCCAGGGGTATCTTGCCGTACTTCGAGAAGCATATGGCCAGCGAGAAGCCGATAAACAGGGCGACTATGAGCACGTAATACCAGCCCAGGGTCTCCACGATCCAGGTTTGTATAGCTTGCAGTACTGTCTCTGTGAACGTCGGGGCAGCGATGGCGGTGAGGGTGACAGCCACGATAATGAGCAACGCAGGCCAGAACACCCGTGGAGCGATCAGCCCTGGACCGAGTTTGATTCCTTGTAACCTCAGCTTGGCAGCAATGCGGGCATCAGTATCTGTTTCGTTCAGTAGCAGATGCTCTCGGGGACCAGACGGATCCCGGGGATCCGAAGTTTCCCCACTGTCAGCCGGGTGGTCGTGTGGTTCGCGGTTTCGGTCTGCCTCGAACTCACGGTACTCAAGATCGGTCATCTCATCTCCGTCACATATTCGGTTGTGGATTACTGCTCAACGAGATCACTTCAAGACCACGGTCGTGGTACCGGTGAGGAAAACCCGATTTTTGGCACGCCATCGCCCTGCCTCGGATAGTGCTATGCATTCGGTCTCCCGGCCGACGGTTGTTAGAGCCTGCGGGTTATGGGCGTGATCGACTTCGGTGACTCGTTGCGCGATGATTGGGGCTTGTTCGGCTTCGGAGGTGATGTAGTGCGCGGTCGCTCCAGATGGTGGGGGAACGGAAATGGTATCGGACATCGTCGTGCCTTTCGAGCCGGCTCATACAAGAAGGAAGGCGACCGCCGCGTCGCGGTCGCCTTCCAGAAATTTAGATCACTCGTCAGTACTGATCAGGTCAGTTTGGCGACTTGCTGAAGTCTCTGCCGAGGCTGTTTGCGACTGATACCCCATCGTCTCGTTCCACCACTGATGGAATTCTTCAATGTGATGCTCG
>CAZAAP010000220.1:0-2543 GCA_964482935.1 uncultured Enteractinococcus sp.
TAGCGCACATCTCTGGGGGAGATGGGGTCGCAGGTTCAAATCCTGTCAGCCCGACCGAATCATCCTTGGTTTCGTTATAACAAACCAAGGATGTTTTAGTCTCTTAGTGGTCGTCCGGGTCCATGCGGACGGAGTATGGGCATGTTGGAGGCGTAAAATAGGCTCCAAGAACACTGGGATTCTACTGTGAGCATACTTTTACATTGAAGTCAACCTGACAGGTAGCTTTATCTCAAGCTTCCAGCGTCAAGCAGTGAATTCGCCGACCCGATCGGCTAAACTTAGGTGAGCCAGGGCGACGCGCCGAAGCGGGTCGCCAGCAATTAGTTTGTACAACGAGGAGCGCTCAAGCATGACCAAAGATAACCCCGTTCCTGGTAATTCAGAAGATCATTCTGAGATTGAACCAACAACCGTAGGGTTGCCCAAGCTTGAACCGCTAAGAAATCTACCGCTCAACGTTGATGAACGCACAGCGGTGGAAGCCTTACCGGTAGGTTCCGCATTGTTGGTTGCACATGAAGGGCCAAACCGCGGGGCACGCTTCTTGCTGGATCAAGACAAAGTGACCGTTGGTCGCCATCCGGACGCTGACATTTTTCTGGATGACGTTACGGTGTCTCGTCAGCATGCAGTGTTCGAAAAAGAGGGTGCGGGCTTCCGCGTCACCGATACCGGCTCGTTGAACGGTACCTATGTTAATAACGATCGCGTAGACTCTTTGCTGCTGCGCACAGGCATGGAACTCCAGGTCGGAAAATTTCGTCTGTCATACTATGCAGGAACCCAGCAACCCAATAAGTAGCTTTCCTCTGCTCTAGTCGCCGGCCGGGTGCCGGCGACGAGTTGTATCTGGTCCTACGTTGTTGAAAAGGTCTCAAGACATTGTCCGCTTCCTCAAAACCACGCCGAGTCTCGTCCGCCACATCAAACCGATCGCGAGTTTTGATGAGCATTGGCGAAGTTTTAGAGCTCATAAATCCAGAGTTCCCCGAAGTTCGTGCCTCGAAAGTGCGATTCTTGGAAGAACGCGGCCTCATTACTCCGGCGCGCACCGCAGCTGGCTATCGAAAATACACGCAGGCCGATGTCGACCGGTTGCGTTTCATCTTGGCGTTACAGCGCGATCAATTTTTGCCCCTTAAAGTCATCAAAGATTATCTCGATGCGATTGACGCGGGGAAGCGGCCCGAGTCTTTGCCGGGCGGATTGCGTCTTGAACCTCGCTCGGTGTCTCAACAACTTGCTCAGGAAATCAGCGGGCACATTCGCCCGATGACGCGAGCAGAGTTACAGGGCATGTGCGGTGCCTCGGATGAATTAATAAAAACTCTAGAGGCTTACCGTTTGATTTGGCCTGACGAGACTGGACGCTATAACGATCACAGTCTCAAAGTCGCCCGGGCTGCGGTGACTCTGGCCGAGTTTGGTTTTGAACCTCGTCATCTCCGGCCCTTTCGCATCGCAGCCGACCGAGAGCTTGGAATGGTTCAACAGGCCACCTCAGGCCTCACTCAGCACAACGGTGGTGTCCCTAGGGAACGTGCTGTAGAGGCAGCACGCGAGATCACCCAAGCGTGTTTGAGCTTGCATGCCGGGGTTGTGAGTGCTGAAATTGCAGATATGAACGACTAGTAGCACCTAGTCGTTGGTTACCGCAAGGAAAAGGAGCTTCACCATGGCCGACATTGTTCTGAAGGTCCTTGAAATCAGGATTGTACTGCCCGGCAATCAGCCCATACTGCTGCTCTTGCATCAACAAAGCCAGCGTCTGCTCCGTCTGTGGATCGGCCCCTCGGAAGGGACCGCGATCGGCCTTGCACAGCAGGGGATCGATACGCCCCGACCCACTACGCACCAACTCCTCGTGGCCGCACTGCGACAAGCCGGGGACCCACTGCAGGCTGTGCGTATTTCAAAAGTTGATGATGAGGTTTTCTACGCTGAACTCATCCTCACTTCCGGGACGGTCGTAGATTCCCGGGCATCTGATGCAGTAGCCGCCGCCTTATTTGCAGATGTGCCCGTCTATGCCACTGAAAGTGTCTTAGCGGATGCGGGTATTGATCTAACGGAAGGCGATATCGCAGCTGAGCTCAACATTGAGCGACCAGAAGTTGAACCCGAGATCACAGAAGAGAGCTTGGATGAATTTCGTGAGTTCCTCAAGGACCTTAACCCGGAAGATTTTCTAACCTCCGACGAAACAGCTGAGGAAAGCCCGATCGATCCATTCTCCGAGGCAGAGGATGACGACGATAACGGAGATAATCAAAGCACCGGCGCTGATGAAACCGAAAAATAGTTCCGACACGACCAGAGTTTTTCTCTCTGGTCTTTGACCAGTGCTGATTCTCAGAATAGCGTGGGACACTATACGTTCCGTCGCATAATGTGAGACCATAGACTAACCGCCGATCATGTCGGTTCTACGAAGGTGTTCTCACGAAAACTTCCCCGCGTGGAACAGAACAGCAGGAGGAAACCCTAGTGTCTCACCCGAGTGATCCAGGGCATCGCCAGAGTCTTAGCGCTGGCAACCA
>CAZAAP010000221.1:0-2502 GCA_964482935.1 uncultured Enteractinococcus sp.
GCACAGAATATGAAACAATGGTGGCCATGGCTGAAAATACTCAGGGCACAGACACGCCCAAAACGGTAAATGTTCCTGATCGTGTTGGTCTCGAGGGACTGGAAGAAAAATTTAGCACCCGGTGGGAGAATGATCGGGTGTATGCATTTGACCCGGACACGACTCGTGACGAGGTGTTCTCCATTGACACCCCGCCTCCCACGGCATCGGGTTCTCTACACGTGGGACACGTCTTCTCCTATACGCAAACCGATGTGATCGCACGGTTTCAGCGTATGTGCGGGAAGAACGTGTTTTATCCGATGGGCTGGGATGATAACGGTTTACCCACCGAACGCCGGGTACAGAACTACTTTGGGGTCCGTACCGACACCGCGGTGCCATATGATCCGAATTATCAGCCACCTGCACAACCGGCCAAGAACCGCCGTGACTGGGATGTGGTCTCGCGCCAGAACTTCATTGAGCTGTGCTTGGCCCAATCTGGTGATGATGAAGAAGTTTATGAACAGCTGTTTACCCAATTGGGTCTGTCGGTTGATTGGAACCTGAGTTACCGCACCATTGATGCCCACTCGCGCGAAATCTCACAGCGGGCATTTCTACAAAACTTGGCCGATGGTCAGGCTTATAACGCCCAAGCTCCGACCATGTGGGACGTGACCTTCCAGACTGCCGTTGCCCAGGCAGAACTGGAAGACAAAGAAGTACCCGGCGCCTATTACCGCTACGCGTTCTACGCGCAAGACGGTGCACCAATTTACATCGAAACCACCCGTCCAGAACTACTGCCCGCCTGTGCGGCGCTAGTAGCTCACCCGGACGATGAGCGGTACCAGCATCTCTTTGGCAAAACTGTCACCTCTCCCCTGTTCGACGTCGCAGTCGAGGTCTACCCGCATGAGCTAGCCCAGCCTGATAAAGGGGCCGGTATCGCCATGGTGTGTACCTTCGGCGACCAGAACGACATCACCTGGTGGCGTGAACTGCAGCTACCGACCCGCACCCTCATTGGACGTGATGGTCGTTTTAACCGCGAGACCCCCGAATGGATCACTTCCGAACGTGGGACTGAAAACTATGCACAGCTAGCCGGCAAGACTGTGTTCTCGGCGCAAAAAGCCGTGATCGAAATGCTGGAATCCGCCGAATTACTCGATGGTGAGCCCAAGCAAATCATGCACGCGGTGAACTTTTTCGAAAAGGGTGACAAACCCCTAGAAATCGTCACATCGCGTCAGTGGTATTTACGTAACGGCGGCCGTGAAGCTGAGTTGCGCAACAAACTCATTGAACGCGGCGACGAGCTGGAATGGCACCCAAGCTTCATGCAGTCCCGGTACACCAACTGGGTTGAAAACCTCTCCGGCGACTGGTTGGTTTCTCGCCAGCGCGTCTTCGGTGTGGCGATCCCCTTGTGGTACCGCCTCGATGAGGAAGGCCATCCGGACTACGATAACCCGATAGTCCCCTCCGATGAGCAGCTGCCTGTCGATCCAGTTGAAGATGTTCCAGCAGGGTATACCGCAGATCAGCGTGATGTGCCGGGCGGGTTCACTGGTGATCCTGACGTCCTGGATACTTGGGCGACCTCGTCATTGACACCACAAATTATCGGGCAATGGTCCAAGGATGAAGAATACTTCAACAACGTCTTCCCCTTCGATCTGCGTCCGCAGGGCCACGACATCATTCGGACCTGGCTTTTTTCCACTGTGGTTCGCGCCGACCAACTGCAAAACACAGTACCGTGGAAACACACCGCCCTATCGGGTTGGGTCTTGGACCCACAACGCCAAAAGATGTCCAAGTCGAAGGGCAACGTGGTCGTACCGACGGACATCCTTGATGAGTTCGGTGCAGACGCGGTGCGCTACTGGGCAGCCTCAGCTCGTCTGGGTGCTGACACCGCCTACGAAGTCAATCAGATGAAAATTGGGCGTCGTCTAGCGATCAAACTCCTCAATGCTTCGAAGTTCGCATTGAATTTGGGAGCTACCGAAGACACGATCGTCTCGACTGCTGCAGATGCCCAAATTATTACGCATCCGCTTGATCAGTCGCTGTTGGCCCAGTTGCATGAGGCGATCGTGCAAGCTACGCGAGCATTTGAGAAATACGACTATGCTCGCACTTTAAATCTCGTCGAAACATTCTTCTGGCACTTCACCGATGACTATATTGAGCTCATCAAAGACCGAGCATACGGTTCACGCGGTGAAGCTGAGCAGGCTTCCGTTGTCGCGACCCTGGCTACCGCTTTGGATGCCCTGCTACGGCTATTGGCGCCTTTCCAGCCTTTTGCCACCGATGAGGTATGGTCCTGGTGGCGCACCGATTCAGTCCATAAGGCTGCCTGGCCAGGTCTAGAAACTGAGTTGGCTGGTATTGCAGCCGCTGCACACACCGGCGACGTCGAAGTACTCTCGACGGTCACTCGGGCGATCTCGCGCATTCGGAAGGCTAAATCCGATGCCAAGGTCAAACAACGCACCGAGGTTA
>CAZAAP010000222.1:0-2490 GCA_964482935.1 uncultured Enteractinococcus sp.
ATGGCTCTGCTGGGTGATGTGCCCGGTCAACACGCTGCATAGGCTAAGTAGTATGCCAACACCATCTGAAGCATCCAGTAGTACTACGACAGTTCATGCCTCGCCCGGCCACCGCACTCCGCGCAAACCAGAACAGAACGAACAGGTCAACGACTTTTTCGAACTAGCGAAACAGGTCAAAGACGCCGGGCTGATGGAGCGGCGTCTCGGTGCGTACATCTGGCGAATGGTATTTCTGGCAGCCGCTTTTGCTGGTGCCTTTGCGCTGTTACTAACCTTAGGCAACACGTGGTGGCAACTAGCCGTTGCTGGAGTATTTGGTGTGTTGTTCACTCAAGCGGCTTTTCTTGCTCATGATGGTGCGCACCAACAAATTTTTGCGACCGGTCGTCACAACGCGTGGTTCTCACGTATTGTCGGAAATCTGATCGTCGGTATGAGCTATGGCTGGTGGACCAGAAAGCATAGTCGACATCACGCGATGCCCAATACCGTGGGCAAGGATGGTGACATTGCCACCGGAACGCTGGTTTTCGTCCCGGGGGAGGATGCCGAGCGTGGCGGATTTATGGGATGGATTACTCGCCGTCAAGGGTGGCTCTTCTTTCCACTGCTGACGCTGTTTGCATTTGCGCTGCATTACCATTCGATACGATCCATTGTCATCAATCCCAAGCTGAAACATCGCTGGGTAGAACTGTTGTTCGTCATCGTTCGACTGACAGCATTTCCAGCGCTCATCATTCTGGTGCTCGGTCCAGGCCTCGGCGCTGCATTTATGGGCGTCCAGCTAATGGTTCTGGGTGTTTATATGGGAGGCAGCTTTGCTCCCAACCACAAGGGGATGCCGCTCATTCCGAAAGACTCCAAGATAGATTTCCTCAGTCGACAAGTACTTACCTCGCGCAATATTAAAGGTGGCAGATTCGTTGACTGGGCTATGGGCGGGTTGAACTACCAGGTCGAACACCACGTATTTCCCCGCATGCCCAGCGCAAATTTACGCTTCGTCAAGCCGATGGTCCAGCAACACTGCGCCGAACGGGGTATCCCCTATACCGAAACCGGCTTATTTGCGGCGTACAAAATTATCATCACTTATCTCAACCGCGTGGGACTTGGTCACGCGGATCCCATGGACTGCCCGGTCAAAACCGAATTCCGGCCTCGATAAACCTAGACTCCTGACCGTGATCACACGAAAAGACCGTTGGATTGACTCCAACGGTCTTTTCGTATGAAGTCCCCTCACCTAGATCCCAACAACGTGAGGGTAATGTGTCGCGCGACCCTGAAAGCTCAAGATGCTTGGATTCTTGACCACGCCGTCTTGGATTTCTATCGCGCGGGATATGGTGGGACTTTCGGCCCACGCACGTGATCCAGACATTACCGTGCGCAAAAACGGCAGCAGAGCCTCACTGATTTCCCAGGTGGCCGAGTTCCACAGATAGGACGGGCTGTGGTCTACAGCGTAGTAGTTCACGTCGTGGCCTACCGTGAACATCGGATCTTCGAACTCGGTGGGTTTTGCCCATTCGAAGCCCATGCCTTCGTCGCAGGAGACATCGATGATCAGGCTGCCAGTATCAAAATGCTGGAGATCCTCCGTGCGTAGGTAAGTCAACGGTGCAGCAACGTCCTGGAGCGTACAGTTGACAACGATGTCGTGTGACGCCAAAAACTCTGGCAACAAAACCTCGCCATCTTCTGTCTCCACCGAGCTGAGATAGGCCGCGCCAGTGTCGGTGTGGAGCTGAGTGATGTGGGCCGCGTGGATAGGCGACCCCACGGCGGCGGCACCACGCTGAGTTAGCACCTGAACATCGTGGATCCCGTGCGCTTTAAGCGCGGTGACCGCACCTCGTGCTGTGGCTCCGAAGCCGATGACGACGGCGCTGCGTCGTGGTCCGTAGTCACCGGTGTATCCGACCAGACTCAATGCATGGAGAACCGAAGCGTAACCAGCAAGTTCATTATTTTTGTGGAGCACATGCAGACTGAAATCGCCGTGACTCGTCCAGTGGTTCATCGCCTCGAAAGCGATCAGCGTGAGCCGATTGTCGATGGCTGTCTGCGTAAGCTCGGTATTTTGCACACAATGCGGCCACCCCCACAAAACACGTCCCGCGGGGATGGCTGCTATGTCTGCTGCTTGCGGTTTCGGCAAGAGCAACACATCCGCTGAGTTGAGCACCTCGGAGCGTTCCGTGACGCGACCCACGAGCGATTCAACGTAACCAGGCTCCAACTGGAAGTCGGAACCGTAGCCTTCTTCAACAATCATCCGAGCTCGAAGGTCTGAATCAATGCGTTCTAGATGGTGCGGATGGATCGGTAAACGCTTCTCATTCTCCATCGACGAGGCCCCAATGAGTCCCAGAGTGAAAAGCTCGGTGTCCGCCGGATCAGAGGTCGACGACATGACAGGTGACGTAGGAAAATGTGTATTGGTGCCGGGCATCCGGCCTCCCATGATCGGGGAGCCAA
>CAZAAP010000223.1:0-2467 GCA_964482935.1 uncultured Enteractinococcus sp.
GACTCGACCTCGGCGACCTTGGACCGATGTGGGACGGTGAGCAGCAGGAATTTTTCGATATTCAACACAGTTCCAGGCTAACACCAAAACCCAATTTTAATGCAGTAAAGGTGGTCGCCTAGATAGGGGACCACCTCTATTGCGAAGGAAGGGTGCCGGGAACTCGGGCTACCGAGCTCAGCGTTCTTAACCGTCGTACGGCACAACTGAGAGTAGTTCAACCTCAATGTCTTTGCCATTTGGAGCTTTATAGGACACAGTATCGCCGGCTTGGTGGCCTTCGATAGCTGAACCCAGCGGTGAGGCTGCCGAGTAAACTTCGATATCGGAACCCTCTGCTATTTCCCGGGAACCCAATACAAATTTCATTGAGTTTCCAGCCAGCTTGCACTCAATGAGCATGCCGGGCTTGACGATGCCATCATCTGCTGCTGACTCGCCAACTTCGGCGTTTTCTAGGAGTGCTTTGAGCTCTTGAATCCGCCCCTCGTTCTTTGACTGCTCTTCCCGGGCAGCGTGATAGCCGGCGTTTTCTTTCAAGTCGCCTTCGTCACGGGCTGCTTCGATACGATCTACGATTTCTTGGCGGTATGGTCCCGCGATGTAGTCGAGCTCGTTTTTCAACCGGTCATAAGCGGCTTGGGTTAACCAAGGTGTACCATTCGTCGTGGCCATGCCGGCCTCCTTACTTGTCTCATTCATCAAACTAAAAGCCCCGCGGCACCATTGATGTGCAGACGGGGCGACAGTTCTGGAATATACCGGAGCCAATCATAACACCGACCACATTCAGTCGATCAAGTGTTAAAATGCGCTGTTGGAGGCTTCGGTGGCGATTAGTAATCGCGGAAGTTAGAAATATAGGGGGCCTCTCCGTCTTCCACGTACCAGCAAGTGTCAACTTCACCAGAAGATCCAAGCTGATCGGTGCGCAGGGAGGTCTCATAATATTTGGTCAGGTCTTTGCCTGCTGCATCTTGGTTCTCATCTGGACCGATAAGGACAGTATGATAACCCGCGACGGCTGCGGTATCTGTGAGGATTCGAACCGCGCATGCCACGGTGGCGTCAGGTTCTTTAGTGACTTCGAACTCAACCCAGCCTTGCGTTTCGTCCTCGATCGAATACCCAACGCTCTTGAAAGCCAACATACTTGAGCTGGAAGAAAAAGCGAACCAAAAAGTAACCGCGATCGCCGCGACCAGCGCGATAATGGCAATGATGCGTCCCGATTTTTTGGATAGACGAAATCGTTTGGTGTCGCCATACCGGGTCGCTACACTATTGTCGGCGGAGGGTGTTGCCTGATTCCAGTTCGAAGCCATATCGAGCTTTAGCCTAATACAGCCGCTACCTCAGTCCGAATTGTGTCCGCCGTTAGCGGCACAACTCACAGATATAAGGAGTCCACATCATGTCGTCTCATCCCCAGTCACAAGCAACCTCGGATGCAGGGCTGCCTGACTCTTCTGGGTTACGGATGTTGGCCGTGCACGCACACCCTGATGATGAGGCTTCGAAGGGTGCAGCGATGATGGCAGCCTATGTGCACGCGGGTGCAACCGTTATGGTGGCCACTGCAACAGACGGTGCAATGGGCGACCTGAACAATCCCCACTATGGGGAAGCGATCCGAGTGGAACGTGATGTCGCCGCGGTACGATTCCAAGAAATGGCGGAAGCCGCAAAGATCCTAGGGATTGAACATCGCTGGCTAGGCTTCCGCGACTCCGGCTTCCCCGAAGGCGACGACCCGATGGCGCACATCGAACCAGGTTGCTTCGCTGACCTTCCGTTACAGGAGGTCACTGCGCCCCTGGTGCGTCTGATTCGTGAGTTCAAACCTCATGTTCTGGTGACCTACGACGAGATCGGCGGGTACCCACATCCTGACCATTTACGCACCCACGCCATCTCAATGGAAGCATACGAAAAATCCGGCGACCCGGATGCCTATCCAGGCACTGGTGAACCCTGGCAAATTTCCAAGCTTTACTATGACCGCGCATTTAATCCCGAAAAATATCGCGCCGTACATCATGCGCTGCTGGAGAGGGGCCAGGAATCACCCTATGCCAAGCGTCTTGAATGGTACGACCGTGTGGCCGCCGGAGAAGAGGATCCCGATGCTTGGCGGTTGACCCATCACGAAGTCACCACGCAGGTGGATACGGGAGCGTATTTGGAATACCGAGACGCTGCGTTGCGTGCCCACAGATCTCAGGTTGATACTCACGGTCCATTCTTCTTTACGCCAAATGAGATTCTTCGGGACTATTGGCCTTGGGAAGATTACGTTTTGATCGATTCCAAAGTACCGACCGAACTACCCGAGGACGATTTATTCGCGGGGTTGCGAAACACCCCGCTAGACTGAGAACACCATGCTCTATACCAATTTCTCCAACGTCGTCATCGCAGGCCTCGAAGACCCAGTACTTCGCGAGGGTCTGCGTGAAGAAGACGT
>CAZAAP010000224.1:0-2442 GCA_964482935.1 uncultured Enteractinococcus sp.
CTGGCTGGGATGCTTCCGGCGTTGTGGCTGGTCGACCGGAACAAAAAATCCGCCGCATTCACTGGGCCGTAGATCCAGTGCAAGCAGTCGCTGACGAGGCTGTCAGTCACGGAGCGGACTTGCTCATCACGCACCACCCGTTATTTTTGAGACCGGTGACCTCAATAGCGGCCACTACCTTTAAAGGCAAGGTAGTGCACACATTGGTCGAGAATTCATGTGCGCTCGTCACAGCGCATACCAATGCCGACTCAGCGGTAGGAGGCGTCTCCGATGTGCTCGCCGAAATCTTGGGTTTAGAAAATATTGTTCCTTTGGCAGCAGCCGAGGACGGGTTGTCTGAAGAAGGCATAGGCCGAGTCGGAACCTTGCCGCACGTAATGCGTCTGGAGGATTTCGCCGCACGCGTTTACAGTGCCATGCCGGCGGTTGCCGGCGGTGTCCGCGTTGCCGGAGACCCCGACGGTATCGTTTCAAAGATCGCGATCACCGGGGGAGCGGGTGACAGCTTATTTGACGATGTTCGCGAACATCAAGCGGATGTCTATATTACCGCTGACTTGCGACATCATCCTGCGTCCGAAGCGCGCGAGCAAGCGATGATGGGTGGCGAACGTCCCTATCTCATCGATGTGTCGCATTTTGCCTCAGAGTGGTTATGGCTGCCGGCAGGTGCCAATGCGTTGGAGCGGGTCCTAGCCGATAAAGGGCTGACTATCACATCAGCCGTTTCAGCAATCAACACGGATCCGTGGGATTTCATTTTAACCTCGGGCGACGAGACGAAAACAATCACGAACGAAACGGACTAATTTATGGCTATTACTGCAACCCCCGAACAGCAACGACAACTGCTTGATCTCCAATCACTCGATAATCAGTTGGTTCGGGTGCGATCGCAGATAGACAACATCCGCCACGATGAGCAGCTCCAGAAGCTTCGACAAGACGGTGCCATCGCAGTTGAACACGCCAAACGCATTCAAGCTCAAGTTGACGAGCGTCAGGCAGCGACACACACCGCAGAACGAGCTGTGGCTGAGGCCACGAAGCGCCGGGACGGTTTGCAATCCCGTCTGGATGCCGATCAGGTCTCAACCCGTGATGTTCAAGCGGTGACGACAGAGATTGCAGAACTCACGCTTCGGATCGAATCTTTAGAAGAATCTGAACTGGCCGCAATGCAAGCACTTGAAGATTCGCATGCGGCACTTGAGCAAGCACAGGCTAAAATTGCTGAAGCCCAGCAGGCCGTCAACGTCCGGATCACCACGCTCAATGAACAAGGTCAACAGCTTTCCAAACAAGGAAAAGAGCTCACCGCTGAACGGGACCTATTAGCAAAGCATTTACCCAACGAGCTGGTAACCGAATATGAGCAGCTACGAGACCGAAATCACGGGACCGGCGTCCTAGAACTTACACCTGAGGGGTTATCTGGCGCAGGCGTCCCCATCGCACCGGCGGAGCTAGCTGCGATCCACAAAACTCCCACGGACGAGCTGGCTTACTGCCCAGACACCGGGGCGATCCTGGTACGCAACTAGTTATTCAGTGTGACTCGCAGCGACGCTGGTTTCTTCGTTGTGGGTGGGACCAGCTCAACGTCATACAATTCGCTGACCGCCTCGGTTACTTGATCCAACGAAGAAATCGGACTGCGCGCGTGCTCCTGAAGTAATCGCCGTGCAACGTAGCCCCGGGCTTGTTTTGCCCAGTGCGAGACCACCTTCAGCTCGCCATTGACGCGTTGAAACACGTCGATAGTGACCGTCAGCCACGGGGGCGTCTTCCAAAACGACTTATATGTTGTGGAGCGGCAATCGATGACTGGCCCGGTGGCAAAATCCGCCATTTGGTCGGTTAGGCGTTCACGCCACCAGGTGCCCATATTGCCAAAACCCGGCAGCTTCGCGGTCGCAGGGAAACGATAAGCCGGGATCGCATCGGCCAGCCGAGTCGCGCCGAAGAGCGCTGAAAACACCAGCGTGACGTCGTGGTTGACCTTATCTAAGGTTGCATAATCTAGGGCGTCGTAGAGGACCCCGGTGTAAACCTGCCAGCCAGGTGCGGTGGGGGCATCGAGAATGCACTGATTCGCTGCAACCTCGTCTTTGAGCGATTTGCCAACCTTCAGCACCTCGTGTGCGTTCGCGAGACTCGAAACCACCTGAAGTTCCTGCAAAACGGTGCGGCGTTCACCGGACAGCTCAGGAAATAACAATTCATTGAAATCTAAGGGATCTCCGGCTTCAGGTGGAGTCTTGCCCTCAGATGGTGGCAACAAAATCAGCATGAGCGTCAGTTTAGTAGCTCGGATTACGTGCCCCGACCAATCTTGGCTAAAATAAGAACTTCGGGATGGAGCTGCAGATGATCGCGACTTCGGTCGAGGAAAGTCCGGACACCACAGGGCAGGATGGTGGGTAACACCCACTCGGA
>CAZAAP010000225.1:0-2374 GCA_964482935.1 uncultured Enteractinococcus sp.
CCTCCGGAGGCACCTTTGCCAAGCGGTCGAGGTTCTGAGCCGGGATGGGGTTGTAGCAGTAAAGCAATGTCATCGAAGCCGTGCGGCCCAGGCTGATCCGCAGGGGTGATTGCCACGGAGAATTCCGCGGTTGGCATCAGCAGCCCGTGGAGTTCCTTGGTGACTTCTTGACCCAACTGCTCGCCAGCATGGTGCCGTAGCGTGGTCAGATGAGTACCCTCCTGCTGGAGCTGCTCCGTTAATTGCTGCTGTTGCTCTTCGAGGTACTCGATGCGATCGGTATCACCGTGTAGTTCGTCGAGTCGTGGGCGTTGCTCTTCAGCCCATTGCACCACATCGGCAAGATCCGGTCCGTAGAGCTTTTTGAGTCGATTCAGTTCAGCCAACCGTGACTGCGCGCGGTTTAGTGCCGCAGGGCCCTCGTCATCCAGGGTGGAAGCAAATTGAGAAATTTCAGCGGTGATATCGGCAAGTTCGATCCCCACGGAACTCAAACGTTTGGTGATCTCTTGCAGTTCATCGACTTGGCCGGGCGTTTGGGCAATCACCTGACGCGCGGCTTCGACAAGCGACTCTGCACTTGGTGCATCAAGGTTGTAATCGTCACCCGAGAGAGCGGTGGTAGCTATCCTGGCTGCGTCGCGGAACTCTTCAGCCGATTCCAGACGTTTGATGCGCTCTTGGATCTCTTCGTCTTCATCATCTTGGATATTGGCGTTATCTATCTCTTCTAAACTACGCTGCAGGTTTTCAGCTTCCAGAGCCCGCTCTTGAGCCTGGTTGATCAGCGCTTCCAGTTGAGACGACACCTCTAGCAGGCTCCGATAGGTTCGCCGATAAGCAGCAAGTGCTTCCGCGACAGCCTTGCCCCCATAGGCATCCAAGGCGTGACGTTGCGCGGTTGTCGATTTCAACCGAAGCTGATCGGATTGGCCGTGTATAGCGACTGCATGTTCACCGATTTGCGACAGTAATGCCACCGGTACACCACGGCCACCGGCAGTGGCCCGCGAGCGCGTACCGGCCCCCGAGACGCTGATAGTACGGGTGATGACTAGGTGGCGCTTGTTGTTGTCTTCATCAAGGATTGCACCGGCATCCTCCGCAGCCACAATAGACCGGTGCTCTGAGGGCAAAACAAAGCCAGCCTCAACCGTTGCTTTGTTGTCACCTGCGCGAATCGCCCCGGCATCCGCACGGGCCCCCAGCAAAAGGTTCAATGCGGTAACCACCATTGTTTTACCAGCGCCCGTCTCGCCGGTGACAACATTAAAGCCAGGATCGAGTTCAACGGTTGTCTCTTCGATGACGCCCAACGAGTTGATGGATAGGTGTTCTAGCATGCGTTGCTCCCCCCCCTATTCGTTCTCGACTGGCGGTTTGCGTAGATCAGTGATTTCTTTTTCGTCGGCTTTGGTCACGACCGGAATCGGCGTGGTTTGTGGCGGCACCATATCCGGGCGGGGTGCTGTGTGATGAGGTTCAACAATCCTGATACCTTGCGAGTCAGCCAGGGTCTGATGCCAGCTATCTTGGTCACGGTGAGCACGCTCGCGAGCTTCGATCGCCGCTCGATCGGAATCGCTCAACGAACCCCGCCATCCTTCGGTGGGGAGGTCGAATTTCTTGACCAGTCGTTCGGAGAACGGGGTCAAGGCTAGACGGGCAAGTTTTATCGGACTATCCGAGCGCGTCACTTCGAGGCGCGCCCCGAACGGCAAATCAACGGTTCGTCGACCGTCGCACCACAGTACACCGTTTTCGTTACTGCGTTGTAGTACATCCACCGAGATAACAGATTCGGGTGACACCACTAACGGACGAGCAAAAAGAGCGTGTGCAGAGAGGGGCACAACGAGCATTGCCTGAACCTCAGGCCAAACAATGGGCCCGCCCCCTGAAAACGCATAGGCGGTCGAGCCGGTGGGTGTGGCCATGACTACTCCATCGCAACCAAACGATGAAATCGGGCGGTTATCCACCGCGATGACGACTTCGAGCATACGCTCACGGTTCGATTTCTCAATCGAGGCCTCATTCAAAGCCCACGTGTGAGCGACGAGATGTTTGCCAACCAGGACCTTAACATCAATCGCCATGCGTTCTTCGACCAGGTAATCGCGATTCACAATCGATGCCACTGCTAGTTCCAGATCGGCCTGTTCAGCTTCTGCGAGAAATCCGACGTGTCCTAGATTGATCGCCATCAAAGGCAGGCCTGATTCTCGAACCATCTCGGCGGCCCGCAATACTGAGCCGTCCCCGCCAAGGACCATCCCGAGTTCGACCTCGTGTAAGGAAGTCATGGTCTCTATAGCTTCCACACCTGCTTCATGGGTTTGAAGCACACCATTATGTATGGCCTCGTGCATGA
>CAZAAP010000226.1:0-2374 GCA_964482935.1 uncultured Enteractinococcus sp.
CCTCTACCCTGGGAATTACTTGAGAATTGCTGTAAATTTACCGTGAATTCTTTAGTGGTTGGAAAAAGTTGAACGCCCCGGTCAGAAAACTGGCCGGGGCGTTCGTTTCTCACTCACACCTTGAGGTACTTCAATACTAAACATATTGGCCTCAAGATCCCGTGGGTACCGCCTGTTGAAATCCTGAGAACACTAGACGTAGTTCAGCGCGATGTATTCGCGGAGTGCCTGTGAATCGACGTCCATCTCGACGGTGTGCTGTTCCAGTTCCAGCAGTTTGGCGTACTCGGGTAGCAGTTCGGGTTCAAATCCGAGGGCTTCGAGCACGATGTCAGTGAATTTTTCTGGCTTGGCCGTTTCCAGGACCAGCATGGGCTGGTTTGGTTTCTGATAACCGCGAGCCACCGTCACCCCGTCGGCGGTGTGGGGGTCGATGACGACTTCGGACTTTTCGTAGACCGCGCGGATGGCGGCGACTCGATCCTCGTGGGTTGAGGTGCCCGAGACCATGCCAAATTCTTGCAGGAAACGGTGCTGGTGTTCGGAGAGGTCAAGCGTGCCATGGCTATCGAGTTGTCGCCATGCATCAGCCAACGCCTTGGGATCTTGGCCTAGCACCAGGTAGATGAAGCGCTCCAGGTTCGAGGCTTTGGAAATATCCATCGACGGCGAGGAGGTCGCCAAGGTGTTGGCAGCCGAGCGTGGTTCGTATTTGCCCGAGCGGAAGAATTCGTCCAACACATTATTTTCGTTCGTGGCTAGCACCAGGGTGTCGATGGGCAGGCCCATCTGGCGGGCCAACTGACCGGAGAACACGTTGCCGAAGTTCCCCGACGGCACCGCAAAGGAGACCGCAAAATCGTTGCGCTGATCGGCCGGAATACCGGTGGTCACACGCAGCCAGGCCCAGAAGTAGTAGACCGACTGAGCGATGAGCCGTCCCAGGTTGATCGAGTTGACGGTCCCCAAGGAGTGCTTGGCTTTGAAATCCAAGTCGCCGTTGAGCACTTTGACCAGGTGCTGGGCGTCATCGAAGACGCCGTCGATGACAATATTGTGCACGTTGTCATCGGTGAGCGTGTACATCTGCGCGCGCTGAAATTTCGACATGCGGCCCTTCGGCGACAGCATGAACACGCCAATATTGGGTTTGGATCGGAACGCGTATTCGGCGGCCGATCCAGTGTCACCTGAGGTCGCCCCCAGAATGTTCAGGGTCTGGTCGCGCTGCTTCAGAACATAGGGCAGCGCTTCGCCCAAGAACTGCATGGCCATGTCTTTGAAGGCCAGCGTTGGCCCCTGGGACAGATCGACCAACGCGGTCATCTGATCAATCGGGGTCAGCGGGACGATCTCATCCGAGTTGAATTGCTCGCCGTAGGCTGCCCGGCACAATTCGGCGAGGTCTTCCCGCGCGATATCAGTCCAGTACAGGCCGATGACTTCGGTGGCCAGTTCCGGGTAGGTCAGCTCGCGCCAGGACTCGATCGTGTCCAGCTCCACCGTCGGAATGGTTTCGGGCACGACCAGTCCCCCATCTGGGGCCAGGCCTTCGAGGAGGACGTCGGAGAAGTTTGACGGCTGCATGCCGCCACGGGTGGATACATAGTGCATAGCGTTAGTCTTCGTTTATGAGATCGCGGACTTGGATGACTTCGTCGCGGCCCGGGCCAACGCCCACACCGGAAATACGCACCCCGGCCAGCTCTTCGAGCTTGGCGATATAGGCTTGCGCGTTTTGGGGCAGCTCTTCCAGACTCCGAGCACCCGAGATGTCCTCGTCCCAGCCAGGGAAGTATTCATAGATGGGTTTGGCGTGGTGGAACTCGGTCTGAGTCATCGGCATAGCGTCGTGGCGAACCCCGTCAACGTCATAGGCGACACAGACCGGGATCTCTTCAATACCCGTCAGGACATCGAGTTTCGTCACGAAGTAGTCGGTGAAGCCGTTGATCATCGCAGCATGGCGGGCCATCACGGCGTCATACCAGCCGGTGCGGCGTGGTCGTCCAGTATTGACCCCGAACTCGCCACCGGTGGTGCGCAGTTGTTCGCCCATCTCGTCAAAGAGTTCAGTGGGGAACGGGCCGGCACCCACGCGGGTTGTGTAGGCCTTAATAACGCCGATGGTCCGGGTGAAGCGGGTTGGCCCAATACCGGCACCTACGGAGGCGCCGCCTGCCGTTGGGTTGGATGACGTCACGAATGGGTAGGTGCCGTGATCCACGTCAAGGAAGGTGGCCTGGCCGCCTTCCATCAGTACGACTTTGCCTTCGTCGAGGGCTTCGTTGAGCATCCGCACCGAGTCCACGACCATGGGGCGCAACCGGTCGGCGTAGATCATGAAGTAGTCCACGATCTCATCAACGGTAAA
>CAZAAP010000227.1:0-2367 GCA_964482935.1 uncultured Enteractinococcus sp.
ATGAAGGTACCTTCATCAGTCATCAGCGGGAAGTCACCCATAAAGACAGTCTGCTGTTTGATTTCGCCGGTGTTGTAGTTCATGAACTCGGCTTTGACATACAGCGGAGCAGCGTAGGAAGCGTCACGTTCCTTGGCTTCCTCGGCACCCATCTTTGGATCCGAGAACTCTGGTTCGGAAAACGACAGAGACATTGTGCCCTGGTAATCTTCGATCGGTGAGATTTCATCGAAAATCTCAGCCAGACCTGAAGTGGTAACTACCGAGTCATCGCCGATTTCTTGTGCGCGTGCGACCTGCTGGGCCCAACGTTCGTTGCCAACCAGACGGTCAAATGATTCCGTCTGCAGAGCAAGAAGATTGGGCACCTCAAGTGGTTCAGCAATCTTTGCAAAAGAAATACGACCGGCTGATGAGCCATGTCGATAGTTTGTAGCGGTTGTGTTGTCAGAGGTGCTAGAAGCGACCAACAGCGATCCTTTCACAGACCTTCCAAGTATTAAGGACGCGCAGTGCCCGAGCATCTAACCAGGTACGCCACCAGACACGGGACCCACCGCTATATGAAGGTCAAACCGGTCTTGTGTATGATCCTGTGGAGATGGCATCTTATGGCCTTAGCAGCCGGGGACACCAAAACGACCTGGAGACAGGGATACGCAAAGATTCAGCATAGCTTGACGCGACCCCTTTTGTCCAGTAGAGGTGTGGCGTTTCCGAAGACTGCTGCCTAACGCCTATGATCTTCCCCGCGGACTTGTTCAACAATATGGTCGAGAATTTCGTCGAGTACCGTCATCCCATCCTGCACTCCCCCGAGCGCTCCAGGCAGGGTCGCTACAAAGGTGTGCCCCACGACTCCCGCTATCCCCCGGGAGAGTGAGGCGTGCGGCGTGTGCTTCAGGCCCTCGAGCAAGATTGCCGTCATGACATGGGGCAGCTCAATATCTAAGATTTCGCCGATGATATCGACAGTCTGATCGGTCGGCGAAATTCCGGTTCCCCCGCTTGTAATCAGCACATCAGGCATAGCGTGCTCATCATCGGCTACCAACTGCGTCATGGTGTCAGATAAGTCGTGGTCGGCTACCACCAGCGCATTTGGCGTGACATAGCCTTTGGAGCGCAGCCACGCCACGATTTGGGGCCCCGCTTCATCTTCATAGATGCCTGCAGCAGCACGAGTCGAGGCAATGATGACCTGAGCCGTCTTGCCCTGCCCGGGCCGGGTGGCACGGTGACCGTCATCGGGGTCGGGTTTTATATGAGGCAACGGTTGAACTGGAGCGTCCAACCGGGCATCGGCAAAGAGATGTGCCGTGACCGTTTGGCCTGGTTTGAACCGTGAAAGCGGTGGGATCTCTAGCAGCGCATTCGAACCAACCGCTTGCGCCAATAAGTGTGAGCTAGCTTCGCCTTGCAACTGAGCAACCATATCCATGCCTTGCAAGCCGACTGTGGCGCGTCGATACTGTGTTTTGCCCCGAGCGCCAGTTACTGAGCTATTAAGTTTGGCTTGCACATTAATGGGCGACCAACCGGAACCGAAAGCCTTCCAGAGTGCAGGAACCACCAACATACGCAACGAAACAAGGGTGGAAATAGGGTTGCCCGGCAGTGCAATGATCGGAGTTCTACCATAGATCCCGTACCCCTGAGGTCCGCCAGGCTGTTGTTGAATCTTCCCCACCCACGACACAGCGAGCCGTTCTAAAAGCTGGCGCACAACCTCATACTTGCCTTCAGAAATGCCCCCGGACGTGAGGATGATATCGGGTGCATGGTCTCCGATGAGTCGATCTAGTGCTGTTTGGAAGTCTCGAAGCTCGTCGGTGGTCGACCCGGTGGCAATGACGTCCATCTCGTGTGTCTTCGCAAAGCCTCGCATCAGCGGCGTATTTGCATCAAAGATCTGTGCCCCCATAGGAGCCTTACCAGCAACGACCTCATCTCCACCAGCAATGACCGCAATGGTGGGACGAGCTTTGACCGTCAGCTCCCCGATGCCTTGCGAAGCAGCTACAGCAATGAGGGCAGCATCGATCACGGTGTTTTCTCGAGCTACAAGCGTTCTGGCGGGCATATCGCTACCGGTTTTCCGAATGAACGCACCGACTTCGACCGAAGGCAGGTGAACGTATTCACCGGTAGCTACAAAATGCGGTGGGTCCGCCTGTTCCACCGGAACGATGGCAACGACGTCTTCAGGGATCTTTGCTCCCGTCATGATGGGCACCGCGGTGTCGTGACCATAACCGTTGACGCCGTACTGATAAACATCAGCCGGATCGGCACCTGCTGGCACATCGGGTCCGACCCGGAAACGTCCGCCAGCGACATTGGCATAACCGATGCCATAACCATCCA
>CAZAAP010000228.1:0-2363 GCA_964482935.1 uncultured Enteractinococcus sp.
CGCGGATGCCACCAACCGAGGCGAGAAGATCTAGCTCCCCTGACGAGTCGACTGCTGCTCGACCAGCCAGCCGCCTGGCAACCTCCTCAACTTGATCGCGAGGGTTTTTGGGTTCATCGTCCCCGTTATGCATGACCGTGCTCGTTTCCGGTTGATTGTTCGATAAATGCTCCCTGACCGGCTCCTACTGTTGCGCGCTAGCGGATTGCCCCTTGGCCTCTTGACGTCGGCGTGCTGCAGCCTCCCGCATCGCGGTCACCACGCTTTCGGGTGGTGTCAGTTCCAACATTTGCCGGGCAGGCAGGGGCCGTTCTCCGCGATCAATTACGGTGTTCTTTAAAATCTCAGAGAGCAGCTCAGCGTGTTCTTTTTGCAGCGCAGCCTTGCCCATGAACATCGCTCGGATCATCCAGCGCGGTCCATCAATGCCGAGGAATCGCGCAATTCGTTCACCTTTGCGACCGTCTGGCAGTTCAGCAGGAATCCGAATGAGCAGTTCATTGCCAAATTCGCCTTCTTCGACCGTGACAGTAGCGCCTTGGGCGTTTTTGTTCTGGTCATACATTTCTTGGCGGATTTCTTCCCACTGGCCACCCGAACGCGGAGCGGCGAACGCTTGGATTTGCAGCGTGGAGTTTTCGTGGACTGCGGAGACTGCGAAAACTTTCTGTTTCGCTTGCTCTTGTTCTAGTCGATAGGACACATTCTTGCGAATTGGCACTTTGATTGCACCCAGGTCCATATACCCCTTGCTGAAGTCCGTGGTTTCGACTTCGGTGATATCGAAGGGACCCTTTGGACGTTCGTCAGCGGCGGGTTCGTCTTCCACATCCCGTAGGTGTTCAGGCAAAACGACGGTTTCTGCTTGAACGTGTCTGTTGCGTCCAAAAAGCATCGTAAATATACTCCTTAAATTCTTCCGAGCGTACTTCAGCTTACTGTCGTGGGCCGAAGCCTCCAGTGGACCCGAAGCCTGCCTCCTGGCGAATCGACTCTGGCAGCTCCTCCACGATCGAAAACGCAGCCTGATACACCGGTTGGATCACTAACTGTGCGATCCGCTCTCCGCGTTGCAACTCTATAGTTTCATTCGGATCAAGATTGATGAGCGCCACCTTGATTTCACCCCGGTATCCGGCGTCAATGGTACCTGGCGCATTGACTATGCTCAGGCCAGCACGTGTGGCGAGACCAGAGCGAGGATGCACAAATCCGGCATATCCATTCGGGATGGCGAGAGCTACGCCAGTCGGCACCAGTTGGCGTTGTCCAGGAGCAAGGGTCACATCGATGGTGGTCACCAAGTCAGCGCCGGCGTCGCCAGGAAGTGCATAAGTAGGTGGCGCGATACCGTCGTCCAAAAGCTTCAACTCAACATGGAGCTGATGAGGGGAACGATCATGGGCAGACGGTGATGTTTGCAAGGCGGCGCACTCTCCTGAGATTCTTTTCAATGCTAGCGTCACACATTCTAGTCGCGGGTGATGACTATTGCCCAAAATAGGCGTCCGATCAACCAGGCCTGTAGGCTGGAGATCATGACAGAAACTGCGGACAAACGAATTGGACCGGGAGGTTCACCGATCGTCTATCAAGAGACGCTGCGGCCCTCTTGGTCAATGTGGCTCATGGTGTTACTCGCCGCTGCACTCGGTTGGCTCACACTTGCGCCCCTTAGCATTGGGTGGGGGGTAGTCTCCGGTGTGATCGTGGCTGCGATTGCAGCTTTTGCCTTATTCGCGTCGTCGAGCGACATTACTGTTACCACCACTCATGTTCAGGTCGGGCGTGCCACTATTGGACGCGAACACGTGGGCAAAGTCACCGGCTACGTTGGAGACGATGCCTTTGCCCAGCGCGGCCACAAGCTCCACGGGCTGGCTTATCTCCATTTGCGCAGCTGGATCAAACCCGTTGTTCGCATTCAGATCGAAGACCCTCAGGACCGCACCCCTTACTGGTTGACGTCGAGCCGCCATCCCGAAGAACTTACTTCTGCTTTGGGCGGCTCGATGTACGTCTCTGAGGATGACCTTCAGATTGACGATGAGGATATCCCCCAGTGGTTAATCGAGGCTGAACGTCAGCGGCTCGAGGCAGAACAGGCCGAGGAGAACCACGAACAACCAAATGATAATGGCACGCGCTGATTAGGCATCCTTAAACAGACAAAGGGGCAACCGTGCGCGACACGGAATAGGCCCCTTTGTTGGTCTGAGAGAAGACTGCGTAGGAGGGCTTCCTGAAGCCAAATGGCTGAGGCTAGCCTTCACAGTCTGTGCAGTACAACATACCGTCTTCTTCCAGTGCAACCTGTGAACGGTGGCGGACCAGGAAGCATGAAGCGCAGGTGAATTCGTCCG
>CAZAAP010000229.1:0-2320 GCA_964482935.1 uncultured Enteractinococcus sp.
TGGGACATCGACTCCCAGATCGGTCAGGCCATGGAAGCCCTCCAGTTGCCACCCGGTGACGAACCCGTAACCCACCTGTCTGGTGGCGAGCGTCGTCGTGTCGCACTGGTCAAGCTCTTGTTGGAAAAGCCAGACCTGCTGTTGCTCGACGAACCGACTAACCACCTCGATGCTGAATCTGTGGCCTGGCTTGAAGGGCACCTGGCAAACTACCCGGGTGCCGTCATTGCGATTACTCACGACCGGTACTTCTTGGACCACGTGGCCGAATGGATCGCCGAAGTCGACCGCGGTCGGTTGTATCCATATGAGGGTAACTACACGACCTACCTGGAAAAGAAACAGGAACGCCTGCAGGTCCAGGGCAAGAAGGATCAAAAACTTGCTCGTCGCCTCAAGGATGAACTCGAATGGGTTCGCACCAACGCCAAAGGCCGCCAAGCCAAACAGAAAGCGCGCCTGGAACGCTACGAAGAAATGGCTGCCGAAGCTGAGAAGACCCGTGTCTTGGACTTCGAAGAAATCCAAATCCCACCTGGGCCGCGGCTGGGCAGCCAGGTCATCGAAGCCGATAATATTTCGAAGGGCTTCGACGGTCGCACCCTGATCGATAACTTGAGCTTCTCGTTGCCACCGAACGGCATCGTGGGCATTATCGGACCCAACGGTGTCGGCAAAACGACCCTGTTCAAAACCGTTGTGGGCCAGGAAGAGATCGACTCGGGGGACCTGAAGATCGGGAATTCGGTCAAGATCTCCTACGTAGACCAGAGCCGCTCCAACATCGACCCAGAAAAGTCGCTGTGGGAAGTCGTCTCCGACGGCCTGGATTACATCCAGGTCGGCAACGTCGAGATGCCATCACGCGCCTATGTTTCGGCTTTCGGGTTCAAAGGCCCAGACCAGCAGAAGAAGGCCGGCGTACTGTCGGGTGGTGAACGCAACCGCCTGAACCTGGCGCTAACCCTCAAAGAGGGCGGAAACCTGCTGCTGCTTGACGAACCGACCAACGACCTGGACGTCGAAACGCTCACCTCGCTAGAGAACGCACTGTTGGAATTCCCCGGTTGTGCCGTGGTCATTTCGCACGACCGCTGGTTCCTCGACCGCGTGGCGACCCACATCCTCGCATGGGAGGGTACCGAAGAAAACCCAGCCAACTGGTACTGGTTCGAAGGAAACTTCGAGTCCTATGAAGTCAATAAACTGGAACGCCTCGGCCCAGACGCACTCCGTGAAGGACGCGCTACCCACCGTCGCCTAACCCGTAGCTAGTTTCCCGACAAAACGCTGCCCTGCACCTCCCCACCGAGAGTGCAGGGCAGTGTTGTGTTGAAGGTCTTTGCAGCGCTGAGATTCTACTGCGACACCGGTGGTTCCGTCATATCCGTAAGCACCGGCTCTGAATCTGATGTCTTGGGATCCTTCACAAACCACAACAAGATCAATCCTGCCGTGAGCACGACAATGATCGCCGGCACGATCATCCGCGATTCATTGAACGTGCCAACGAGCAGGGCGATCAGCGCCGGCGTCAAAAACGAGACCGAGCGTCCGGTGGTTGCATAGAGCCCATACATTTCCCCAGCGGTCTGCGCCGTCGTCAGTCGACCCAGAAATGCGCGGGAAGACGACTGGACCGGTCCCACGAAAAAGCATAGAAATAGGCCCCAGATCCAAAAGGCGAGCGTGCCGTTCTGGACAAAAATAATCACGGCAGACACGATTAGGCCGAATAAGGACACCACGATAATGCGTTTGGGCCCAAATCGGTCATCGAACAGGCCACCGATAAACGCTCCGGCTGCTGCGACAACGTTGGCGGCGATACCGAAAAATAAGATCTGTCCCGGATCCACACCATAAACGGTCGTTCCGAGAATCGCACCGTAGGCAAAGACCGCGCCGACACCGTCGCGGAAGACCGCAGAAGAGACGAAGAACCAGAAGGTGTTGCGTCGGTTCTGCCACAAATCCACGATGGTTGCAACCAATTGCCGGTAGGATTGCGCGATCGAAGCCCGCTGTCGTGACTGCTGTGCACGGACTCTGCTGCGGTTGCGCATCACCATGAGCACTGGCAGCGAGAACGCGAGGAACCAGACTGCAGCAAAAACTGCCACAACGCGGATGTTCAAGGCGTCGTCGTTCCCAATCCCAAACCAGTGGGTATCGCCGCCGATAAACCCGACGTAGACCAACAGCAGCAGGAAGATCCCACCGAGATATCCGGCACCCCACCCCAGGCCTGAGATGCGCCCTATCGTGGATTGGGTGGCAATATTGACCAGCATCGCGTTGTACTGGACTTGAGCGAATT
>CAZAAP010000230.1:0-2310 GCA_964482935.1 uncultured Enteractinococcus sp.
GGTGGTTCATATGGATCATGCGGGTGGATAAAGCTGGTCACCATCAGAAATGGGACGTCGGTACCCACCGCCTGGTTGTGTCGAACTCGATCACTGAGATGCCGCAGACTATGGAAGGTTACTTCGTCATCGAAGTCTTGCTGGACTGTCGCCTGTGAGGGACCGGCGGTAAAGACGGGATCGGCCTTGTGGTACCACGGCAATGGGTGGTCGAGAGGTCGGCCCCATTCGGGCACCATATCGAGGTTGGCTGGATATACATCGGTGGTCCACCGTTCTTCGAACCCATGGTGCTGATCGGGTCCGATGAAGTGCATGCGACCGATCAAAGCGGTGTGATACCCGGCAGCTCTCACGTAGTGGGCGAAAGTGGGCACGGAGGCCGGGAAGTCGTCACCGTTGTCGTAGCATCCCAGTTCGGACGGCATTTTGCCGGTCATCATGGATGCCCTCGACGGCGCGCACAGCGGTGTATTGCAATAGGCTCGGTCAAAGACCGCCCCGTGTGCTGCGAGCGCGTCGATGTTGGGTGTTTTCGCGGCCACGTCGCCATAAGCGCCGAGTGCCTGGGCAGCCATTTGGTCAGCTTGTACGATGACAATGTTTGGTTTCATAGGTGACCTAGCTTTCAACACGATCCGATGGGAAGATCTGCCACATGACGAAGTGCTGCAACCCTCAACGTGGTGCTCACCCAACGGTGCCTAGCACACCACAGCCTACTGACTCTGCTGGAACCGTCAAAGCGCTCGCCCGGATGGCCCCGGAGCAATTGCGCATGGTCGGGCTTGCAGGGGGCGTATTTTTGATGGGCAGTGAAGACCCCGAGGCTTATCCCGAAGACCACGAGGGACCGGTTCGACAGGTCACCATTGAGCCATTTGCGATTGCGGCCACCACGGTCACCAATGCACAGTTTGCTGCGTTCGTGGCCGAAACCGGCTATGTCACCGATGCGGAGCGCTCTGGGGATTCACTGGTCTTTGTAGGACTGCTCCCCAAGCAGTTACGCGCCACAACACTGACGGTCCAGGCAGCGCCGTGGTGGCGACAAGTACCCGGTGCCACATGGTTCTACCCGTGTGGTGACGATACCTCCGTGCTGGAGCGGCCAGATCATCCGGTCACCCACGTTTCACACCGTGATGCGTTGGCTTATGCACAGTGGAGTGGCACGCGATTGTTGAATGAATCGGAGTGGGAATATGCTGCCCGTGGCGGTCTGGAACAACAACCATATCCCTGGGGTGAGGTTCGGCAACCCGACGGGGTCGCCAGGATGCAGACCTTTTCCGGAAGGTTCCCTGATCAACCGGACGCTGCGGTGGGGACAGTTGCGGCGGATGCCTTTGAACCTAATGCATACGGGCTATACAACATGACCGGCAATGTGTGGGAGTGGACGGCGAGCCAGTTCAGTGCAGCTCAGCCGGATCCAGTCCTTCGGGGTGGCTCTTATATGTGTCACGACTCGTATTGTCGGCGGTATCGGACCTCAGCGCGTAGTTCGGCGACGTCTGATACCTCACTAGGCCACACCGGGTTCCGAGTCGGGCTCTCGGTGTAGGAACCAGGCCAGACCGCGGCTTATTGCGATCGGTCTTTGTCCTCAGCAGCTCCCGCGCTGGGTTGGGCCTCGATGGTCCCGGTTTCGGGGTCCCAGCCGTCTTCCCATTGACCGTTTTCAAAGTCGTACCCGACCGGTTCGCCATGCTCGTCGGTGCGTTGATACCAGGCGGTGTAGTCCTCGTGTGTGGAATCTGTGTCGCCGCTGGCGCCTTCGCCGGGTGCCGTCGGGCGAACTTCAATTCGGAAGTCGTCCCCGTATTTATCGACACCTTCGCGCACGGCCTGGCGGATGGCGTTGTCGGCGTACCGGTGGCGCAGCGCGTAGGGATCGGTTCGGAGTTCTTTGACCCAGGCGAAGATAATGAGCAACATGATGACGGCGAAGGGCACCGCGGTAATAATGACCAGTGACTGGAGCCCTTCTAGGGCTGTTTCGTCGCCGAGGAGCAGCATCACCATAGCGATGCCGCCCATCACCAAACCCCAGAACAGTACCACCGGTTTTGGCGGGTCTTGGCGGCCACGTGTCGTGAGGATCCCCATCACCACGGATGCGGAGTCAGCGGCGGTGATAAAGAAGATCGCCAGGATCACCATGATCAGATACGGCAGCCATTCGGCAAATGGCAGATTCTCGACGACGGAGAATAACACTTGCGGCACAGCCATATCGTCACTGAAGCCCGGCTGGCCCTCACGATACATCCAAATCGCAGAAGCCCCCATCACTCCGTACGCGAC
>CAZAAP010000231.1:0-2299 GCA_964482935.1 uncultured Enteractinococcus sp.
CGTACTGGCCAATCTCTTCGACACGGCTGGAAATCAGCTTCACTCTAATGTTCGCGCGCCTGCATCGCAATGGATCAGCTCACCCTGTCGGCGGCACGAGCGTGCCGAGTTCTGTGCGCCACCACCACTGCCCGGTCTCGCGCCGTTCAGCGGGCGTGGCATAGCGGTATTCAAAGACCCTGACCCGAATGAGCACAGGCGGGTCGCCGTCGAACGGATCGGTCCGCAAAAGCTTCCTGATTCCCGGATCGCCGTCCAACAGCTTGTCGAGGAGCCGGCGAAACCACAGCTGATTGGGTGAGCCCAGCGCCAAGAACCACATCATCCAATCCAGTCGGAGATGATACGGCGCAACCTGGGGCGGTCGCCGGAACACATCACCGGGTTTGCCTTTGAACTCGTAGGCCTGCCATCCGTGGTCGTCTGAAGGGTCCGAGCTCATGGTGGCCTCAATGATGATTTCGCGGCGGACCTGCGTCATCGACCCGAATGCACCATAGGCGTTAACGAGATGCCAGCGGTTAAAACTGGCGTTCATCAGCTGGTTGGGCGAAAACAGGTTGCGCAATGGCTGCCAGCTCAGGGCGCACAGACCGACAAATACGACGGCAGTCAGGACCAACCACCAGATGGGCGACTGCAGTTCGAGCTGTCCGTTGAGTGCCGCGCCGATATGGACCCACCCCCAGTCGGGCCAACCGCGACCGACCAGCGCCGAGAGGAACGAGTCACTGATGGCCGAAAAAGCGATCAGAATGGTCAGCCAGTTCAGCCACGCGTAGTTGCCGGTGATGACCAGTACCAACTGACTGAAAATAATCACGACGGCGGCAATGGAGGCGATTGGTTGCGGGAAGAACAGCAACCACGGCATGACCAGTTGGATGACGTGGCTGCCCAGCGTCTCGGATTTGTGCCACCATTGCGGTTTCTGGTGCGCCCATCGACTCACCGGGTTGGGCATCGGCTGGGTTTGGTGGTGATAGTTCATCGCGGTCAGATTCCGCCACGATTTGTCTCCGCGCATTTTGATCATCCCGGCACCGAACTCGACGCGGAACAGTGTCCAGCGTAAAAACAGCAGGACCAAAAACGGCGGTGCAACGTCGGGCGTGCCGAGCAATGCGACGACGAAGCCGACTTCCAAGAGCAGCGATTCCCATCCGAAACCGTAGTAGTACTGACCAATATTGACGATCGACTGATAGAGCCACCACATGAGCAAAAAGACCGGGATGGTGGTCCACGCAGGACCCAGTTGCACCACCCCAACGACGACCGAAAGACTCAAGGCCATGCCGAGCACGCAGACGATGCGCAGCAGTCGGTCGCTATACGGAGTGTGCCGCCATCGAAACAGGCTGGGCTTATCGCGCGAGCTTGTGCGCTCGATGTATTCGGGGGCTGGGGCCAGCCCGTTTTCGCCCAGGAGGGCCGGGAATTGGTTGAAGGCTGCCAGAAACGCGGTGCAGTAGATCGCGGCAACCCCGCGCAGCAGCACTTCTCGTGCAATCGTATAATCGGTGGCTTCCAACAGTGGAAGCCAACTGGTCCAGTCCATTGTCTTTCACCCGCTACATGTACGTTCGCATGTTCTGCGTGTTGAAATCCGGTATGTCATCACCTTACTCCGATCGGCCTATCCCGTGACCGCCTGACGTCCTACACTTGAGGTCAGACAGCATCGAACCGAAGGGTTAGTCATGACCGACACTCAACAACTCATACCCCACCTGATGTTCCAGGATGGCCGGGCCGAAGAAGCGCTGAACTTCTATGTCGACCTTTTCGGCGGCGAGGTCGTCATGCTGCAGCGTTACGGCACCGAGACGCCCGACATGGAAGGCAAGATTCAACTTGCGACCTTTCGTATCGCTGGTCTACAGCTCAACATTATGGACAGCCCGGTGCCTCACGAGTTTGATTTCACACCGTCGATATCCTTAGCGTTTCGATGCGAATCCGAAGACGAACTCGACCGAATCTATCAGGCACTGTTAGAGGATGGGCAAGCCATGATGCCGAAAAACGATTACGGGTTCGCCCCGTTTGCGTGGCTCAACGACCGCTTCGGGGTGTCCTGGCAACTCAACGTTGTCCCTCACCAAGAGTAAATGCACAGCCGTGATGCCAGTGCGTGATTCAGGAAGCCTCGGCGGAGTGCACGTCGTCACGATTGCACCCAATCTGCCCGGCCCACTCGCCGCGCGGCACCTGGTGCGACTGGGTGCTTCCGTTACGAAAGCCAAGCAGCACGATCTGCCGTTCGCTGCGGTTGAGAATAGGTAAGTCGTGGTCT
>CAZAAP010000232.1:0-2290 GCA_964482935.1 uncultured Enteractinococcus sp.
GGCAACTGTCCGGCTCAATGCTGGTCATTAACCTGTTACTCACCGCGGTCTCATCCTTGGTGAGTTTCATCGTGACCAACATGGGTGTGTTGATCTCGATCTTGTTTTATTACGATTACCGCTTCCGCAAAGAAGGCTTGGGGTTCCACTTCCAACACCTGGCCGCCCAGGGCGCAGGTGCGGTGACTGACCGCTTCGACACCTCGGGCCAACAGGGCACCGGGCCTCACGACGAGACCAATGACCTCATTCCCGGACGCGACGCGACCGCAGCGACTCTACATGCACCACAGCCATACCCCTATGGCCCACCACAACAACCCGGCCAGCCCAGACCCGGGGACCCAACCGGACAGTATCCGCCCTATCCGGGTCCATCCGGTCCCCCACAGACCCCACCGCCGAACCCCCCGGGGCCGCATTCATGACGTCCATCCCCTGGACGCCGGATGACGATGACGCCCGCCGGCTACTCAAGGATCGCATCGAATCTTACGACGTCGACCCCGCGGCGATGAGCTGGTGGGAGCGCGCACTTGCGTGGCTCAATGACGCGCTGAGCTTGAACGTTGATGCATCCAGCACCGGCAGCATCGTCATTCAGGGCTTCCTCGTCATTGCCGTGGCGCTCTTGATATTTTTCCTGGTCCGGTTCTTCCGTCCCAATGCCACTCCAAAGACGCACCCCGCTGACGCGCACCTGGTAGACCCCAGTATCGCGGCCGCCCGCTACCTTGAGCAAGCTAGACAACTGTTGGCAACCGGGCAGTTAGATCAAGCGTATGTACAGGCTTATCGTGCAATGGTGCAGACCGCCGTTGAGCGTCAACTCACCGAGGTTACGCCGTCAACCACCGCGACCGTTTTTGGTTGGGCTTTAGGCAGCGTTTTACCCTCCTACCGCACCGCTATCAGGGTGGCATCCGAGCAATTCAATAACATCAGCTATGGCGATGCCGTCCCGTCGTCAGAGGCCACGGAATCCATGGTGCATCTCGCTACTACGGTCGGCACTGCCCATCCGACGGCAGCTGAATCGCACAGTAATCCGGCCAGGTTGATGCCTCGATGACCCAACGACGACGAAAAACCGGGCTGGTCCTGATGATCGCTCTGATCGTTGCCGCGTGGTTGGCGGTCATGGTGTGGATCGCACTGCAGCCCCAACGAACCGATGGCAGCCTCGGAGTCGATGATGAAACTGATGACGGTGCGGCCGCGCTGACCAGTGTGCTCGAAGACCACGGCGTAGCCATCCGGCCGGTCCAGTCGATGACGCAATTGCGTTCAGAGTTGGAGCGCAACCCGGATGCGACCGTATTATTCCATGATAAACACCAGGCCATGGCCAACGCCTCCTACGAACGCCTTTCCGAGCTGGCCGATTTGGTGCCCGCCGATCAACGCGTCTTCGCCGGACTCCCCGACACCCCATCCAGTGAACTCGTTGCCGGCGTCTATGGCAGCCGTCCACTGGGCTTCGTTGAGCATATCGACGCCGAGCCGACCTGCCGTATTGACGCTGCTCTCGAGGCCGGGAACATCGGCGGGTTCCGCCAGGGTGTGATCGTCGCAGATGAAGCATACGGGTGTTTCGCCGTCGTCGATGAGACAACCGGCGAGACCGAGCCCGCCTACGCCTTTGCTGAAAGCCCCGAAGGTACACTGATCTTTGCTGACTGGCGGATGCTGTCCAATGCTGGACTCTACGACAACGGCACCGCGACCCTGGCGCTGTGGTCACTTGGCCGAGCGGAGACGGTGCTGTGGTTTCAGCCGGATTTTCAATTTGATCCGGATACTGACGGCCAGCTCTCCCCTGTCCAACTGCCCGACTGGGCACGGATGGGCCTTGTATGGGCGGTCATTGTCACCGGCATTTGGCTGCTCTACCGGGGACGCCGGACCGGCCCGGTTATCGTTGAACCGCTGCCAGCAGAAGTTCCGGCCGCAGAAACCACAGTGGGTCGTGGGCGTCTGTATGCCAAAACCAAGCAACGCCGCCACGCGTTATCCACGATGCAACAGGCATCTTTGGCTCGGCTGGCCCGCATTTTACGTCTGGGGAACCGTGCCTCCCAGGATGCGGTCCTGACCGAGACCGCACGACAACTGCAGGTACCGCTCAGCGACCTTCAGCGGTTTTATAGCACGCCCACCGACGACGTGGCCCCGGATCATTTCGTCGACTGGGCCAACCAGCTACAACATCTCGAACACCAGGTGCGCGACCGTTTGAACGCGCCCACAAAGGAGTCCTCGTGAATACCACCACTCGTCCCGCGCTCAA
>CAZAAP010000233.1:0-2247 GCA_964482935.1 uncultured Enteractinococcus sp.
TAGTGCCCGTGAATATCAATAATCAAGGTGTGTCCTTCCACGGTCGATGAGCGGTCCTGTCAAAACTCTGCTGAGGCACCCGGATCCCAAATACTGGCGGGCACATAGACCTCGCCGCGGCTAATGAGTCGCGCGGTGCGCGTATTGCCTGAGGCCACAACGGCGCCCGTTTCGTCGAGATCCACGAGGGCTTCGAATATCCCCGATGGATGTTCAATGCCCACACGTTGCTGCCGGCCTGTACCCGGGCGACCAAGTTGTGCCGCAACCGAGCCTTCCGTGAGCAGAGCGGTCGCAACGGTGACCGCGGCGAGCACCCCGATGGATTCGTGCACCCGATGTGGGATAAAACTGCGCGTGGCAATCGCACGCCCGGATCGTGGGGGCGCTACCAGGGTCATCTTCGGATACGACGCATCCGTCACATTGCCTAACCCCATGGTTTGGGCGGCGGCTAGACGCAGCGCTTCAACTCGAGTCTTCAGGTCCGGGTGGTCGGTTAATTCGGCCACGGTTTCATACCCTGTTACACCCAGGTCTTCAGCGTTGATGATAACCAGCGGTTGGCCATTGTCGATTAGCGTGACGGTATATTCGGTGCCATCAACGTCGACGGCATCGGTCACGTTGCCGGTCGGGAACAGTCCGCTGGCGATGGAGCCGGCGGTGTTGAGAAAACGAATATTGACCGGGGACGCTGTACCTGGCACCCCGGCGATTTCGGCGTCGCCGGAGTATTGCACATAGCGTTGCCCGTTGAGTTGCGGGGTGTGGATAGTGATCCGTGAGTTCAGTCCGGTGTTCGTCGTGTGCACGACAGCCTCGGTGACGTCTTCGCTCGGCTGCAGCAGCCCGGCTTCCACTGCGAAAGGTACGACAGCGGCCAGCATGTTGCCGCAGTTCTGCGTGGTTTGGACCGTAGCAGCTTCCGGCTGTAACTGCACGAAGGTGAAATCAAGATCGGCGCCGTCGCGCTCCGACTGCTCAACAATGCCGGCTTTCGACGTCAGAGAGTGCCCACCCCCGAGGCCATCGACTTGGAGGGGATGCGGGCTGCCCATGACCGACAGCAACACCTGATCGCGTTTCTGCGGATCAGGCGGTAGATCCGAGGCCAGAAACATGGGGCCGCGGGACGTGCCGCCTCGCATGAGGCACAGGGGAATGGCCGTTTGATCGCCGACGCGGCGGGCAGTGGGGGTCATGAGCATCCTTGGTTGTGTAACTCCTCACACCACGATAGCTGCTAACAAGATTGTTTACAATCTTGTTCACGTTCGATGACAGGGTCGCCATACAGGACTACGATGAGGAACACCGGTAATCAACGAACAGGATTTGGAGATCTCATCATGACCAGCCCCACGGCACCCGGCCCCTCGGTAGACAGCCTCGAGGAGCTCTCCCTGACGGACCGACTGCGCCAGGACATTGTGACCGGCAATCTTGTCCCGCATCAGCGGCTGATAGAAGCGGATGTCGCCGAAGAACACAGTGCGTCGCGCGGCGAGGTCCGCCTGGCGCTCAATGAGCTCATTACCGAAGGGCTTGTCGAGCGCATCCCGAACCGTGGGGCACGGGTTCGGAAAGTCTCACTCGATGAGGCGATTGAAATTACCGAGGTTCGCGGCGCGGTGGAATCGCTGTGTGCCTATAAGGCCGCCGAGAAGCTGACCGAGACTCATGCCGATGAACTGCGCTCCATCGGTGACGCGATGCAGAAAGCCGTTGAGCGTGGCGCTCGAGATGAATATTCGAGCCTGAATCGAAAACTGCATACACTAATCATTGATATCGCAGATCAACACACCGCGGCCCAGACGATTGCCCGGTTACGCGGCCAAGCCATTCGCTATCATTTCCAACTCTCTTCACAACCCGATCGACCCCAGGTCTCGCTGCCCCAACACCTCGCGATTATCGAGGCGATCTGCGAACGCGATCCAGACGCTGCAGCTGCGGCCATGCGTGAGCATCTGCAGTCGGTGGCAGAGGCCATCGCAGCATCACGACACATCTGAGGTTTTAGCACCTGCGGTGTCATTGAGGAGTGCCAGCCCGTCTTGGGCCCAGGCAATTTCCGCCTCGGCTTGTTTCAGCACGCCTTCGTAGGCGAAGATCTTGAACCGTGTGATGCTCGCGTGGTCGGCGTCGGGGTATCGCGCCAGACGACGCTGGTGGATATCCGAAGCGTGCTCACGCAGTTCAACGATCTGGCGTTGCACGTCTTCAACTACTTGCTGGTAG
>CAZAAP010000234.1:0-2226 GCA_964482935.1 uncultured Enteractinococcus sp.
CCGGTGGTTGGCCGATTGCGGCGGTACCTGCCCAGTATTGCACTTGGTGTCTTCCTTTATCTCGCGTTCGGATGTGTCTAGGTCGAATGTTAGCCCAAGGTTGCTGGACGGTGCCTATAAAGCCAATAGAGCCCAATGAGCGGCAGGATGAGTGGAATACAACCGTAGCCGATACCAAACGTGGACCAGACGGTGGACTCAGGGAACATGCTCGGAGCAAGTAGGGACCACGCGCCAACGATGACCACGCCGACGAGTTCGAACCATACGGCGCCGATTGCGATCTTCCATGCTGTTTTACCCGGGGTTGCCAGCGCAAAGGTCGCGATAATGTAGACGACCGCGGACAGAGCCGACAAGGTGAACGCTACTGGGGCTTCATCGAATTTGGTCAGTATCTGGAATCCGGAGCGCCACGCTGCTGCTAGTGCCAGGATCGCGTAGAGCATGACGATGATACGTCCAATGCCTTTGGTACGGCCGGTAGTAGCAGCCGGCTTTTTGGGGCTGATGGTGTCAGCCATGCCAGATCACCTGCAATCTGTGAATCATGACCAAGATGGTGGGGCCGATGGCGGCCATGACCAAGTTGGACCATCGAGTTTTATCGGTTATCCCCCAGATGAAGGCAATCGGGGGCAAGATCAGTGCGGTGAAAATATATCCCCAGAATTCCCAGGCTGGACCGTTGAGCGGGATCGGAGAGACCAGGGCATAGATGGCGTAGATCACCAGGTAGAGTTCCACAGCCGCAAGTGACAGGATTGACCCATCAGCCGGATGGTCCCGAAAAATGGTCGCGATGATGCAGATGATCGCTGAGATAATGCCAATGGTCGCCCCGGCGTAAAACCAGCCGTCGAGGATCATGAAGACGCTCCGATGAGGTCTTCCATAGTGGCGAAAACAATTTCAGGTTTCGCTTCGATTTTACCTATTCGTTCGGCGTCGTTGATTAAGGCAATGACGTGCCCATTTGCCAGTTGTGCGGCATGTAACTGGTCACTATGGGTCGCTGGAATGCGCCGACCATGGATCAGATCTTCGGCCTCTTCCCGGGTGACCTGCCGGGTAGGGAATAGCCGTTCGCTGGCTTCTGAGAGATCAGTGTAGACAAACGCTGCGGCTAATTGGTCCATGGTCACGGCATCTTCGATGCGGTATGGTCCAACGGCGGTCCGACGCAGTGCCGTCAAGTATCCCCCGGTGTTCAGGGTTTCGCCAAGGTCACGAGCGAGGGCACGAATATAGGTGCCTGCGGTGCATTCGACTTCAACCTCGATATCAATGGTTTTGCCGTCGGGTGCTCGGCGGAGGTCTTCAATGGCGAAACGGTGCACGGTGACTTCCCGTGCGGGGATCTCAACGTTTTCACCTTCGCGGACGCGCTGGTATGCGCGTTTGCCGTCAATTTTGATGGCGGAGACTGACGAGGGAACCTGTTGGATCGTTCCGGTCAGCTGCGCAATAGCCTCGTGAATGTGCTGTGTTGTGACAGCGTTCGCGTACCGGGTCTGGACGATCTCCCCGTCGGCGTCATCGGTTGTGGTGTTGTGTCCCAAGCGGATAGTTGCTCGATAAGTTTTCGTCGTAGCAACGATGTAGGTGAGCAAGCGGGTGGCTTTGTTGAACCCGATGACCAACACTCCGGTGGCCATCGGGTCCAGCGTGCCTGCATGGCCGACTTTTCGGGTACCAGCAATTTTGCGGGTGCGGGACACTACATCGTGTGAGGTCCAGCCCGCGGGTTTATCGACCAGTATGAGTCCCGAGGCAGCTTGCGCCATGTGTTATTCCTTGTATGGGTCTTCGTCGCCGGCGTAGGTCGCTGATTCGCGTTGAGCAGCGAGTTCAGCATCGCGTGCCTTGGCGGCGCGTAAGGCTTCTTCGAGTTGTGCGGCGGTTTCGGGCACAGTGTCGCGGACAAGTTCTAGCGTAGGAACTAAGCGGATGTTCAGCCCACGCCCCATCTCACGGCGTAGAAGGCCGCGGTTTTCTTCCATGGCCTTGTGCGCTTCCGCCACGGTTTCATCGTCACCGAAAACGGTGTAATAAACGGTGGCCTGTTGCAGGTCGTTAGTGACGCGGGCTTCGGTGATGGTCACATTGTCGACCCGGTCATCCTTGACGGTTTTTTGCAAAGCTTCGGCAAGGATAACTTTGATCCGCTGTGCCAGTCGTGCGGCACGGTTGTGATCTGCCATTGAAGGGCTCCTCAAAGGGGGT
>CAZAAP010000235.1:0-2152 GCA_964482935.1 uncultured Enteractinococcus sp.
CTCAACTGGACGGGGCCATCACCGTATTTGGCACGTAAGCGTTTAAGCTCCTCAACCCCACCTGTATCGAGGTCGAGACGTTCTGCCATGTTAACCGCTTTGGGGCGTCGGATGATTGGGCCTTTGATGACCGGCGAGGCCAAGACGCGACTGAAAACTCGGGCGTGTTCGGTTGGGGTGAGGTGGGGCACTTGTTCAGACAATGACGAGTGGCTCATGACTCCACGGTAATCGGTGCCTACACACTGCGAAAGGGTGGGCAGCTTGCCCGTGGTGTTCGCGCTCAACGGAGGGTCATCTGGCGCCGCGCACTAGGCAGTGTATAGCCCCGCTAGTAGGCTGGCGGCATGGCAACAATAGACCTAACCCAAGAAACGTTCCAAAATACTATCGAAAATAACGACATCGTTCTGGTGGACTGGTGGGCTGACTGGTGTGGCCCGTGCAAGATGTTTGCACCCGTCTACGATGAAGTCTCCCAGCAGCACGAGGACATCGTGTTCGGCAAAATTGATACCGAAGATCAGCAGCAGCTGGCAGCAGCCGCCGGGATTTCCTCTATCCCAACGCTCATGGCCTTCCGCGAAAACGTCCTCGTATTCTCCCAGGCTGGTGCCATCAACGCCCAGCAGCTGGATCACCTCATCGACCAGGTCCGCGGCCTAGACATGGCTGAAGTCCACCAACAGGTTGAAGAAGCTCGCGCCAAAGCCGAACAGAACAAAAACTAACGATCTCGAAAATCGGTTGCCGCCATGCGCGGCCCGAAACGCGAAAAGCGGATCCCCGAGGCATAAATCAGCCTGACAATACGCTGCCGATGACCGACCCAGGGCTCAAGCAGCTCTAACATGCCGGCATCATCCGTGCGGCGCCCGGTCAGCGCTTCGCCGACGTGGTGGGCCAGGTGATAATCACCCACGGATACATAGTCGGCCGCCCCGTGGGTCCGCTGAAGTGTTTCTGCAACTGTCCAAGGCCCAATGCCGGGCAGGGAGTTTAATCCTCTGTCGATTTCATCGAGCGGTTGGGCCGCTAACCGATGCAGTGCACTAGCTCGCGAAGCCACCGTCTTTAAGGTACGCACCATAAACGGCTGTACCCAGCCTGCATGCCACTGCCAAGAGGCAATATCCATGATGGTTTCGGGACGTGGGGCCAGCTTCGGAGCAGGATCACCAGCGGGGGAGGGCTGGCCGTAGGTTTTGGCCAACCAACTCCAGGTCGCACGAGCCTGTCGCTGGGTGACCTTCTGTTCCAGGACCACGGTGAGCAATTCATCAACGAGTTGACCGGTCGCGATCAACCGCATTCCCGGATGCCGACGTCGTGCTTCTACCACCCGCTCGGGGAGCAGGTGTGCAGTCTGTGCTAATAGTTCATCGAACGCAGCCCAACCCGCCAGGGACTCTTCATCAATTCCCAAAAGTACCGGCATGCGTTGCACCGCCGCCTGGATTGCGGCGTCGTCACCATGAGCCCAGATGTGATACCGGATGACCCCCGGGTGTAACGAGGAGTGTGGATGCACAATCGCGATGGTGACTGGCCCGGTTGCTGCAGGCTGAAATGACACCCAACTGACGCCATCAATGGTCGCTGCGGTGGGGTCGCCCTTGCCACGAACCAGCGGTGCCATATTTGCGGCAACATCAATGGCAACCCCGGGATGCAACACATCCGAATAATCGGGTTTGCGCGGAAAGTTCATGGCGATTTATAACCTCCTGACACACCGTGGAACTACCGAAACAGGTAGCGTGGTGACTATGAGCCAAAATCAGCCTACGTCAGCGACACCCAAGTACGCAGAAACCATTCTTGACCTCATCGGCAATACGCCGTTGGTCAAACTCAACTCGATCGGATCGGATCTGAAACCAACGATCCTGGTCAAATGTGAATTCCTCAACCCCGGTGGGTCTATTAAAGACCGTATTGCCCTCAAGATGATTGAGCGGGCTGAAGCCGAGGGCAAACTCACTGAGGGCGGAACCGTGGTCGAACCAACCTCGGGCAATACCGGCGTTGGCCTAGCCATCGTGGCACAACAAAAAGGCTACCGTTCGGTCTTCGTGACGCCCAGCAAGGTGGGCCAAGAAAAACGTGATGTGCTCAAAGCATACGGCGCCGATGTCGTGGTTACCGAAAC
>CAZAAP010000236.1:0-2152 GCA_964482935.1 uncultured Enteractinococcus sp.
ATGATGACGTTGCTGTTGGGCATCTCGCGGCGACCCTTAGAGGAGAAGACAAACAGTGTTGAGATCCCGCCGTCGGTATCAATGTAGTGGTCACGCTGGGTCGCGCCGGTGCGGAAGGAGACTTCGTAGAGTTCTTCTTTACGACCGTTCAGATACTGTGCAAGTTCTTTGATCTTCAGCGCGCGTTCGTGGGTGGTCAGCTTGCCCAGCGACTGCTGTCCGACGGTGCGGGCGTAGTCCACCATGCCGGCAATATCGATACCATCCGTTGATACCTGGGCGATGAGTTCGCCGGTATTCGCATCGCGGGCTTGCGCTACATTTTCTGGAGTATCAGGAGCTTGCCACTGACCCTGCGCATACGACTGCAGGACAGTTTGAGCTGGTGCGTTGATTGTCATGAGGGTGAGACTCCTTATTACAGTCTGAACGTTCGTTCGGTTATTGCGGCCAGTATAGCGCAGATAACATTGCTCGGCCAGCCGCTTTTGCGACTTACGTCACGCGTAAGGCTGTTACTTCTTGCGTCGGTCCAAGAAGGCCTGCATCCGGTCGAATTTGGCTTCAGACTCAAATAAGATGGCCTGCCCGAGCTCATCGGCCCACGGATGCGCATCTCGTGGTAGTTGGAAAACCCGTTTGGTGACTTGCACGGCCAGGGGATCTTGTTGGGCGATCTTATCGGCCAGTTCATGGGCTGCGTCCATCAGGTCGGCCGGTTCGTGGACCGAGTTGATCAGCCGGTAGTCAAGCGCTTCTTCGGCGTTGAGCATCCGCCCGGTCAGCAGCAGTTCCAATGCGATGGTTTCGCCGGCGAGTTCTTTGATGCGCCACATCGCACCGGCGGCCGGTGAGATGCCCAAGCCAACTTCTGGCTGACCGAAGCGGACCTTTTTAGTGGCTACGCGGAAGTCGGCCGCCCAGGCCAGTTCGGCACCGCCACCTAGCGCAAAACCGTCGATCGCAGCGATGACCGGCATCGGCAGTTGCTTGATGCGAGTAAAAATCTGCGAGTTCACCCCGCGGAGTGCATCGTGACGACGGCGCTCGCGCAGCTGCGCAATATCGGCACCCGAGGCGAAGATCCCGCGCGTGCGGCTCGGGTCTTTGGGGTGTGGGGCCTCGGTGCCCGTGATGATCAGCGTGTGCGGGTGGTTTTCTAACCACTGGCACAGGGCGTGAAACTCATCGACCATCGTCTGGTCGATCGCATTGAGCACTTCGGGGCGGTTCATGGCGGCCACAATGCGATCTGGTTTCTCGTCGTCAAGCCGCACCTCGAGGGCTTCGAAATCGGCGGTCAGGTCGGTCAGGTCGGCAAAGAGCGTGGACATGGGTTCCTTTCTGTGGTGTGGTTACGTGCCGACGGCGCTGGACGCCGCGTTCAAGCGGTGTCCAGCGCCGGGGCGTGGTGGTGTGTGTGGTGCTGTCTATATTAGGCCTTCGTGGCGACGACGGGTGTGGTGTCCGCTTCGCTGAGTGCGGCCCCGTCATCACTGAGATCGCGACCTTCGACGGATTTCGGCACCATGATCACTGCAATGAGTGAGATGGTTGCCAAGACTGCAATGTAGAGTCCGATCATCCACGATTGGCCGGTGGCATTGAGGATCATTTCGGAGATCATCGGAGCAAACGCCCCACCGATAATCGAACCGAAGGCGTAACCGATCGACACACCCGAGTAGCGGACGGCGGCCGGGAACATCTCGGCATACAGCGCAGATTGTGGTCCGTACGAGGGGCCGAGACCGACGGTCAACATGAAGATGGCCAGTGTGAACAGTGCCAGGGATGCGGTGTCGATCAAAAACCACATCGGAATGGACCAGACGATAATCCAGGCGTAGCCGATGATAAAGGTCTTGCGTTTGCCGATCTTGTCGCCGATCCAACCGCCAAACATCGTGAAGGCCAACCAACCTAGACCGCCGATGATCGAGGCCACCAGCGTTGCCGAACGCGGCATGCCCAACACATTGGCGCCATAAGAGGCGAAGAAGGCGATGACCAGGTAACCTGCGGCGTTATTAGCGGCGAAGATCAGCGCAGCCAGGATGACGGGGCGTTTGTGGTTGCGCAGCAGTTCGCCCAGTGGAGCGGAGGATTCTTTGCGGCGTTCCTGCATTTCGGTAAAGACCGGTGATTCGGC
>CAZAAP010000237.1:0-2085 GCA_964482935.1 uncultured Enteractinococcus sp.
GGTTTTTACGGTTCGATGACGACTTTGCCGGCAGCGTGGCCGTCTTCTACGGCCGCTATGGCCCGTGGGGCGTTGTCCAGACTGAATCGTTGGACAACGTTGGGATCAACCAGTCCGTATTCGGCGACTTCGGTAATCTTTTCGAGTCCTTCCTTGGTGCGCTGCACACCAGAACCACCGAGCTGTTCTGCGGTGTCTGGGTCAGCGGTGGAAACGATAAGTGTGGGATCTTTGACCACAGGGGCGATGTCACGCAGAGGTTGGCCACCGACAAGATCGATCACCAGGTCGGCTCCCTCTGCAGCGATGGCCCGCACTCGTTCGGCAGCGTCGCTGCCGGATTCGACAAACGTCGCCCCGGTGGCTTCGATCAACTGCTGTTTGGACGCGCTAGCGATACCAATCACGTTGAACTCGTGGACTTTGCCGATTTGGGCGGCCAGCAGACCCACCCCGCCGCCGGCGCCGAGAATGACCATGGTTTGCCCGGGTTCCAGTTCGATCTGATGGGTGACGTCATAGGCCGTGGCCCCAGCAACAGGCAGTGCCGCCGCATCGGTGAAGCTGAGTTCTTCAGGTTTGGTCACAGTCTTGCGAGCGTTCAATACGGTGTGCTCAGCGAATGTGCCGTGGCCTTTGGCCGCCAACCCGAGGACCTCGTCACCAATGGCGAAGTCCTCGACGTCGTCGCCTACGGCGATCACAATCCCGGCTGCCTCACGGCCCATCGGTGCCGGTAGTTGCCAGTGGTCGCCCATTTGTCCGGCACGGATTTTCCAGTCTGCCGGATTCACGCCTGCGGCTTTGACTTCGATGGCGACCTGCGCGCCCTGGGGCGCCGGTAGGTCTCTGTCCACGAATTGTTGGGTTTCGGGTCCACCGTATTCGGTGAAGACCAGCATCTTGGTCATGCGATTCCTTTCGGTTATCGGGGTTCAATTCAAGATTGGGGTGGGGTGTCTTCCCCTGAGGCTTCAGCTGCGTCGGCTTCTTCTTTGGTCGGATATTCGGCATCGGCGGCATGCTCAGGTGGGGCATAGATGGTGTACAGCACCAGCGGTTCATCGCCGGTATTGCGGAAGTTGTGCTGTGCACCAGCCGGGACGGCGCATTGGTCGCCGGCCTCGATCGGGTGGGTTTCGCCGTTAAGGTCGGCTTGACCGGTGCCCGAAATGAAGGTCAGGATCTGATCGGTGTGCTCGTGGACTTCGTCACCGATTTCGCCGCCGACGGGAATGGTCATAATCACAATCTGAGCGTGTTCACCGGTCCAGAGGGTTTTGCGGAAGTGCGGATTTTCTTTGGCGATGTCGGCGATCGTGAAATGTTCGATATTGCCGTCGATCGAAAAATGTTTTTGGGTCATGAGTACTCCTGTACTGTTGAGAAAATTTAGGCATCGATTTCTTGGTGTTGTGGAACGTTCGCTGCCGGGTTGCGTTCGGTCTTTGACATGGCGGTTGCGTACTTGTCGTTGCGCATCAGCCGCATGGCGTTAGCAATCACGACCAACACTGAGCCTTCGTGCACCAACATGCCCACCGACATCGTGACTCCTCCGGCGAACACTCCTATCAGCAGGGCCACGACGGTGGCCAGGGCGATGAAAATGTTCTGGCGCATCACACTCACTGTGCGTTTGGCCAGACTGACAGATTCTGGCAGCTTCATCAGGTTGTCACCCATCAGCGCGATATCGGCGGTTTCGACCGCAACGGCTGAGCCAGCGGCGCCCATTGCCACACCGATGTCCGCGGTGGCCAGGGCCGGGGCGTCATTGACGCCGTCACCAACCATGGCGACCGTATGCCCGTCGCGTTGCATCGCGGCTACTGCGTCAAGTTTGTCTTCGGGCAGCAGGGATGCGTGGATCTCGTCGATCCCGGTGGCTTTGCCGATCGCTTCGGCGACCAGTCGGGTATCACCGGTGAGCATTACAACTTTTTGAACACCCGCGTCATGCAGACTGGCCACCATGTTCGCGGCATCGGCACGGATCTGGTCGGCGACGGCGATGACGCCGATGACGGCGTCATCAACGGCAACGATCATGGGGGTCTTGCCTTGAGCCGCAAGTTTGTTGGC
>CAZAAP010000238.1:0-2043 GCA_964482935.1 uncultured Enteractinococcus sp.
ATAAACACAACGTCATTCCCGGTAAGGCCACGGCCACAGTCGATGCGCGCCCGTTGCCTGGCCAGGACGAAGCTCTCCTTGCGACTATCCAGGAGCTGGCTGGTGAGTCAGTAAAAGTGGAATACGAGCACGCCCGCCATGCGATCGAAGCACCGTTCTCCGGATCGTTGGTCGAGGCCATGATTACAGCCATTGCCCACGAAGATCCCGAGGCTGTGGTGTTGCCGTTCATGATGTCTGGAGGTACCGACAACAACGCCTTGTCGCGGTTGGGCATTGCTGGCTATGGGTTTATTCCATTGCAGTTGCCGGAAGATCTTGCCTTCCCAGAACTGTTTCACGGCATTGATGAACGCATGCCGATCGACTCTTTGGATTTCGGGGTCCGGGCTCTGCTGCGGATCTTAGAACCACAAAACTAACGCCTTGTGAAAGGACATTTACAGTTTGCCTTATTCAAAATATCAAGATCAGATCGATGCGGTACTGACTGATGAGCTTCTTCAGGGTATCCGGGAGCGCGCTGCAGGGTTCGATGAACGAAATGAATTTCCATACGCAGATCTTCAAGTGCTCAAAGACGCTGGATATCTCGCAGCCCTCGCCCCGGTGGAGGATGGGGGATTGGGGTGGGATTTTGCGACCGTAGTTGATGCGCAAAAGAAATTAGCCGGTTATGCCCCCGCGACAGCATTAGCCGTCAACATGCATCTCATCTGGTCCGGTGTCGCAGCAATTTTTCGCGCCCACGACAAGCACGACCTGGATTTCATCCTCCAAGATGCAGCAGTCGGAGAAATCTATGCCTTTGGCATTTCCGAGGCAGGAAACGATGCAGTGCTCTTCGACTCTGGCACCATAGCCGAAGAGCAGTCCGATGGTTCCGTAAAGTTCACGGGAACGAAAATTTTCACAACGCTGTCGCCGGTCTGGACACGTTTAGGGGTCTTTGGAAAGAGCCCCGATGGTAGCGAACTGATCTACGCGATCTTAGATCGCGAGGCAGGAAACACTGCAGCCGATGATTCTCGGTGGGACATGCTGGGCATGCGTGCCACGCACTCGTTTGTCACTGAACTCAACGGGGCAATCGTTCCAGCCGACAGAGTGATCCGGAAAATACCCACCGGCCCGAATCAGGATTTACTGACTTTTGCGATCTTTGCCGCGTTCCTCACATTTATTGCGGCCGTCTATGCCGGTATCGGCGATCGCGCAGTGGAGATCGCCGCCGAGAAGCTACACACTCGACGCTCAAAGGTCCATGGCACCGCCCTGTCCCAGGACCCCATCTTGCGTTACAAGCATGCTGAGGCGATCCTGCGCCAAATGACGCAGGATCAGCAACTCACGGGTCTCGCGGAAGCCATTACGAATCTGACGGATTACGGGAGTGAATGGTTCACCCGTCTTGTCGCCAACAAGATCACGGCAGTTCGCGTAGCGAAAGCACAAGTCGACTATGCATTCGAAGCATCAGGTGGCGCGGGGTATCACCGCACCGAGGAAATCGCACGACTCTATCGCGACGTTATGGCAGGCGTCTATCATCCGTCAGATGATGAATCGGCGCACACGACGTTCGCTACCTTTGGTTTGGGACCGCTCGAAGAGTCGTGACTAGATCGTGATGAGGGTGGACTCGACTTTAATGGCTTTGCGACGCAACCAGAAACGTCGAGTCCCACCCCGGTAGAGCAATGTGCGTTGGAGCTCCCAGTGGCCGTATTCGGCGTGTTCGACGAGTCGCTGACGCGCTTGAGCCAACGTCTCACCGGGTGCAACCGTAATCACCAGGTACTCCCAAGAATGTTTGCGCGTAAGAGAATCAACACTGCTGATGATCGGTGTATCTCGCACTCGGTAGCCCTCCTATGTGGTCTCCAGACCGGCTGTTCAAGGAATTACACCTACTGTAGTCAGGTTGCCCAAAAATCGGAACGCGTCACCAGAAGTGTTTCGCACGGGGCCAAGCACACAAATGTGAAAAGTGTAGTCACCTGCGACAAACCAAGATAGCCTAGAGTCCATGAGCACCGATCC
>CAZAAP010000239.1:0-2043 GCA_964482935.1 uncultured Enteractinococcus sp.
GAGCTCTTGAGATCCAGCCCAGCACTAAAAGCCCTACCGGCACCGGTGACAAGAATGACTTTGACCTCGGGATTATCGGCGAGTTCGCGGATGCCCGCTGTCCACTCGGTGAGGATTTTGGCGTTCATCGAGTTCATCGCCTCGGGGCGGTTGAGAGTGGCGGTCCCGACACCGTTGTGCACGCTTAATTCAATTGACATGGACGTTCCTTTGCTCTGTTGTGGCAGTCAGCGCTGGTCAAACGAGTTGTGCAACACAATACATGCTGGACATCATGCTGGTAACGATCGGTTTGCCTGCTGCCGTCTGCCTCACTCCAGTGCGTGGAGACATTTACGGGTTGTGCGCTATCCCGTAGGATCAATAGCGGCGCAGCCCAACGCCCAACCCCACCGCCGGTGCCCACGCCACCGGACCCACGGGGCAAAGGAGGTTCAGCTTCCGGGCTAGCTACCAAACGACACCATTTTTCTGCGGACGTCGTCGCGGTGCGTGGGACTGACACGATTGTCGCGTGGAAGGATCTGTCGTGGTACAGAATAAACATTTCAAAGCACTCATCCGCGAGCGCATGGCCAAAACCGGCGAACGCTATACAGCGGCCCGGCGCCATCTGTTAGCTACCCGGCCAACACAAACTCCTGATGCGAGTGTACTGCCGCATTACCCCTCAGCGCCCCTTGGGTTCGATGCACCTGCGAGCCAGTACGACGCCGCTTTATGGCAGCGCGTCCTAGCCCAGGCGGGCATCACCAATCCAGTCTCGGGTGAGCCATTCAGCGCTGCAATGCTGGCGGGGCTGGCAGGCGGGATTGGTTTCATGTTTGCCACATTTGCCTATCAGGAAACCACTACCGCTACGGTCGTGCTGCGCGCCCATCCCGAACCATACACCGACAATTTACTGGAGCGTTCGGGAGTCACGCTGGAGCGCACGAGTACTACCAGCACCAAGATTGCCGGTGAAAAACTCGATGCGGTCCTTGACTCAGGGCGTGTGGCAGTCGTGCGCGTGACACACGGCGTACTGCCCTGGATTGCGTCAGACAACCTCGAGCTCCAAGAATCCATCGAGGTCGCGATCGTTGGCCGCGAGCAGGATAGCTACCTGATAGACGGTGGAGGCATGGACCTGGGCGAAGTCGATGACCAGCAATTCCACCGAGCTACTCGAGCAGAGTTGGCGCAGGCAAGAAGCAAGCGCAAAGCCGATCGCCACTGGTCAGTGAGTGTCAATGCTGATACTTTGCAACCTAGCCTCGAGACTCTCACCACCAGTGTGCGTGCTTCGATTGTAGAAACCACCGGACGAATGCTTGGCACACTGCCTCTGACCGGTATCCCGTCGTCCTGGTTGCCTAAATTCGGAGTGCAAGGCATGCGAACTTGGGCTGAGTTGTTACGAGACCAGCGCACCAAACGTGGTTGGTCGGCGCTCTTTGCAGACCAACACCGGCTAACCGCGGCATTAGAGATGCTGCAAACGCTAGCCATCAGCCCGCGATGGGGCGGACAAGGCGGCTTGCGAGGCATATACGCCGATTTTCTTTCTGAAGCTGCTGAGTTAGACGGCATGCGGTCGCTAGACGCGTGCAGTGACGCGTACCGCGAGCTAGCACCTCGATGGGATGCGTTTATCGACATCATCAACCCGCAGACTTCCGTCACTGATCGGGAGCAGCAATTTCGTCAGATGGCCGAGCATCTGGACCAGCTGGCGGACCGAGAAGAACAGGCTGCCAGGATGCTCTATGCAACCGTCGTAGAGACGGTTTAGGTTCGCGGGTGCTAGATCACAGTATGCGTTTGGTCCTCACGGGCATTTCATGGTGAACGATGTCACTTTATTTAAACGTCAACCAATTATGGCGAATTCAAACCCCCAGTAGGTACCGTAAGTTAGCGATAAAGCAGATTCGCTTCGATCAGAGCCTTATTTCTGCGAAGTGTCGTAAGTAGAATGAATCTCATCAGCATAACCATGTTGGTGAGCCGTACTTCCCATATCAAGGAGGAACAATGGGTTTCATTGGATGGATTGTT
>CAZAAP010000240.1:0-2005 GCA_964482935.1 uncultured Enteractinococcus sp.
GGTAAAAAGTCACATACGACTACTACGTTCGGTACCAACGAAATTCGGTTGGTATGTACCGGCACTTCACCATGCCGGGAGAAGGGGAAGGCAGCGCATTTCCGCCAGCTGAGCATCCTTGATAAGCCTACAGCGAGCGTGTGATTCTTTTCGTGAATCTACAACTGGTCCGTTTGAGGTGATGTTGTGCGAGCAACGGTCTATCGGGGCACGACCTTCGGTCACGAATTCATCGGGAAGGGATACAGGGCCCGATGTCCGTGAGCTAGCTCGCCCGGCTCGAGGTCTCGCGCACAGCGACTCCAAAATGGTGCAACGTCTTGTCCATGTCTTCGCCAGCATGAGTTTACTGATGGCTTTAGGGTCCGATCGGAATGTTCCTAGAAATCAATGGTTCTGGTATGTATCGACGATTGAAAATGCAAGTACGAGGGCCCTTGTCGTTGATCGACTCAACGCGTAGCGTCGAAAATACCTGTTCTACTAAACATTCAAGGAGGACATTGTGGCATCTGAAAGTAACACCACCACTGATCATGACACGATCCGCAAATGGGCAGAAACACACGGTGGAAAACCCGCCGTTGTCCGTGGAACTGATTCCTCAAACACGAGCGGCATCCTACGCATCGACTTTCCCGGCGGCGCCGGAGAAGACGAGCTGAAACCCATCGAGTGGGATGACTGGTTCGAAAGATTCGAAAAAGAAAACTTAGCGTTCCTTTACCAAGAGAAAAAGGCTGACGGCAGCCACAGCACCTTCTTCAAATTGGTCTCCCGGTAGAGACTTCGCGACCCCTAGTTGACCCTGCGGCCATCCTTCTGGGTGGCCGCAGGTCTGTCTGGAGGGCGTTCGTGAGGTACTGTATGACATCACGAACTGGGCTCCTGAGGTGCGCCGACCTCGGAGCGTTTACCATCGCTGGCCTTCCGTTGAACTGGGTCTATAGTATCCACCTATGAACGACTATCACGATCATGGACCCCACCCGTACGTCGTCAATATCGAAGAAGCGACGTTAGCAAATAACAATTTCCGCACTGCGTTGTGGACCGGAGACAAAATGCAGCTGACGCTGATGACCATCCCGGTCGGAGGCGATGTCGGTCTGGAAGTGCACAACGATACGGACCAGTTTCTGCGCTTAGAGCAGGGTCGCGGACGCGTTCAGATGGGCCCCTCAAAAGATGAGTTCACTTTCGATGAGGAACTCACCGATGATTGGGTCATCCTCGTGCCGAAGGGCATGTGGCATAACGTCACCAATATCGGTGACGACCCCATGAAGATGTATAGTCTCTACGCCCCGCCGCATCACGGGCACGGGACCATTCACGAGACGCAAGCAGACCAGGATCACTAGATTTGACAGCGATGAGCATGGTTCAGCGAATCACCAGCGGGCAAGTATGAGTGCCACCGAGCGTGTCTATTCGGCATTGGTCCGCCGCAGTCTCGAAACCGAAGACCAAATGCCCGCCGACAGGCGCAGAAATATTGCCCCCAACGGGCTGCGCTTGGTGATGGCCAATTCCTTGCAATCCTCGGGTGACCAGGTAGTTAACGCCTCCACCGTACTGCCCTGGCTGTTCGCTGCTCTGGGTGTCCCACCCGCCCTGACCGGCGCGCTTGTGCCCATCCGTGAAGCCGGTTCGATGCTGCCGCAAGCATTTCTCACTCCGCTGGTACTACGGGTGCGCTACCGCAAGTGGGTATTCGTCACCGGTGCACTCATCCAGTCGGTCGCGGTCGCCGGCATGGCAGCCACCGCCGCCTTGGGCGAGGGCTTGATTGCTGGGCTGATCATCGTGGCAGCTCTGGCAGTCTTCGCGTTGGGACGGTGCTTATGCTCGATCTCATCCAAAGATGTCCAGGGTCGTACCGTGCCGAAGGGAGAACGCGGACAACTCAACGGCCTGGCGACGACTGCCGCCGGACTCGTCGCCATTACTCTGGGATTAGCTATCCGCTGGTTCGGAGGCAACGACTTACAGGCCGAGGAGC
>CAZAAP010000241.1:0-2004 GCA_964482935.1 uncultured Enteractinococcus sp.
CAGACCACAATGAACCCTTCGGGGACCAGACCTGGGTTGAATTGCGAGCGTCCCGTGCGTGGCTCGTCACGACCGGTGATTCAGAACTCACCGGTGCAGCGGCCATTGTCATTCCTGAACAGACCGACCAGCCCGTGTTGGTGGAACTGCTTGTAGCACCCGAGGATCGTGGCTACGGCCTCGGCCGCGAACTCATCGAGGCGGCACGCGAAGTCATCTCCGAACATGCTGTCGAGCAACAAGCAGTGACGGCATGGAGCCATGGCGATCATCCCGCAGCGCGCATCCTTGCCACGAAGTCAGGGTTGGGACCGACTCGCATCTTGTATCGGATGGCATTAGAGATTGATCGCGAGTCTTTTGGTGACGTCCCGATCCCCCAGGGTTATTCGATACGCACCTTTGTGCCCGGTGATGATGATGCCGCGTGGTTAGAACTCAATGCGACCGCATTTGCTGAGCATCCAGAACAAGGCCAGCTAACTCAGGATGATTTAGAGGCCCGCAAAGCTGAACCCTGGTTCGACCCTGCAGGCTTTTTCCTTGTCGAAGATGCCCAAGGCACTCCGGTCGGTTTCCACTGGACCAAAACGCCGGTGGGTTCCGCCGCCGGTGAGGTGTACGCCGTCGGCGTCCACCCAGACACCCAGGGCTCTGGCTTAGGTAAAGCCCTGACCCTGCACGGTATGAATCATCTAGCGCATTCAGGGCTGGAGAAAATTGTGCTGTATGTTGACGATGAGAACCGCCCGGCAGTGAACCTCTATAACTCGCTGGGTTTCGGTGTGGAAAACACCGATGTCATGTTCTCGTCAGAGGACTAGGCCAAACCATGCGAGCTGCAAAACGCCTCGGCAAGCTCACGACCACCCGCGCCACCGCACGCACCGTGGAACAAGGAGTGAATGCCAAGATCTTGGCCGCCGGAACGATTCCCTGGCGCATTAAATCCGGGAATCTGGAGGTCTTACTCATCCATCGACCTGAATACGATGACTGGTCGTGGCCAAAAGGCCGCTTAGGCCCCGGCGAGACGCTACCCGAAACGGCCTGGCGTGAAACGAAAGAAGAAGTCGGTCTCGATCTGCCCCTGGGGATCCCGCTGGGAGTCATTCGCTACAGAACCCCGCAAGGCAATAAGCGCAAAGAGGTTTGGTACTGGGCCGCCCGCGTGATCGACCAAAAATCTCGTCCGGATCGTAAGGAAGTCGACGAAGTGCAATGGGCCTCGGTTGGTCACGCCAGGCAACTGTTGTCGAAAGAGGCGGACCAAAAACCACTCGAGGTCCTGGAAGCCGCGTTTGCAGCCCATCGACTCGCTACCGTGCCGTTCATCGTGTTGCGGCAGGCCAAAGCTATGCCGGCTGAGTCCTGGACTCGAGATGAGATTGACCGTCCGCTTGCCGATTCGGGTTATCAGCAGGCCAAAGCAGCCGCTCGGTTGCTGCGCGCTTGGAAACCCACACGCGTCGTAACGTCAAAATACACGCGGTCACTGGAAACGATCGCCCCCTATGTGAAGAAACACGGCGGCGCGGTTCGTACGAAAAAGTGGCTCAATAAAAATGGTAGCGACCAAAATAAGCAGTTATCTCGGCGCTTGCGGCAGGAGTTTAAACGCCTTGAACCGATTTTGATGTGTTCCCAACCTTCGGTTGTGAAGTCCATCCTGAAAGAAATTAAGGCTGTGGTTCGCGAAGATCAGGCTTCGATCAAACCAAGAACTGTGGCCAGTCGGAAACAACCCAACCTGGCTCCCGGCTCGATTCTGGTGGTTCACCGGGCTAAGCACCGTACAGGGCAGATCGTCTCGGTGGAACGATACGAACCCGTTGTGAAATAACACGGCACCGTCTGGGTACGTTCAGTTCTCCGTCACGCGACCATAGGAACGGTCAGATGCCCTTGGTAGGCTGTCGCTATGACTACCTCGCCGGGCCCGCAGCCAGAAAAGATCGTGCACGACAACCTGCGGTTAGTGCACGCTCCTGCCAAAGATCGATT
>CAZAAP010000242.1:0-1965 GCA_964482935.1 uncultured Enteractinococcus sp.
CGGCTGCATAAGCCGCATCGTTGTACACGATGGCGACCAGCGGTATTTGTTCCCGTACGGCGGTCTCGAGCTCTTGGACTGCCATTAGGAATCCACCGTCTCCAGTGCCGAGTACTGGCAGGCGGTCTGGTTGCGCAACGGCTGCGCCAATTGCGGTGTAGAGTCCCAAGCCGATCGATTGGAATGCTTGGGTAAAGCAGAAACCATATTCGTCTGGTACATCCAGGTACTGGCTTGGATAACCCATGAAGTTCCCCGAATCGATCGAGACGATACGTTCCGACGGCAACATCTCATTAATCCGTTTGGTTAATTCGCGCGGGTCAATCGATTTTCCTGCCACGCTGAGATCTTCTGTCGCAGTTTGATCCCAACGCGACGAGCGCTCAATACGTTCTTGAACCTCTGGAGTACGGTAACGCGTACCACCGGCATCGCGCAGCGCGTCTAAGACAGCGCAGGCCGTAGCTGCCGAGCCCCCAAGGACTGGAATGTCCACTGGCCTATGCGCACCTAAAGCACTGTCCTCAATATCAATCTGGGCGACCTGAGCTTCTTCGTCGATTAACCGACCGTGGCGCATGGTCCACATATTGAGTGCACAACCGAAGGAAACGATAAGATCTGCGTCCGAAATGAGTTCGGCAGTGGTGGGCGAGGAGAACCCACCGGAAATACCGAGATTGAAAGGATCCTCATTAAAGAGGCCCTTTGCGACCGCACTGGTTGCTACGAGGGCGCCCGTGTGGGCTGCTAATTCCAGGATTTCTTTTTTGGCGCCGCGCCCGCCGCGTCCGGCCACGAAGACAGGACGTGAGCTCTTCTTGAGCGCGTCAGCAAGTGCAGCCACTTCCTCTGATGCAGGCTGCAAATCTGCCTTCGGCTCCACTGATGTCGTCGGGATTTCACCAACCGCTTCTTGCGCTTGGACATCTGTGGGTAAATTTAATACCACTGCACGTCGCTCGCGTAACGCAGTTTTATAGGCGCGCAACGTATCACTCAGCGCTGTTTCAGCGGAGTTCACACGAACAGGCGTGGCTAATAATGAGCGAGCATAATCGCGCTGGTCCATAGTGAAGTTTGAATGAATGAGGTGCGCTGCAGCTTCAGCGGCCAAAACAATCATTGGGGTTCGAGATTTTGCAGCTTCGCTTATGCCAGTCCCAGCGTTCGTCAAGCCACAACCTTGGTGCACAGAGACGACACCGACTTTGCCACTCATACGGGCATAGGCATCCGCCATGGTGGCCGCGCCACCTTCGTGACGGGAAGCGATAAACGGTACTCCAGCTGCGCGGAGCGCGTTGGTGATTTCGAAGTTTCCACTTCCAACCACACCGAATGCCTGACCGACACCAAGATGTGCGAGATAAGTTCCAACTTGTTGAGCAACAGTGACCATAAGGTCTCCTCCGTGTAGTTCGAAAGCATTGACCGCCAGTCTAATCTATATATGACGACGATCACGCATGCGAGATATTATATCGCTTAATTTGGTTGAGGGAGGAGCAGGCTATAAGCGCAGCGAACCCCGCGAAGCAATGCGATCTGGATTATTGCGACCAGCCGGCACGAAGCCGTAAACCCTCTGCCGATTTATTGTCTGGCCGTTTCCGCGATGGTGGCTCAGTGCGATCGTGGCATTCGCTCAGACGTGCCCCTCAGTGAACTCCCAATATAGAGTAAATTTATCGGTCGTCTATAATGTGAGGTAAGAAGCGGTCGCTTATGATAGCGTGAGAATGATTAGTTGATGGTGACGCAATGGGGGAGAAATGACGGTCAACGACACCCGCCTACCGAGAGAAGCGTTTAGCGTCTCTACTGTTCAAACGGTCGAATGGGTAGATACAGATGCTTCCGGGCACCAGCATAACTCGGTAGTCATACGTTGGGTTGAGGCTGCGGAAGCACAGCTCATGCGGGAACTTGACCTGCCTGATTACTTTCCCAACGCTCCGA
>CAZAAP010000243.1:0-1956 GCA_964482935.1 uncultured Enteractinococcus sp.
GTCTTACCCTCTAGCGGCTCGCACCATGGCGCCGAGAGATAACTATATGACAAAGCTTTCCGAAAGTCCAAATCGAGATGAGCTTTTTCTGAAAACTTTTCTGAGTCTGGCGTGATTGCAACGATATTAGCCGATAAAGTGACGTTAGCCATAGCATTTCGTTACGAGTGGTTGCTGACTGAAGGTGCCACTCACACAATCCCCCATGGAGGCGAAATGCTGCATATTGGAATCGGCAAACAAAAAGCTCCGATTCATATAAATCGGAGCTTGGAGCGGGTGACGAGAATCGAACTCGCACTATCTGCTTGGAAGGCAGAGGCTCTACCATTGAGCTACACCCGCGTACCGGTTGGGCAACAGACATAACAATAACCCATCTGGCATCGTCATGCAAAACCTGGGCCCGACTTTTTCGGTTTTCTTATCCAAAGGTATAACGGCTTCGGTGTCGAAGTTTCTCGGTGAGTTGATATGTAGAACGTTCAGTTTCAACGGCTCATCACCTAGGATTGAACCGTATATCGTCTCCTCGTGACGAGACCTATTGCAGCCATTCTTCTGTGCATTATCAATGCTTTGATGCTTTTGATTCACGGTGGCTGGTCCAGAGAAAACTCATGAAATTAAAGGGACAAGAACCGATGTTTGAAGCCAAAACGCTCGATCACCGCAACGTGGGTCAAACGCTGATCTACCGCGGCGGGCAATCAGTCGCCGTGATTCAGGCGATCCACCACTACCCAGATAAAGGCACGGTAGATGTGGTCACACCAGAAGAGGTCGTCACGTATAAAGCAGACGACTGGGTCAACACCACGCTCTCACCTGAGCTCAATATGATCCGTGTGGTGTATAAATCCTGGATTGAGCGCGATGCCACTCTGACCGAATCAGATCTCAATGATCTCATGAATAAATTTGCCCGCGGTGACGGCAACAGCTTTTAGTCCACCACACGTCGCACTAAAGGGCCACGGGCGCTGAGCATTAAGACCAAGGCCACACCGTATCTGGTAGGACACGGTGTGGCCTTTTGGTCTCAATGGGTGGGCATTAGTTAAGCGATGCGGCCGGGATCGCAGCAACATCCTTATCGGTGTCTTTGAAGCGCGCAGACACCGATTCGGCTTCCTGGCGAGCTGGACTATCGGCGCCTTCGGCCAGGTGGCTAAATTGTGCCGGGATCTCGCGTTCGAGGGCACGCATGGCCTCGACATAGAGTTTGCCGGAGCGGTAGGAAGACCGAACCAGCGGACCGGACATGACAGCTTTCGCGCCGTGTTCATAGGCGAAATCGCGCAGACGCAAGAATTCAGCTGGTTTGACCCAACGATCCACCGGGTGGTGCAAGGGGGACGGACGTAAGTACTGGGTAATCGTAATGATGTGGGTCCCAGCGTTGATCAGATCAATGAGGGTGGACTCGATCTCTTCGGTGGTCTCCCCCATGCCCAGAATGAGGTTGGATTTTGTGACCAGTCCAGCATCGCGTGCCTTGGTGATGGCATCCAGGGATTTCTCGTACCGGAAGGCCGGGCGAATGACTTTCATTAACCGCGGCACGGTTTCCAAGTTGTGAGCAAAGACCTCTGGTTTGGCGTCAAAGATCTTCTGCAGGGCGCTACCGCCGCCGCGAAAGTCATCAACGAGCAGTTCGACGCCGGTGTGGGGGGTGCGCTTGTGAATGGCGCGGGCGGTTTCGGCATACAGCCAGGAGGCGCCGTCTTCGAGGTCGTCTCGTGCCACGCCTGTTACGGTTACGTAGTTCAGCCCGAGTTCATCAACCGATTCGGCAACGCGGTAGGGCTCTTCGGTGTCGTATTCTTCGGGTTTTCCGGTAGCAATGTCACAGAATCCGCAGCGCCGGGTACACACGGCTCCCCCGATGAGGAATGAGGCTTCGCGGTCTTCCCAGCATTCGTAAATATTGGGGCAGTTCGCTTCGGCGCACAC
>CAZAAP010000244.1:0-1952 GCA_964482935.1 uncultured Enteractinococcus sp.
CCAAACCAGTTGCGTTTTTCCGGGATGGTTAGTGCCGTCACGGCCCCTCCAGTCACTCATGCGATATGTATCCGCACTGAGAGTAGCACTGTCTGCTCATCGGTTTTACTTATCACTGTGATCGGAACGATTCGTTTTACTTTTCTTTAACCTTGCCGCAAAGTAATAGTCATAGATCACAATGATGTAGATCACAAAGCATTTGAAGGAGACAGTGTGCAACACGGAACCGACCTCGCCCCACGGATCATCACGTTGGGCACGGCAGGCGGACCTCGCTGGTGGTCATCGCGTACCGGCCAGCATCGCCACGGAATCGCCACCGCCGTCGTCGTCGGCGATCAGTACTACCTGGTCGACGCCGGCCTGGGAGTAGGTCGACAACTGGAACGCGCGGAGTTGTCCTTTGACAACATGCGGGCTATGTTCATCACCCACCTGCATTCCGATCACACGGTGGACATTCCGGGCCTGTTGACCATGGGGCTTTACGCTCGCGACATTGAGGCCAATGGCCCGATCAAAATGTTCGGCCCCGGGGATCGTGGCATGCTGCCGCCGGTTTCTGAACGCGCCGAAGTCGCCCCGCAGCCGGTCTGCCCTGACAATCCGACGCCGGGCATCCACGACATGGTGCACTCAATCGTGCAGGCCTATGCAACCGACCTGAATGACCGCATTCTTGACGCGCTGCGTCCCTCACCGCTGGATTGCTTCACCGTTCAGGACATCGAAATCCCCAACGACATTGGGTATCACCCCAATGACAATCCGACTCCGGCCGGGATGGCACCATTCGAGGTCTACCGCGATGACCTGGTCACCGTGACGGCGATCCTGGTCGAACACCCACCGGTCGCACCGGCCTTTGCGTTCCGCTTCGATACGGTCGAGGGTTCCGTGACGATCTCTGGCGATACCACGGCCACCGATAACCTCGTCACCCTGGCCGCCGGCACAGATCTGTTGTTGCACGAAGCCATTGATTTTGACTGGGTTGAACGGGCCTACGGTGGCGGCAAGACCGAAACCGATCAGGCGTCGATCGATCACCACCGCAAGTCGCACACTTCTCCAGAACAGGCGATCGAACTGGCCCACCGCGCCGGCGCGGCTCGCTTGGCGCTGCATCACCTCGTGCCCGGCAACACCCCTGCAGAACGCTGGGAGGCGCTAGGCGCGACCTTCACCGGGGAATTTTTCATCCCGCACGACCTTGACTCAATTTCTTTTGCCCACTTCGACGCTGAACACCCAGCTTTGGCCACTAAGGTAGGTGTCTAACATGACGACGACCACACAACCAGAAGAGATTTCATCGGAAGAACTGTCCGATTCTCTCAACACGACCATGATGCGTCGTATCCTCGCCTCGAGCTTCTTGGGTTCGATGATCGAGTTTTACGACTTCATCCTGTTTGCCACCGCGGCGTCCATTGTGTTCAGCCAGGTGTTCTTCGTTGATCTTGACCCAGGCATCGGACTGTTCCTGTCCTTCACGATCCTGGCCGTCGGCTACGTCGCCCGCCCACTGGGTGGCATCCTATTTGGTCACTTCGGTGACAAGATCGGCCGCAAAGGCGTGCTGGTCACCTCGATGATGCTCATGGGTGGCACCACCGTGGCCATCGGCCTGCTGCCTCCAACGGCCGCAATCGGTGTTGCCGCACCGATTTTGCTCACGGTCTTCCGCGTCATTCAAGGCCTGGCGGTTGGCGGCGAATGGGGTGGAGCCATGCTCATCGCCCTGGAACATGCACCCAAGAAGCGTCGCGGATTTGCCGCAAGCTTCGCCAACATGGGCGGTCCGGCCGGTGCCGTGCTGGCAACCGTCGTCATGAGTGTCTTCACGCTGCTGCCCGACGAGCAGTTCATCAGCTGGGGCTGGCGCATTCCCTTCCTGCTGTCCGCCGTGCTGGTACTGATCGGTCTGGTCGTGCGCATGAAGGTTC
>CAZAAP010000245.1:0-1869 GCA_964482935.1 uncultured Enteractinococcus sp.
GACAGCATGAATTAGTAATCACAACGCTCGAGGAAGTACAGGAATAAATACGGCCTTAGTTTAGCCCTATTTCCTGACAACACGGCCCATGAGTGTGCCCTTGGCCATTGGCCTTCAGCGGAATGTCAGCCTCGGTGAGCTGGAACATAGCGGGTCGGCTAGCTAAATATCCGAACTTGTCTATAATTAGGACATACCATGATTACTAAATTCGCTGAGAGCCCTTCGGGTAAATCCCCTTCTGATAGCGGTACCGCAAAATCGACCCGCCAAAAAGTGATGCATACGGTCCTGTCCCAGGGACCCGTTAGTGCTGCCACAATCGGGAAGCGGTTAAATCTCACCGCAGCCGCAGTGCGCCGTCACCTGGACGCACTCGAAGAAGATGGTCTCGTCGAAGTAAAAGTGGTCTCTGGTTCTCAGCGCGGAGCGGGACGCCCTTCGCGCAGATATGTCGTGACACAACAGGGACAAGTGGAACTCGGCGACGATTATCTCGACGTAGCCAAAGAGGCAATGTCAGCGATTGGTGAGCTCGGCGGACAAGATGCACTCCGTGGTTTTGCTCGAAACTATTTCAGCAAAATCGAACAGCGTTTCCGCGAAGAGGTTGTTGACGACTCAACCCTCAATGATCGCATTCAAACGCTGACCCAGGTGCTGGCAGAGCTTGGCTTTGCGGCAACCACGCGTCGTGCAGGGCGAACCGGCAAGGTTACGACCCTGCGCGCGGCCCAGATTTGCCAGGGGCACTGTCCCATTCAAGAACTGGCTGGAGAATTTCCTCTGTTCTGTGAGGAAGAAACTGACCTGTTTGCGCGTTTACTAGAAGTAGACGTCCGACGACTCGCGACGATGCCCACAGGTGGCCATGTGTGCAACACCCACGTACCATTGGGTCGGGCTGCACATGCGTCACTGAGAGCAGCAACGAGCACTCGATAACAGCAGTGGATTAAGACAAGACCAAAATCACCGAAAGTCGCCGACTTTCGTTTGATGATCACAAGCACGACCCGTTGTAAAAGAGGTTGATAATGACGGATCAAATCAGTCAAGAGACCGCCGATCCCGGTGTGATCCAAGACGTTCTGGATGCGAACCCAGAACTGGAAGCCATCGGTCCCTACGAATTCGGCTGGCATGACCCAGATCATGCTGGCGAAACAGCGGTACGCGGACTAAATGAGGATGTTGTCCGCAACATCTCTGCGCTGAAAGATGAGCCAGAGTGGATGCTGAAGACCCGTCTGAAAGGTCTTCGCTACTTCGCCCGCAAGCCAATGCCAACCTGGGGTGCAGACCTCTCCGGCATCGATTTCGATCGGATCAAATACTTCGTTCGTTCAACCGAACGTCAGGCAACTCGTTGGGAAGACCTGCCAGAAGACATTCTGGAAACCTACGAACGTCTGGGCATTCCAGAAGCCGAACGCGAGCGTCTCGTGGCCGGTGTTGCTGCACAGTACGAATCTGAGGTGGTCTACCACCAGATTAACGACGAACTGGAACGCCAAGGCGTCGTGTTCTTGGATACCGACACCGGTCTCAAAGAACACGAAGACATGTTCAAAGAATACTTTGGATCCGTCATCCCCGTTGGTGACAACAAATTTTCCGCGTTGAACACCGCTGTATGGTCGGGTGGCTCATATGTGTACGTACCTAAGGGTGTCCACGTTGAGATCCCACTGCAGGCCTATTTCCGGATTAACACCGAAAACATGGGTCAGTTCGAGCGCACCCTGATCATCGCCGATGAGGACTCCTATGTTCACTACGTCGAAGGCTGTACTGCACCGATCTACAAGACCGACTCGCTGCACTCCGCCGTCGTTGAGATCATCGTCAAGAAGAACGCCCGCGTTC
>CAZAAP010000246.1:0-1863 GCA_964482935.1 uncultured Enteractinococcus sp.
GGTACCTTTATCCAGCCATTGAACTGTACACCCAGGGCCTCGTCGTCGAGGGGGCTATGGAGGAGCTTTCTGCGTTCCTCAGCACACCGAGCACCAGGCCAGGGCGACCAAGCGAACCTAGAAAAGAGTGAGCACAGATGAGCACCACCCCAGCTATTTCCACCCGCAATCTCGTCAAGACCTTCGGACACACTCGAGCACTCGACGGCCTTGACCTGGAAGTTCAACAAGGCGAAGTCCACGGGTTTCTAGGCCCCAATGGGGCCGGTAAATCGACCACCATTCGTATTCTGTTGGGTCTGTTACGCGCCGATAGCGGTAGCGTGACTCTGTTGGGTCAAGACCCTTGGAAAGACGCGGTCCCGCTGCATCGACGGCTGGCCTATGTCCCGGGAGATGTCGAGTTGTGGCCCAACCTCACCGGTGGGGAGGCCATCGATCTCTTTGCTCGGCTGCGCGGCGGACTGGACCGCAAGCGCCGCGACGAGCTGTGCGAACGCTTTGACCTGGATCCCTCAAAGAAAGCCCGCACGTATTCCAAGGGCAACCGGCAAAAAGTCGCCCTGATTTCAGCACTGGCCTCCGACGTCGAGCTCTTGTTGTTGGATGAGCCAACGGCCGGCTTGGATCCGCTGATGGAAGTCATCTTCCAACAGGCCATCCGCGAGGTCAAAGCAGCCGGCAAAACCGTGTTGTTATCCAGTCACATTCTGGCCCAGGTTGAAGTGCTCGCCGACCGAATCTCGATAGTGCGCCAAGGACGCATTGTCGAAACGGGCAGCCTCTCCGAGCTACGACACATGACCCGCACCACCGTCGTCGTGGAAACAGACCGCCCGGCACGTGACCTGGCGCAGGTACCCGGGGTCCATGATCTCACGGTCAAAGACGGCACCGTGCAATTCCAACTGGATGGGGATCGGTTCGACGACGCGATGCGAGCCCTCACACCGCTGGGGGTCCGCTCGCTGGTGGCCCATCCCCCAACGCTGGAACAACTGTTGATGCGCCACTATGGCGACGGGGCTGTCGAGAGCGCCCCGGCATCGAAAGGCTTATCATGACTACCACAACGCACGCCCGCCACCGCGCGCCCACGACCGACGTCGGCACCGCACCACTTGCGGGGCTTGGCACGATGATTCGATTCGTGTTGCGACGAGATCGGATCCGCCTGCCGGCGTGGATCATCGGCCACGGCCTGTTCGTCGTCTACATCACGGCGGCCCTACCCCAGTTGGCACCCACGGAACGTGACCTCGCCGGCGTCACCACGTTGTTCACACAACCCGTGGGGCGGATGTTCACCGGACCGGCACTGGGTTTGGATGTGCCAACCTACGAACGCTTCTTCGCCGCCGGATACGCACCGTATTTATTCATCCTGGCAGCCCTGATGAGCATCTTTTTGGTCACCCGCCACACCCGCGCCGAAGAACAAAGCGGCCGCGCAGAACTGTTGCGTGCCGGTGTCCTGGGACGACACACGATGCTCACTGCGACCCTGCTGGTCGCGGGTCTGGCTAATATCGCCGCAGGTGCCCTCGTCATGATCCTTGCCATCGCAGCCGGTTTTCCCGCGGCTGGATCGATCATAGTCGGAGCCGCCACCGCGATGACCGGGATGGTATTTGCGGGCATCACGGCGATCACCGTGCAGATCAACGAATTCTCCCGCGCGGCTTCCGGCATGGCAGGAGCAGCCCTCGGGGCGGCATTTGTCCTGCGCGCGCTCGGCGACATGGCCGAGGTGGGTGGCAGTGCCCTCTCCTGGGCCTCACCGCTGGGCTGGGCGGCCCAAACCGCACCCTATGTCGACAACCGGTGGTGGCCGCTGACCCTCTCAGCAGGGCTTGCCGCAGC
>CAZAAP010000247.1:0-1795 GCA_964482935.1 uncultured Enteractinococcus sp.
GATCCATTGGTCGCCACATCGTGAAGCTGTTAGATCACGACTTCACGGCCATGGTGCGCGACATTGACGCACACCGCGAGCGCGGGACCCTGGGCGTGCGCCTGATTACCGACCAACAGTTTGACCAAGCGCTTGCCGAAGCTGACCTGGTGGTCGAGGCCGCCGGGGTGGCTGCTGCCAAACAATTCCTACCCCGGGTGCATAAGCCCTTCGTACTCACCTCAGTGGGCGCGCTGGCTGACCCAGAGATCGCCAAGGCGCTGATGACACCGTATTTGCACGTGACCAATGGTGCGATCGGTGGGCTCGATGTGCTGGAGGCCGTCGCCGATCAGCTCAATGACGTCACAATTACGACGTCGAAGGACCCTACCGGGTTGATTCAACCCTGGATGTCCCCGGAGGAGGCGGCACGGTTAGAGGGCCTCACCGAACGAGCAACACTTTTTACCGGCAATCCCATTGCGGCAATCGAGAAATTCCCAAGCAACGTCAATGTGGCCGTCGCGCTGGCCTATGCGACCCGCGGATCGAAAACCCTGGCGGAATCCTTGAACCGAGTAAAGGTCCAGCTGGTCGCTGACCCCATCCGGACAGACTCCGCCCACGTCATCGAGGCCTCGGGTGATGCCGGGCATTTCAGATTCGAGTTCGTGGCCTCCCCCAGCCCGATCAACCCCGCAACCTCGGGCACGACGGCGTTGTCCTTGGCGGCAACGATCCGTCGCATCGAACCCTATATTCGCCGCGACTAACTGCACCCGAAGCCCCATGGACCGTATCTCGCCTCTAGGATGGTGGGGGTGAGGGAAGTACAGCCACAACACGAACCGTCAACGGAACCCGACGTACTCGAAGTATCCGAGGCGCCCGATAGGCAGAAGTCTGCGGTCCGAGTCGAATCCCGGGCAATCTGGGTTGCACTGAGTTTTACTGCCATAGCGGCCGCGGTTGGGCTGATCGCCTTCCCCGGCAGACTCACACCCCTGTCGGGCGACTACTCGGTGGGCACGGTGGCCGGCTGGCTGACAGGCATTGCCGCTGGAGCATCAGCTCTGATTGGACTGGCCCTGGTCACCGCATCACACCACGGCCGCCTCGGCTGGATGCGCCGTCGCTTCTGGGGTTGGTGGCTACTTGATTTCATCGGATTGATCATCATTCACGGAGCCATTGCCACTCTGGCGGCGCTGAGCACTTTCCGACTCTTTCAGCAGGCATTTCAGGGACTGGTCGTCGATGCGATTGCAGCCACCGTGATGCTGTGTATCGTCACGGCGGCTGCGTCATATTTTGGCTTCAGCTCGGCTTCACGCGCTTCCACCGCCTCCATCTCGACGCTCCTTGCCCTGTTCATGGCCGCGGGCGTGTTGGCCTCGATGTTGCTGGCAGAAAATCCCTACTGGTGGCACCAGTTCTTCTCGGAACTGGGCACCGGCCAGGCGGGAGTACTGTCATTTTGGACATTTAACACCACCATCACCGTCTCGGGCATTGTGTTGACCACCTTGGCGAACTTCATCAGTCAGGACCTCTACATGTGGGCCACACACCGTCGTCGCCAGGGCAAGCGCCGCGGTTTTGGCCGGATGTTCAAAGGCGGCATGATGCTCATGGGGATCTGCATGATCGGTCTGTCTGTGGTATCGATTCACGTCAGCGACCCGATCCACACCGCGTTCGTCCAAATACTGGCCGCCGCTTTTGCACTGATGTTGCTCAGCGTGCCGATCTGGTTACCCGGCGCACCCGCGGCCATGTACGTCATCAGCTACGTCATGCTTGGGCTCGGCGT
>CAZAAP010000248.1:0-1794 GCA_964482935.1 uncultured Enteractinococcus sp.
CTTCGATATCTTCGTATCGAACGGCTGATGAACCGGTTTCAGTGATTTGCAACTATTTCTCCTGCGCAACGATTGTCGTCTGATGATCCGCTCGTACGGACGGTCAGTAATTTTTAGAGGGAAGGTTCGATGGGTGGACCGGTATTTTGTTCTATCGCCGGGTCGGGATCATCCAACCACGGTTTTCTGGACAAGTATTTTATAAATTCATTGACGAACGCCAGGATCGGCACGGCAAATACGGCTCCGACCAAGCCCAGGGTAGCGATACCAGCGGAGACCGCAAGGAAGACTGCTAGTGGGTGCAAGTTCACGGCTGCGCCCATCACTAACGGTTGCAGCACATTAGATTCGAGCTGTTGAACAGCTAGCACGACCAGCAACATCAGCAGTGCATTGACCCAATCATTGGCGACTAACGCCAATAATACGGCAACTGCGCCGGTTGCCACAGCACCGACGATGGGTACAAAGGAACCCAGAAAGACTAAGACGCCCAGCGGCATGGCGAGCGGCACCCCGAGAATCCAAGCGCCCAGCCCGATGCCCAGCGCATCGACAAAGGCGACAAAAATTTGTACGCGCACATAGGTGCCAAGCGCTCCCCAACCGGCATATCCCGCACCATCGACTGCCCTGCGGTGATTCCGGGGAATGAAATTGAGCAGGAAGCTCCAGATTTTGGGGCCGTCTTTGAGAAAAAAGATCAGCGCAAACAGCACCAGAATAAGTCCGGCTCCGATGTTGGTTGCAGTGGACCCAAACCCCAGTGCACCGGACAAAATCGCCCCAGAGTTCTCTTGCAGAGTGGAGGTCAAATCATTGAGTAACTCTTGGTAGTCGATGCGTTCAAAAGACACTCCCCAGGACTCAACCAGGGCGATGAAGTCGCGTATTCCGGCCGAAACAGAAGCTTGCATCGTCACGAACCCAGCAGCTAATTGTTGTCCGGCAAGTGTTAACAGGGCGATGACGACCAGCACGAGCAAGAGGGTCAGTGTTAACGAAGATAGGACCGGCGGGAATTTTAGTTTCAACAGAAACCGATGTGCGGGCTGTAATAACGTAGCAAGCAGTGCCGCAATGAGCACCGGGATGATTAACAACGACAGGTGCGATAACAGCCAGATCGCGACTGCACTCATAGTAATAATTAGTAGCACGCGCCACGACCAGGCCGCTCCGACGACCACACCATAGGGTAGATCCGCAGCGAGTTTTTCGTGAACGCGCGCTGACGTCGAGGCTTGTGGCTCAGGTCTCTCGGCTGGGGTCTCCCCCGCCGACGACGTCGATGAGGTCGTCACACAGTCTCCTTCGGTACAGCTGCTTGTCTAGCGTAGTCGGTCACATAAGGTTTGGGCGTTATATTCCTTCAGAATACGACGATGGCCGGACCAAAAGGTCCGGCCATCGTGGGTAGAGGCTATGAGGTTTTAGCTTACTCTTGGTTGAAGATCGCCAGAATACGCAGGATCTCGATGTACATCCAGATCATAGTTGCTGCCAGACCAAATGCTGCGGTCCAGGAGTAACGCTCTGGTGCACCAGCACGGACACCTTCTTCGATGGCCGTGAAGTCCATGACTAGAGAGTAGGAGGCTAACAGAACTGCAAGAACACCGATGGCGATGCCCAGCCAGCCGGAACGCAGACCAAAGGCACCGTCGACCACACCGGTAATCATCAAAACGAAGTTGACCAAGCTGAAGACAAGGTAGCCAACCATAGCCACCAGCACGATGCGGGTCATCTTCGGGGTGGCGCGGACCTTACCGGAACGGTAGAGCGCCA
>CAZAAP010000249.1:0-1702 GCA_964482935.1 uncultured Enteractinococcus sp.
CAACATGGGACACAATTATCTGAAAAGCATCAGCGTGGGCATCGCCGCCGGAGCCGCAACCGCAGCCGGAATCATTGCTGGCCGGAAGGTAATGACCACCGCCAAAATCAGTCAGGGACACCCGCTCAAACACCGCCTGTTGGACATCAGTTCGAATCTGATGCAACCGAAATACCCGATGGAAGCCATGAGTACGTATCTCAATGGCTTCCATTTTTATGCCGACGATATGGGTCGACAGGTTGAAGCGTCGCATTTTTGTATTCATCTGCGCCACGACCTGCACCAGTGCGTCATTTTTGATAGCAACGCACCCGATGCGAAACTCATCGGGATCGAATACATCATCAGTCAAGAACGATTCAAGAGTCTGGATGAGGAAGAGAAACAGCTGTGGCATAGCCACCATCACGAAGTTAAATCCGGCACCCTCGTGGCACCGGGAGTCCCCGAACTCGCCGAGCACGCCTATTTCGAAGACCTCGTGACCACCTATGGCAAAACGTTCCATACCTGGCAGTACGATCGCGATGACTTCCCCTATGGCATACCCCAATTGATGATGGGCTTTACCGCCGACGGACAAGTCCACGATCACCTGGTGCAAGATCGCGACCAGCGGTTGGGTCTCTCGACCGAGGCAAAACGCCGCAGCCGTGAAGACATTCCCATGCCGATGGTCCAGCCGGGTGCCAATATCTGGGAGAGTGGCCAGACCATGCAGATCAGCCTGGATCACATGGAAATGCGAGAATAACCCGTCGATTCACTGTGAAGGAGCAAGCATGAAATCCAAGGTTCGGCTCAAAGACGCTGTAGTGGTCATCACCGGTGCATCAAGTGGTATCGGTCGGGCAACGGCTCGACAGTTTGCCCGCTCCGGCAGCAACGTCGTGCTCGCCGCACGTGGCGAAGCAGCGCTAGAAAAAACCGCAAAAGAATGTCGCGAACACGGGGTCAAAGCGCTCGTGGTACCCACCGACACCACCGCCGCACACGATGTCGAAGCACTCGCTCGGCATGCGGTTGAACGCTTTGGTCGGATTGATGTGTGGGTCAATAGCGCAGCCGTCCACCTATTCGGTGCTGTCGAGACCGTCCCGTTGGATCATTTCCAACGCGTCCTGGAAACCAATGTGATGGGATACGTCCACGGCAGTCGCACCGCGGTACATCACATGAAGAACCAGGGATACGGTGTGCTGATCAACGTCTCGTCTGCAGTGGCAAACGTCGCCCAACCATTCACCGCGGCGTATTCGATGTCAAAAGCGGCTGTCAGTGCTTTGTCGGTGAGCTTGCGCTCCGAACTGTGGTTAGCCAACGAACACGATATTCACGTGGTCACGGTGCTACCACCAGCAGTCGATACCCCACTGTTTGAGCGGGCCGCCAATTACAGTGGCCGCAAAGTGCGCGCGATGCCGCCGGTCTATCCACCCGAGATGATCGCCAAAGCGATCGTGAAGGCGTCGCTCAAACCGCAGCCCGAAATTGCTGTGGGGGCCGGTGCAAAGCAGATGATCAAACAACATCGTGCGGCGCCCGAAGCCACCGAACGGATGATGGCCCTTCAAGTCGATAAGACCCATTTGTCACGCAAGCACTCGGCCCCCGACACTTCGGGCAACCTTTATGAATCGACCACCAGTGACGACACGCTGGCGGCGACCGGTGGCTGGGAAGGCAAAGACAAAACCCG
>CAZAAP010000250.1:0-1667 GCA_964482935.1 uncultured Enteractinococcus sp.
ACGCGCAGCGAGGCGGAACGCACCAGCAGCCAGGAGCCGACCTGAGCGGTCGCGCGCAGCCCCGTCGTCGTGGGGGCAAAACCGACGTCGTGGGTGCGCATGCGCGGGATCAGAATGACCGCGTAGACGGCGAACATCAGCCACTGGATGACCGAGGTGCCCAGGGCCGAACCGATGACGCCGAGTTCCAGGACATAGATCAACACGTAGTTGCCCACGATGTTGAGCCCGAATCCGACACCGGCGACGACGAGCGGGGTTTTGGCATCTTGCAGGCCGCGCAGCACCCCGGTGGCGGCTAACACCGCGAGCATGGCGGGCAGCCCGAGCATCGAGTACTGCATGTAGTTGATCGCGTGTTCCGCGGCGTCGGGGGTCGCAATATTGGCCAGCAGTGGGGCGGTGAACCAGCCGATCACGGCCAGGATAGCGCCAAGGCCCAGGCCCAGCCAGATGCCGTCGCGGCCGCGGGCCAGGGCGTTGTCGAGTTGGCCAGCACCCAAAAAGCGAGCCACGGCCGGGGTGGTGGAATACGCCAGGAAGATTAGCAGTCCGGTGACGGTCTGGACGATGGCTGCGGCCAGTCCGACCCCGGCGAGTTCGGCGGCACCGAGGCGACCGATCATTGCGGTGTCAGCCAACAAAAATAACGGCTCGGCGATCAGCGCGCCGAAGGCCGGCACGGCGATGGTCAGGATCTGGCGGGAGACAGGCCGCGGCGACGTCGTCGTCATATTAGATGAGGATGACACCGGTTCCGGCGAACTGCAGCTCCATCATGAACACCGAGACTACGTTGTTGAAGGCGTGGGACAGCCACGCGTAGGCAAAGGATTTCTTGGAGATCAGATAGACGGCGGTGAATGCGATGGCCATGGACAAATACGGCGCGACCGTCACGAAGGACATGTTGGGGTCGGAGAGGAAGTGCAGCAGGGTAAACGCGATGATCGAGAGCGGCACGGTGACCCACAGCGGGATGCGACGCGAGAGTTTGCCGATCAAAAGGTGACGGAAGATGTACTCTTCGACGAACGGGCCGACCAGTCCCAGAATGAGGATCGAAACGAGCAGTGAGGATTCGCCGGCCGCCTCTTGAACGGCTTCCTGGTTGGCCGAGATATCCGGATCCTGGCCGGAGACGACGAGGAGGAATGTGGTAAACATCAGCGTGACCAGCCAGATGACGGGGATCAGGAGGAGTTTGACCCACCACCACGTGGCAAACCAGCGGAAGGATTGCACGAATGGCCGCCAGGAGACCGCGATCAGCACGATCCCGGTGATCCCGTAGAGCACCACGTTGGAGTACATCAAAAACCAGGCGGGCATCTCGGGCGCGGAGAGCACCTGGTTGAAGCTCATGGGGTCATAGCCGTAGACCTCGGCACCGAATTCGGTCACCCCCGGGATGGTGAATAACAACAGCATGCCGCCGAAGATAAACCCACCGATGTACACGAGCAGGCCCAAGGCATCGCCCCAGTGGAACCGACCCGGATTCGATGCGGTGGGGTCGTTGGGGTCGGCTTTGCCGCGGGGGCGTTTGCCTCCGGGCGGGGTCTTGGGCCACCCGGTTGGGTACTGTCCCGGCCAACCGGTCGGATACGGGTCGCTGCCGTAAGTCGAGTAACTCACCGGCCTCCTTCAATATGCTGTTGCGTTTG
>CAZAAP010000251.1:0-1659 GCA_964482935.1 uncultured Enteractinococcus sp.
AGCTTTCGGTCGGCAATGACCAACGCGGTGACAACGGCGGCCCCGATGATCGCCAACACAATATTGAGGCCCAAGCCGTCCCCGATCGGTTGCAGCGCGCCGCTTTCGTCTTGATACGGCCACAGGGCACGAAGCGCGCCGATCATGACACCGGCCAAAATGATCAATGTGGTCGCATGGTGGTGTTCTAACAACCATTTCAAAATTTGCACGATGACGACCAGACCCACGACCATGCCCGCACCGAAGACCAGGATGTAGCCGAAGTCCAGTGCCTCGACCGCCCGCAGGGTGGGTTCATACAGTCCAAGGGTGAGGAGCACAAGCGAGCCGGACAGCCCAGGCAGCACCAGCGCCGAGACGGCGATCGCCGCGGCAGGCAGCACAATGTACCAGTGGGGTTCTAGCGCCGTGGCTGCAGGCAGTGATAACACACCGAAGGCGACAATGATCCCGGCCAGGAACAGTATCAAGTGCCCGTATCCGAGGCGTTTGTTTCGGTAGGCGACGTCGTCGCGAACCATCAACAGCGGCACCATCACGGAGGCTGCGACCATTCCAAAGAAGAGCGAGCGCATCTGTTCGGGGTAGGTTTCGAACAGGTCCACGACCGGCCCGGCCACCGTGAACACTGCGATCACCATGCCAATGCCCAGCGGGATGATGACTCGCCACGAGATAGTGTCCCAGTATGTACGGGCTGCCTCGCGGTTACCGCGCACCAACGAGATGCCCCAGCGGATCAGGGCAGACGCCGAATCGATCAGTTGCTGGTAAATTCCTACCACCAGGGCAACCGTTCCTCCGGAGATCCCGGGAATGGTTTCGACAATGCCAATCAGTGCGCCACGGATGAGGTTTCCGAACAGCGAGGTGCGGCGTTGGGGCGTAGGGGTCATGTACTCACAGTCCTTTTGGGTCCAGGTCACCGGATGTAGATTAGTGTAGCCGCCTGGACGCTTCCTCAATTTCGGTCCGGTGACGTTTCAATCTGCGGCAGTTAGAAGTGTCTTAGATCATCGCCGTATACCTGCGGCTGGTAAGATCCTCCTGTGGAACCTCGGACAACCGGGTGGGACAGCAAGGCAGTGCTGGTCAGCGCAGAGTTTGCGAGTGCGGCCAACTCGTTGGACACTAACCTCAGGAACCCCATGACATCACGCGATTTTCTGACCGACTTTCATCGTATGTCCACCTTTGGGCGGACCGCAGGTGGGGGTGTGGATCGACAAGCCGGCACTGACGCGGATTTCCAGGCGCGCGCCTGGTTGCGCGACGTCTATTGTTCGATCGGTCTGTCGGCCCACCAAGACACCATCGGCAACCAGTACGGAGTCAAAGAATACGTGCCCGGTGCCCCACATGTGCTGTTGGGATCGCACCTAGATTCCCAGCCGATGAGTGGAAAATACGACGGCGCCTACGGTGTCCTGGCCGCCGCGCACGCCGCCCAGCGCGTGATGGAAAAGATCGCCTCCGGTCACCTCACCCCGTCATTGAATCTGGCAGTGGTCAACTGGTTCAACCAACAAGGCTCACGTTTTGCCCCCTCGATGATGGGCTCAAGCGTCTACACCGGTCAACTCGAGCTGGAGGCCGCCTTGGCCGCCACTGACGACGACGGCGTGAGCGTGTGTGAGGTTCTTGCCGCCGAGGATG
>CAZAAP010000252.1:0-1639 GCA_964482935.1 uncultured Enteractinococcus sp.
ATATCCAGTGCTAGCGGACGGCGTCCAACTTTGAGTTTGAAGGTCGTGATGCCGTACTCCTCACCGAAGCGCTGGGCTTCCTCGAGGAGCTCCTGGGCGGGTTTGAAGCCCAGCATGTGACTGACTCGCATCGAATCGGTGTACCCGCCCAATAGTTTATGGACCGGTGTCTCAAGGGCCTTGCCCATGAGGTCCCACAGGGCAATATCGACGGCACCCTTGGCCACCTGGTTGTTGATGGTCCGGTGCATCACGGCATGGACTTTTTCCCGGTCGAAAGGATCCAACCCAATGATTTCGGGACCAAAAATATCCTCGACAATCACCTTGATCGAAGTCTGCGTTTCCCCGTACGTGTAGGGTCGCGGCGGCGCATCTGCGGTGCCAGTAATGCCGGCATCGGTGTGAATACGCACCACTATGTGATCGGCGGTGGTGACCTCACCGGAGGCAAATTTCAGCGGGTGAGTATACGGAATCGCATAGGGGATTGCTTCGATGGCAGTGATCTTCATGATTGCTCCAAAGGGACCTGGTCAGGTCGGATCGGTGGGTTTTCTAAATCTTTGGTGGTCTTGCGGGCCACTTCGATAAATGCTGACAACAATGGGCTAGTGTTACCGGCCTTCCAAGCGGTACTCAGCCCCACGGTGACCTCTTCGGCGAGCGGCCGGATCACGATTGAGGAATTCAGCGGCAGCGATTGTGAACCGGGGACGAAGCTGACGCCAAGACCGGCACTGACCAGTGCGATCAACGTGGAGGTCTCGGTGGCTTCTTGCACCAAACGCGGACGAAAGCCTGCCTGCCGGGCCATCTCGGAGATGACCGACGACACCGAGGAACTGCTCGGATACCCCACGATGTCGTCCTTAGCGAAGGCTTGAATACTGACCGGTCCGGTCTCTTGGGCCATCTCGTGGTGTTGATGTAAAACCGCGACCAGCGGGGTCTGTTGAATCTCATCCAGGCTGATCTGCGTAGAGCGCACCGGTGGGCGCAAAATGGCAGCATCCAATCGATTTTCTAACAGTGCGTCTTCCATTTGTGGGGTCAGCATCTCACCGGAAATCTGCAGCCGGACCCGTGGCATGCGCTCGCGGACGACGCGCACGATCTCCGGCATGAGCCGGTAGGTGGCGGTCCCGGCAAAACCCACGCGAAGAATGCCCGCTGCGCCGCGACCAATTTCTGCGACGTCGTTCTTTGTGGCCTCGACCTCGGCCAGAATTTGGCGAGCACGCTCCATGAAGAGCGCACCGGCGTCGGTCAGGTCGACTTTTCTGGTCGTGCGTTCCAATAGCACCGTACCCAGTTCGGCTTCTAGTTGTTTAATCTGGCTCGATAACGGCGGTTGCGCCATATGGAGCCGGTCGGCTGCGCGACCAAAGTGTTTTTCTTCGGCGACGGCAAGGAAGTACCGCAGGTGACGTAGTTCAACCATGGTTCCTCCTAGACAATTCGATAGCCGCTGAAGCGCGCCGTGATGGCAATGCCATCAGGTTACGCTGGGGCCCGGGAACAAGTGAAAGACCTTTTGAGCGAAGATTCATATCCCTAGCATATCAATGTGCAATATTGCAGTACTTTTGTATCTTGATCAAACCGTCTATGGTGAGTCGGGTCATTACTGCCCGTG
>CAZAAP010000253.1:0-1626 GCA_964482935.1 uncultured Enteractinococcus sp.
AGCAGCAGGGTGATCATCACGAACATGCTGTTGTCCTGGTTCATAGAGACGTTCGCGAAGCGTTGTGCCTTCGTCGTAGTCTTGCCAGTAGCGGCCCCGTTTCTGCAATTCTGGTACCACGAGTTCAATGAAATCTTCAAAAGTGCCGGGCGTGGTGGCATAAGCCAGGTTAAAGCCATCGATATCGGCTTCTTCCATCCAGCGCTCCAGTTCGTCGCTGACAGTTTCTGGGGAGCCAACGATCACCGGCCCCATCGCGCCGATGCCTACGAATTTCACGACCTCATCGGGAGTCCATTGTCTGTTGGGATCGGCTTTCGAGAAGATTTCAAGCGCAAACCGAGCGGAGTCCGTTTCGACGTACTCTAACGGCTCGTGTGGATCTAACGTCGATAAATCGACACCAGTGATACCCGCATAAAATGCTAGGGCGCTTTCGTAATCGGTCCACTGTAGTAACTCTTCGTATTTGGCTTGGGCTTGTACATCGGTTGGCGCAACAACGGTGGTAATCTCGGTGAAGATTTTAACACTCTTCGGATCACGTCCGTTTGCGGCTGCGACGCGTCGAATGTCGTCTACATAGCCCCGGAGCGTATCGACGGTGGGGGCTACGGTGAACACAGCCTCGGCATTTCGTGCCGCAAAGTCGCGTCCCTTGGATGAGGTCCCGGCCTGCCAGATCACCGGTGTGCGCTGGGGCGATGGTTCAGAAAGGTGCACACCGGGGACTGAGAAATACTTTCCTTCATGTCCGATTTCGTGCACCTTGTCAGGATCTGCATACACTTGGCCCGCGCGGTCTTCGACGACCGCATCATGTTCCCATGAGCCCTCCCAGAGCTTGTAGCAAACATCTACCATCTCAGCAGCGAGGTCATAGCGTTCGTCATGTGACATCTGACGAGCTAGGCCGAGGTTTCGTGCCGCACCATCGAGATATGACGTCACAATATTCCAAGCGACCCGACCTTTGGTCAGATGATCTAAAGAACTGAAGCGGCGAGCTAATGCATATGGCTGCTCATAGGTGGACGATACGGTAATACCAAAGCCAAGATTTTCTGTTGCTGCAGCCATCGCGGAAACTTGCATCATCGGATCATGAACCGGTACCTGCATTGCCCGTCGAATTGAAGCATCTGCCGAACCTTGATAGGTGTCATAAACGCCCAAGACATCAGCAATAAAAAGGCTATCGAATTTGCCTTTTTCTAAGAGTTTGGCGAGATCTACCCAATAGTCGAGATCCTTATATCGCACTGACTGATCCGTAGGGTGAGCCCAGAGGCCCGGCGATTGGTGGGTAATGCAGGTCATATCGAAAGCGTTGAAACGAATCCGCTTAGTCATAAAATTCCATTCTTTGACGATGAGTCTGGTACTTGTGAATTAAGTTCCTGCAGGACTACATGTCAGAAATTCAGAACGGAAGACGTGCCGTACTTGCTCTGATCAATCCTGCAGAGCCGAATCGTCACCTGGAGCACCCCTACAGCGAGAGGGTTGCTGTCCAACAAACCAGGGTTTAACGTTGGAACTCGTGATTCGTTTCCCACGATAAGGCGTGACCAGCAAAAAGCCAATCTCTCACGCCACCGGGCGTCACATATCTGGCCCGTGCAA
>CAZAAP010000254.1:0-1618 GCA_964482935.1 uncultured Enteractinococcus sp.
CTCAGGCAGTTTAGAAGGCGTTTCGAGCGTTGAGAGCTCGGCGGACGTCATCGTGCAATTCCGTGAGGATGCGCTGTAGCCCGCTGTACGACGTGGTCTGAGCCACTTCCCTCGCCTCGAGTGCGGTTTGTTCGGAAATTGCCCACATGGGAAACAGCCCGAGGGCCAAGGTCTCTGCCATTTCATAACTGCTGGCACCCCACAGGTCGTCGATGATATCGAAATATTCCTGGGTATATGGGTGGAGCAACGCGCGGTCATGCGTGTCGGTGAAGCCCATGACAAGACGACGAAGTTCAAGATTCGTCGACTCACCCGAGGTGATACGACGCCACGTTTCGACTTTATTTTGTGGGGTCGGAATCATCGCGTAAGCCTGTAGCGCAGCCAAATAGCCGGTAGAGGTGTCATCTTCGATCGCAGCCGCAGCGATTTCCGTTTCTCCAGCTTTGTCCATTGCCACAAGGCGCTGCAACGCGGCCCAGGCCATGTCGGTAGAGACGGAGAAGCCCTCTGGGCCTTGTTTGTTCGCGAGTGCGCTGATTATGGCGGCTTGGTCTTCGCGTGCATGTCGGACAAAGGCCTGGATCAGTTGTAGCTGTACATCGGACCCTGCCGGTACCTGGAGGGCGAGTTGCCACAAGCGGGAAGCGAAGTGCTGCCGGTAGAGGGAAACTTGAGAAGTCGGGGTAAACCGGTCGATCGCTTGGGTCACCTGCCGCATGAGGACCATTACGACCGAAGAGTCTGTTTCGGCAACGAGGTGATCCAACACCAGTTCGAGGAACCAGGAGGCCGAGGCTTCACCGTCGCGGGTCTGATCCCAGGCGGCACCCCACACCAGAGACCGGGCCAGTGAGTCGTCAATGGAGCCCAAATGCTCGGTCAGGGTCAACATTGACGGGGTATCGGGACGGAGCTTGGCGTAGGTTAGGTCGGCATCATTGACCAGGATTAAAGGTGCCTTGGGTACGTCAATCGTTGTGATCTCAGCGTTCAGATCGGTTTCAATGTAGTGACTCCGGGTGAGTTGCTGGCCGGTGAAGTCATAACACCCGATGCCCACGCGGTGTTGGCGTACCGGCTGTGTCTGGGTGATGGTCACACTGTTCTGGCGCTCCCAGCTTAGAGTGTTCACCCCGGTTGAGTGTAACCACTGGCTCGACCAGTCGGACAGGTCCCGACCCGAGGCTGCTTGGAGATGACGCAGCAGGTCCGAAAATTCGGTGTTGGACCACGCATGTTCAGCAAAGTACTGGCGCACGCCGGCCATAAATTGCTCCTGGCCCACTAGTGCCACTAGCTGGCGTAGTACAGACGCCCCCTTGGCGTAGGTGATGCCATCAAAGTTTCCTGCCACGGCATCAAGATCGACCATATCGGCCACCACCGGGTGAGTTGTGGCTAACTGGTCTTGGCGGTAGGCCCAGGTTTTTTCGGTTGCGTTGAACGTCGTCCACGCATCGCTATACCCCGCATCGATAGCGGCAATATGGGAGACGAATTCGGCAAATGATTCTGACAACCACAGGTCATCCCACCACTTCATAGTCACCAAGTTGCCAAACCACATGTGTGCCAGTTCGTGCAAAATGGTGATCGCCCGGCGTTGGACCGT
>CAZAAP010000255.1:0-1571 GCA_964482935.1 uncultured Enteractinococcus sp.
GCCATTCAATCCACGAGGGAACTATGCCTCAAGAACGTACTTATCAAGATCATCTGGGAAGTCTTCATCTTCATCAGCGTATTCCCGGACCCGTCGAATAACCGACTTAGGTACTGGGATCTGTTCCTCGCTAATCACCCACGCCAGTTGAGTCACCCCCAATGGCGCTTCGCCATGTTCTACCAACCGATGAGCTTCCACAAGGAAGTCATCGGCGATGAATGCAGAGGCGTCATACAGTAACGCTCGTACTTTTTGCAGATACTCCTGCATCGCCTTATATTGCTCGGATGAAATCGACATCAAGGGTTCCTTGGCACGTTTGTTGGATAAGCGGTCCAGATTTCATCCTTGCGAATTAATACCTCAATATCCACCCCATCCCGCGTGTCATTGGCCCAAAAATCGCCGGTGCGCCGCCCTGGCCTCCAATCGACTGATGGATCGGTGACGACATCGGATATTTCGTGCATGACACGATCGTCCGACCACGCTTCGGGGAACTCCGACTTACCAGGAAAACCAGTTCCACCGCGGTGGCCACCTCCGAACGACCCATTTGGACGAACTTCCCCGTCAAGTATGTGCGCTCTGCGGTGTGCGGACGCTAAATCTACATAGGGGGATTCATCAGCGAGACGTCGTGTAGAGCTCGGGAGCTTGTTGAGCGCTCCGAAAGTTGCGGCAGACATAAACGCACCCGTGCCTGCCGTTGAGACCATGCCCTCTATGGTGAACGGTTCGCCACTGGCCGCGTAGCTTGCAACATTTTCTACGGCCCCTTCCACGGCGTTTCCACCAGTTTGTGCGAGTAGCCCACCAGTGACTCCCACACCGCCGAATGCACCGAAGGCCCCACTGACGGCGACCTGTCCCCAGTTGACGTCTCCGGCGGTGGCCTTTTGAATCATGGTGTCGGCACCAGCGCCGATCAGCATCAGGCCTGCTGGCCCGCCGACACCGGTGGCCATGAGCACCCCACCAGCCACAATGGCGGCGCCCCCGGCAAGGTATTCCCAGTTATTCTTCGTCCAATCCCAGGCCGAGCTGGCAGCGCTCTTGGTCCAGTCCCAGGCGGAACTAAAACCACTGGCTATTGGGCCTTGAATACCATCGGCATAGGCTTGCAGGTCCGCATCAGAGACCGGTGATAGTCCTAGAGGGTCCACAGAGTGCAGCGGGTCATTGCCCGCATACGAATACGGATTTGCTGTCCAACCCGAGCCGGTGACCGGCGCCAGCGGGTCAACGGAGAGGAATCCGCGGGCCGCCGGGTCATAGGCTCGCGCGCCCATCCACTCCAAGCCTGCGACCTCGATGCCGCCGTCGGCGGTCAGTCCGATGCCACCTGCTAACTCAGTACCGACCGCTGAGGCGGCGGAGAGGACTTGCCATGGGTCGTCGACGTCGGTGGCGCGAGTGGTACGCCAGGTCGCGGTTTCCCATTGTTGCCCGACACCGGTGAGTCCGCCGGGGGCGGTGAATACCGGGGTGTCATCGATGCCGATGGTTGGGGGTGTCGAGGCAGCCAGATCCCACTGGATGCTGGTGTCGTTGACTTCGGCCAACTC
>CAZAAP010000256.1:0-1564 GCA_964482935.1 uncultured Enteractinococcus sp.
GGGCGTAAGTCAGAGTTCAAGGTCCCCACGAGCGAATCCACAGGAATCTCTTCGGTGAGTACGGGTGAGACGCGCGGATACCAGTCTTGTTTATTGATCGAGCGGACACCGTTGATCTGATTAACTACCCACTCCGAGGTCTGGGCCGCCTCAGTATCTGGGAACGTGACTTCTGCGACGTGGGTTGGCGGTGCGCCTTGATCCGGCAGGACATCGGCGACGTCTGGATCGGCGACGCAGCCGGTGAGCGACAGTGTGGTTGCCGCAAAAAGGGTCAGCAGTATGGTGCGTGGTTTCAGTTTTTGCATAGTTTATGGTGCGGTGACCATGTCTCCCATGATTGGGGCCCCAACGAAGGGGTCCACAGCGAGTGCCACGAAGATGAGTGTCAGGTAAGTAATCGACAAGTGGAAGACCCGCATGGCCTTCTTATCGGTGAAATCTGGGCGTTGCGAGTCGCTGTAGAGCTTGTGGGCTTCGTAGATGAACCAGCCGCCCGAGACCGCAGCGGTTGCGGTGTAGACGATACCCGCCCAGCCCATGGGAACTAAGAGCAGCGAGAAAATCACGGTCGCCCAGGTGTAGAGCACGACTTGGGAAGAGACCCGGCGCGAGGTCGCAATCGCACCCAACATTGGCACGTCGACTTCTTGGTAGTCCTCTTTATATTTGAGGCTCAGCGGCCAGTAGTGTGGCGGCGTCCACAGGAAAATTACCACGAATAACACCACGGCGGGCCATTCAACGGTTCCGCGAACGGCTGCCCAGGCGATCAAGACCGGGAATGCGCCAGCAAGGCCACCCCAGATGATGTTCTGCTCGGTACGGCGTTTTAGGATGATCGAGTAGACAACAACGTAGAAAAATATTGCGGCAATACCGAACGCGGTGGCAAGCAGATTAGTGCCAAGCGCCAGTGTGGCAATCGCGGCGAAGGTCATCACCCACGAGAAAATGAGTGTTTCGCGGGGTGTCACTTCACCGGTGACTAGCGGACGGTTCTTGGTCCGCTGCATGTGTTTATCAATGTCACGGTCGATATAGCAGTTAAAGGACCCGGATGCGCCGGCGGCCAGTGCGCCACCGATCATGGTGGCCATAACCGTCCACAAATCCGGCCAACCGCGGTGGGCGAAAATCATCGTTGGCAGGGTCGTGACCAATAACAGTTCGATGACCCGGGGTTTTGTCAGCGCCAGATAAGCTTTTGCCTTACGACGAAACCCGATCTTTTCTCGAGCCGGCTCCGAAGCAGAAGTGAGCGATGTGCTCTGTTTGGCGGCGGACTCTAGCGAAGTTGACATCAATACTCTCGTGTTCTAAGTAACAAGTAAGTAAATCTTTGACTACCGTGACATGTCGGTGCCTCTATATAGTGTAGCTGTTGTGTAACGCCTCGCGCACAAATCTTGGCTGCCGGTACCTTTTGCCCGGTAAGCTTAGAATGAGTTTTTGCTTTAGCATCACCGAATTGGCTCAACTATCGCTACCTTTCAGGAAGGCATTTCGTGGTCTCCTCCGCAACAAATCCATCAGACACTACGACTACACTCAACCGCCAGCT
>CAZAAP010000257.1:0-1541 GCA_964482935.1 uncultured Enteractinococcus sp.
GGTTCAGCGCATCGGCTAGGCCCACCGACACGGTGGATTTTCCTTCACCGGCAGGAGTTGGCGAAGTACCGGTGACCAACACGAGTTTTCCGCGTTTACCCGATTTCTTGATTTTCTGGGTGTCGACTTTGGCCATGTAGTGGCCGTAGGGGATGAGTGCGTCGTCGTCGATGTTGACGGTGTCGGCAATGTCAGCAATTGGTTGTAGCTTAGCGGCTAGTGATATTTCAGCATCATTCATAACCGCCACGTTAGCCACATCACAAGATTTTTGGAAGATTCCAGCGCGTGTCGGTCAAACTTTTTCCGAAGAGTTCACTTTCACCGCGGTTAGCCGCCAAATAATCCATCCGATCAGAGCTGCCGCGAGCACCGCGCCGATGCTCATCGTTGCGACCGGCCACCGCTCATAGGCCAGGGCGATCGCCTGGAGCGACACTGACCCGATAAAGGTATAGACCGTAGCCCACAGCGCCCCACCGATCAGCAGTGCGGGCAAGTACCGGTACCAGCGCATTCGGATGACCCCGGCGGCTAAGTTCATCGCGGTCTGGAACCCGATCGTCAAAAATGAGACGGCGACGGCGGGTGGCCCCCAGCGATCAATCGTGGCTTCAGCGCGCTGGTACACACTCGAGGCCAGGATGCGCTGGATCGCACCAATCCGGGTCACGCCGTTGCGTACGAGTCGACCAATCAGATAGGTGCCGCCGGCGCGGCAGAAGATGATCAGATACAGGCCAAGCCACACCCAAATCCACGGTCCGTCCCAGGACATCGGGTTGTACCAGACACCATTGCCCATACGATCTCCCTGACTGGATATACGTTGCTACGCATTCTAGTATGCGACATCTTCTAGGTCGTCGTCAGGAGCTGGGGCTTCGGGCTACCCCAATTTACTCTTGGGCTTCGGGTTGCTGCGCCCACCAGTTCAACAGCGCCTGTTTGGTCGCCTCGAAGTCCGAAGGTCCCTCGTCCAAACGACGGTCGAGCAGGAATTTATAGGCGCGCCCGACCAACGGACCGGGTTTGATGCCTAAAATCTCCATGATCTGTTTGCCATCGAGGTCCGGGCGGATCGCAGCGAGTTCTTCTTCCTCCGCCAACTGATCAATCCGGGTTTCTAAATCGTCGTAGGCGGTGGCCAGACGGCGCGCCTTGCGCTTGTTCTGAGTGGTGACATCCGAACGGGTCAGCGCGTGCAAGTGATTCAGTAGATCGCCGGCGTCGGTCACGTAGCGGCGCACGGCCGAATCGCTCCATTCGCCCTCACCATAGCCATAGAACCGCATGTGCAGCTCAACCAGCCGAGCCACGGCCTTGGTGGTGTCCTTGTCGAAGCGCAGTTCACGCATCCGCTTGGCGACCATTTTGGCGCCGACGACGTCGTGGTGGCGGAACGAAACTTTACCGCCGGGTTCAAAGCGGCGAGTTTTTGGCTTGCCAATGTCATGCATCAGCGCGGCGAAGCGCAACACAAAATTCGGGGCCTCGACGTAGTCGGTTTCGTGTTCGATCGCGTTTTCCATGACCTGCAG
>CAZAAP010000258.1:0-1520 GCA_964482935.1 uncultured Enteractinococcus sp.
GCCGCCACTGACGACGACGGCGTGAGCGTGTGTGAGGTTCTTGCCGCCGAGGATGTTCACCGATGCGATTCCGCACCGCAGGCAGCAAGCTATGCCGAGGTCCATATTGAACAAGGTCCCCTTCTGGAACGCGCCGGAAAAACCATCGGCCTGGTGGACGCAACCTGGGCTGCCAAGAAGTACCGCGTGACCATCACCGGGGAGCAGGGCCATACCGGGGCGACCCCGACCGCTCAACGCAGAGATGCCCTCTACGGCGCGGCGAAATTTATTGTGGCTGCACAAGAACTCGTGGAGCAATTCCCCGAAGGCCTACTGCGCACATCGGTTTCCACCCTTGAAATGTTTCCTAATTCACCGACGACGTATGCCGGGGAAGTCACCGTCAATCTGGATCTACGCTCAGTGGACACCACGGTGTTAGCCGATGCGGAAGTTGTACTGGCCCAACAGCGCCGGGCCATTGAAGCCGTCACGGGCGTCGAGATCTCGCAGGAATTGACCCAGCAGTGGGGCCTGTTGGAATTTCCTGCCGCCGGTCTGGAGCTAGCCGAAGAAGTAGCCAACGACCTTGCCCTACCATTTGAGCACCTCAAGACGGTCGCCGGGCATGACGCCACGAACCTCAAAGACTACGTGCCCACCGTGATGCTGTTTGTGCCCAGCCGGGACGGTTGTTCGCATAATGAAAAGGAATTCACCACGGATGAGCACATGCTCGCTGGCGTGGACATGCTGACCGGTGTTACCGAACGGCTCATGACCGGCGAGCTCGTGGACTAGAACTCTTCGTGGATGGCAGGGTCCTGGTAGATTCTGCCGCGTTCCAAACTATCGAGTGCTGCAATATCTTGGGCGTCGAGTTCGACGTCGAAGTAGAGGTTCTCGCGTTGTCGTTGTGGGTTAGATGAGGCGGGGAGCGGCATCGAGCCGTGGTATACATGCCAGGCTAGGACGATGGCGGCCGGAGTAGTTGCGTGTTTTTCAGCCACATTGGCTAAGACCTGGTCTTCGATCATGTCGGCGGTGCGCCCCAGCGGAGACCACGCCTGGGTCTGAATGCCGTGTTCCTCATGGAAAGCACGGAGCTCGCCCTGGCCGAAGTACGGATGCATCTCGACTTGGTTGATAGCCGGCATTTCGCCGGTTTCATCTGCCAGACGTTGCAGGTGTTCCGGTAAGAAGTTCGAGACTCCGATAGTCCGGATGAGCCCGGCGTCGCGCATCTCAATCATGGCACGCCAGGTATCAACGTATTTGTGCTGACGTGGCAGCGGCCAGTGGATCAAGGCGGCGTCAACGTAGGGCTGGTTGAGGTCTCGAAGCGAGCGGACGATCGAAGTTTTTGCTTCGTGGTAGCCCTGGAAGCGGCCCGGGATCTTTGTGGTGACTCGAATATCTTCACGCGGCACATCAGTTTGGGCGAGAGCTTGGCCCACTTGGACTTCGTTGTTATACCGCAGCGCAGTGTCGAGGGTGCGGTAGCCAATGTCTAACGCAGACAGGGTCGCGGTGCGATA
>CAZAAP010000259.1:0-1503 GCA_964482935.1 uncultured Enteractinococcus sp.
AGGCATTTCGAAATCTGCGATCTACCACCACGTCAAAACCAAAGAAGAGATCCTCCAAAGTGCGCTCACCGAGGCTCTCGATAGTCTCGAAGCGGTCGTGGACGACGCCGAACAGACCAGCGGGTCGGCACAAGCACAGATCAAAGCGCTCATCGCCGGTGCGGTGGGTGTGCTGATTGATAAGCAGCCCTACGTGACGCTTCTGCTGCGGCTGCGCGGCAATTCCGAGGTCGAAACCCAAGCGCTCTTCCGTCGTCGGAATCTGACCACGCGTTTGGCCAGTCTTATTGCTCAGGCGCAGGCTGAAGGTTCGGTGCGTGAAGCCACGAGCCCCAAGGTTCTGGCACGGCTAGTTTTCGGTACCATCAACTCGTTAGTTGATTGGTACGACGCCGAAAAATCGGCCGGGGCCGAACAAACCGGGGCTGTGCTCATTGATCTGATCTTTAACGGGATCAAAAACCCTTAGCTCGAATAAACACTGAATTCAACGCAAACACTCCCGGTAGGACCATGATGGTACCTACCGGGAGTGTCTCGTTTTAAGGGCCAGCTGGGCCGCACTCCCCAAACCCGGGGTTACTGTTGCAGAGCTGGCTCTTGAACTGGTCGTTTGGCGGCTTGTTCTTTTGCCTTAGTAATCAGCGACCGGAAGATTTGACGACGGTGTTCCTCATTGGCTGAGGCTTCTTCGGGGTGCCACTGCACACCGATGACCCATTGTTTACCGGTGTGTTCGATCGCTTCGATGCTGTTGTCGTGTGCATAGGCGGTCACGGTCAGGCTGTCACCAGGGGTATCAACCGTCTGGTGATGTGAGCTGCGAACGCCGATAGTGCCAGCGCCACCCAGGATTTCAGCGATCAGGGAGTCTGGGACAAGTTCGACTTTCTCATCCATGAACCCCATGTTGCCGTCGCCGAGATCTACTCGATGCCCGTCGATATGTTCTACTAGCGTGCCACCCTGGGATACGTTCAATAGCTGCGAGCCCCGGCAAATACCCAAGAGGGGTCGGTCCTCATCCACGATACGGGTCATGGCGTCCAGGCAAAACTTATCGGCTTTTACATCAACCCACGGTATGTCTACTTCGAGGTCTACATCGGAATAGAATCCCGGATGGACGTCGGCGCCACCGAGGAAGATGAAGCCATCCGCGTTGTTCAACCAGGTCGTTCCGCGCTCTTGCAAAGTAGGGGCAGAGCTGTCGATAAGGCGGGGCCTACCGCCTTGCTCGCGGATGGTGTGGACAGTTTGCATCGTCAGGTCGTGGATATACTGCGCCGTGATGTAGCTCAATTCCGGTGACCATAAGGCGACGACGACCCCAATGACGGGGCGGCCATCGTTTTCAAAATCTTGTTTCTGCTGGAAGTAACGAACCGAAAATCCAGGATGGATCTCATGAGTCAATATGGCCTCCTTATGGTTGAAAGCGCTCGGCAATTAGAAAGGGTGCTTCAGCATACATCGCGTACGGCTGGAAGTACTAGTAAAACG